>NZ_CP046564.1:2891147-3212385 GCF_009818105.1 Bacillus sp. N1-1
TATACGCTCTGCAATACTATATCGTTAGCACCAGTGAACGTTAACAGTTATCGTAGGCTAAACTGATCCTAGCTAAATAAAAATTGTAGCAGAAAACTATCGTTTTGCTCCGCTAACCTCAAAAGTTCAACCCTTTTTTCATGTATGGAAAAAAACGTAACTTGTGATTTTTTCTAGACTCTAAAGTTATTTCAATGAACCTTTTAACGCCACTTTGTCAGCAGGTGGTTAAAACGAAAAAAGTCAAAGTCAAGATACGCCTGACTTTGACTTTTTTTCGTATCATTTTCTTACTTTTTGTCGTCGTCTACTTCTTCATATTCAGCGTCAACAACGTTATCATCTGCTTGCTCTGCTCCGCCTTCTTCGCCAGCTTGAGCTTGTTGAGCTTGCGCAGCTTGTTCATAGACTTTCATTGAAAGTGCTTGAACAACTTCTTGAAGTTCATCTTTCGCAGTGCGAATTTCTTCAATGTCGTCTTTTTCTAGAGCTGCTTTCACTTTATCTTTCGCTTCATTCGCTTTTGTTACTTCTTCTTCCTCTACTTGACCTTCAAGGTCTTTAAGAGTTTTCTCAGTAGTGAATACCAACTGATCAGCTTCGTTGCGAGTTTCAACTTCTTCACGACGCTTCTTATCTTCTTCAGCGTTCGCTTCAGCGTCTTTCACCATGTTTTCAATTTCATCATCTGAAAGACCACTTGAAGATTTGATTGTAATAGACTGTTCTTTATTCGTACCAAGATCCTTCGCACGAACGTTCACGATACCGTTTTTATCGATATCAAATGATACTTCGATTTGCGGAGTTCCTCGTGGAGCTGGAGGAATATCAGTCAGTTGGAAGCGACCAAGCGTTTTGTTATACTGAGCCATTTCACGCTCACCCTGAAGGACATGAATGTCCACTGAAGGCTGGTTATCAGCTGCAGTTGAGAACGTCTGTGACTTACTTGTAGGGATCGTTGTATTACGTTCAATAAGCTTCGTAAATACACCACCCATAGTTTCAATTCCTAGAGAAAGAGGCGTTACGTCAAGAAGAACAACGTCTTTCACATCACCGGCGATAACACCAGCTTGAATCGCTGCACCAAGAGCAACAACTTCATCAGGGTTTACACCTTTATGAGGATCCTGTCCAGTTTCCTTCTTAATCGCATCTTGTACTGCAGGAATACGAGTAGACCCACCAACAAGAATGACTTTATCAAGCTCAGATGGTGACATTCCAGCATCCTTAAGAGCCTGGCGAGTAGGCGCCATTGTACGTTCTACTAGGTTTGCAGAAAGCTCTTCGAATTTAGCACGAGTTAGGTTAAGCTCAAGGTGTTTAGGACCTGAAGCATCCGCTGTGATAAATGGAAGAGAAATTTGAGTTTGAGCTACTCCTGAAAGATCTTTTTTCGCTTTTTCAGCAGCATCTTTCAAACGTTGAAGTGCCATTTTATCTTGACCAAGATCAACACCCGTATCTTTCTTGAATTCAGCAACTAAGTGATCAATAATCACCTGGTCAAAGTCGTCACCACCAAGACGGTTGTCACCAGCAGTCGACTTAACCTCAAATACGCCTCCACCAAGTTCAAGGATTGATACGTCGAACGTACCACCACCAAGGTCAAATACTAGGATTGTTTGATCTTCGTCTTCTTTATCAAGACCGTAAGCAAGCGCTGCAGCAGTTGGTTCGTTTACAATACGCTCTACTTCAAGACCAGCGATTTTACCAGCATCTTTTGTTGCTTGACGCTCAGCATCGTTAAAGTATGCAGGAACTGTAATAACCGCTTTTTCAACGCCTTCACCAAGATAATCTTCAGCGTATGATTTTAGTTTTTGTAGGATGATTGCAGAAATTTCTTGAGGAGAAAATGATTTACCCTCAACGTCTACTTTATAATCCGTACCCATATGACGTTTGATTGATTGAATTGTGTTAGGGTTTGTAATTGCTTGACGCTTCGCAACTTCACCTACTAGACGTTCTTCATCTTTAAATGCAACGACAGATGGTGTTGTACGGCTACCTTCCGGGTTAGGGATAACGGTAGCTTCTCCGCCTTCCATTACAGCGATACAAGAGTTTGTTGTACCTAAGTCAATACCAATAATTTTACTCATTACATTCTACCTCCTATTTCTTGTTATGTAGTTAAGAGCTTACCTTTACCATTGCTGGTCGAAGGACGCGATCGTTTAATTGATAGCCTTTTTGTAAGACCTCTACAACCACATCTGAATCATGTTCATCTGATTCAACCTGCATAACTGCTTGATGGAGATGCGGGTTGAATGCTTCTCCTACAGTACCAACTTCCTCTACACCTTCATTTGCAAGTGCTTCTTTTAACTGACGATAGACCATTTCCATTCCAGTAAGCAATGACGTTACTTGCTCATTATCACTTTGAACAGCTAGTGCACGTTCGAAGTTATCCATTGCCGGAAGTAGCCCTTCAGCCAATTTCTGAGAACGGTATTTAGCATCTGCACTACGTTCTTCACGTGTTCTACGGCGGAAGTTATCGTACTCTGCCTGTGTCCGCATATATTTATTCTCAAGCTCTTCTACTTGCTGTTCCAAGTTTTCAAGCTCTTCATTTTCATTGGTTTCAGATACTTCAATCACTTCAGGTTCATCATTCTCTTCAGCATTTTGCTCAAGATTCTCTTCCTCTTCCGTTAGAAGCTCTTCTTCCTCTTGATGACTGTTTTGCTTTTCCACGAATTTCACCTCCCTATCGAAATATACCAAATCAATCTCTCATAGAAAAGGATGGAAGAAATGTTTCTCCCACCTTCTTCACTATTACCAAATTACCAGTGTTTGAAACTTTGATATCGATCCGTAAGCGTCTTTGTAAGATCATTAGCAAGGAAACCCAGAATGCTCATTGACCGTTGATACTCCATTCTAGTCGGTCCTAGTAAGGCAATGGAGCCCATTCGTTTTCCTTCAATAAAATAATCTGCTGTCACAATACTACAGTGTTGCATCGCTTCAAGATCATTTTCTTGACCAATTTTAACTTCGATCCCGTTTTTCTCGGGACGAAGAATATTATACATCACATCATCTTGTTCGAAGGTATTAAGTAATAACCTGACTTTGTCTATGTCTTTAAACTCAGGCTGAGTAAGAATATTTGTCTTACCTCCGTAATAAACTTTCTCTGCATTCGTATAGAGGAAAAGACTTTCAAGCATTGTATTCACTTGATTATAATTCTCGATATGCTTCTTCAAAACAGTTGCCATTTCTTTCATCATGGTGGACTTCAAGGAAATAAGCGGCACATCCTTCAAGCGCTCATTCATAATGTTAACAACTTTTTCAATATCAGACATGCTAACCGAGGGCGGAATTTTCATCGTTCGATTCTCAACATGTCCACTGTCAGCTACTAAAATAACGACAGCTGTATCCTTAGATAAAGGAATAATTTGTATCTGGCGAAGTCTTGTTTCAAAAACTTCAGGTCCAAGAATAATTGACGTATATTGAGTGAGTTCAGAAAGGATACCCGCAGATTGCTGAATCACTTTTTCTACTTCCACCATTCTCTCAGCAAAAAGAGAATGAATGTTATTCACGTCTTTTTTTGAAAGCACAGGTGGAGATAGAAGATGATCCACGTAAAAACGATAGCCTTTTTCGGATGGTACTCTGCCAGAAGAGCTATGCGTCTTCTCGATATAACCCATCTCTTCAAGATCTGCAAGTTCGTTGCGAATAGTTGCAGAGCTAAAAGTAACGTCTTCACGTTTTGAAATCGTTCGTGATCCAACCGGTTCTGCCGTTTGAATATAGTCGTTAATTAACAACTGCAAAATGAATAGTTGACGTTCTGTTAACATCTCCTCATCACCTCTGTTAGCACTCTAAAGGACTGAGTGCTAAATCTAATAATAAGGTAACAGAAACTTATTTTAGTTGTCAATCATTACGTTAATCATTATTGTACCCAAACAATATTTTTTATGAAAAGGAGAGAAAGAACACAATCTCCCCCTTAAATAAAGCGTTCTATCCAGTCATTCTGTCTTATCTCAAAGAAACTAAATCGCAAGAAATTCCTGAAACACTTCGTTACCTAAAAAGAAACCTTGTTCTGTTAAGGTAATGTGTGTCCCGGTGTCTTGTATAAGTTGATTTTGAACGAGCTTATTGATTTGCTCACTAAATACATCTTCGATCGAGTGATTGAACTTCTTTTGAAACGTTTCTTTTGAAACGCCTTCTTTCATGCGGAGGCCCATAAACATTTCTTCTTCCATTCGCTCGTTTTCCGTTAGAACGTTATCATCCATATATGGAAAACCACTTTCATCGATCTTTGTCATATACTGCTTGAGAGGACCGGCATTTGCTCTTCTAACCCCACCAATATAGCTGTGAGCACCAGCGCCTATTCCGTAGTACTCATTATTCTTCCAATACGTAATATTGTGTTTGCTTTCATAACCCGGTTTTGCAAAATTGCTAATCTCGTATTGCAATAGACCAGCTTTTTCAAGACGCGTTATTAGCATTTCATACATATCAGCTTCTGCTTCTTCGGTAGGAAGTGGTAATTCACCTTTACGCCATTTGTTGTAGAAAACCGTTTTTTTCTCTACTTGTAAGGAATAAGAAGAAATGTGCGTGATTCCTAATTCAATCGCTTTCGTAATTGACTCTGAAAACTGAGGAATTGTTTGATCTGGTAAACCGAACATAAGATCTAAGGAAAGATTCACAAAACCTTCGTTCTGTGCCATCCGAACAATTTCCCCAATTTCTGTAACTGAATGCCCTCTCCCAAGTTTATTTAGGAGAGAATCCTGGAATGCTTGAGCTCCTATACTTAAGCGATTCACCCCATAAGCTTTCATAATTCTTAGCTTCTCAGGTGTGACGCTCCCTGGATTTGCTTCCATCGAAAATTCAACAGAATCAGATAGATAAGGCCCAAAACGATTTTGAACATCCTTCAAAAAACGTTCTAGCTGCTCCTCATTGAGCGCGGTAGGAGTGCCTCCCCCTACGAAAATAGTCTCAATACGATCCGTTGGAAACTGTTCAAGGGTATGTTTCATTTCCAAATCCATATGAGCCAAATAATCATTTACAGGCTGTCCCTGCATAAATACTTTATTAAAATCACAATAGTGACAAATATAATCACAAAAGGGGATGTGTAAATAAACAGCGTTAACCATTTCAATCACTGCTTTCTAACATAATGTAAAGACCGCAGAAACGCTCTGCGGTCTTCTAACCTACATGGTATAAAAATCAACTCAGGACTTCAACTAAAGCACCTTAATTATTCTTTGTATTATCCTGGCGAAGAACAGCCATAAATGCTTCTTGTGGCACTTCGACTTTCCCTACCGTTTTCATTCGTTTTTTACCTTCTTTTTGTTTCTCAAGAAGCTTACGTTTACGTGAAATATCTCCACCGTAACATTTTGCAAGTACGTTTTTACGCATCGCTTTAATGGTTGATCGCGCAACAATTTTCTGCCCGATAGAAGCTTGGATCGGCACTTCAAATTGCTGTCTTGGAATAAGATCTTTCAACGTTTCTGTAATGTCTTTCCCGCGATCATAAGCAAAGTCTCTGTGAACAATAATAGAAAGTGCATCAATCTTCTCAGCGTTTAGAAGAATGTCCATTTTCACTAGGTTCGATTCTCGGTAACCAATTAACTCGTAGTCGAAGGATGCATACCCTTTCGTGCTTGACTTCAATTGGTCAAAGAAATCATAGACAATTTCAGAAAGCGGGATATGATAAACAATATTCACACGACTTTCATCCATGTACTGCATGTCAATGAAATCACCACGTTTGCCCTGACATAACTCCATAATCGCTCCAACATAGTCGTTAGGTGCCATAATTGTTGCTTTTACATATGGCTCTTGCACTTCTGCGATCGATTGAGCGTCAGGCATCATTGCAGGGTTATCGATAATAACTTCTTCTCCATCAGTAAGTTTCACCTGGTATATAACACTTGGTGCTGTTGTAATGAGATCGATGTTAAACTCTCTTTCAATACGCTCTTGAACAATCTCCATATGAAGAAGTCCAAGGAAACCACAGCGGAAACCAAACCCAAGAGCCTGAGAAGTTTCTGCTTCATATTGAAGGGAGGAATCATTAAGTTCAAGGCGTTCAAGGGCTTCACGAAGATCATTGTATTGAGCAGAATCAACTGGATAAAGTCCACAATACACCATCGGATTCATTCGACGATAACCCGGGAGTGGATTGGCAGCTGGATTTTTCACTGATGTGATGGTATCACCTACGCGGGAGTCGCCCACGTTTTTAATCGCAGCAGTTAGAAAACCAACATCACCAACAGAAAGCTCCTTCTTAGCAACTGGCTTAGGGTTAAACACCCCGAGTTCATTCACTTCAAATTCTTTACCTGTTGCCATCATGCGAATTTTATCTCCGACTTTTACAGACCCTTCTGTAATTCGAATGTATGCGACAACCCCTCTATACGGATCATAGAGTGAGTCAAAAATAAGCGCTTGAAGCGGGCCATCGGGATCGCCTTGAGGCGCGGGCACTTTCTCAACAATTTGCTCTAGAATGTCCTCGATACCAATCCCAGACTTAGCAGAAGCTAATACAGCTTCAGATGCGTCCAAACCAATAACGTCTTCTACTTCTTGACGCACTCTCTCTGGCTCAGCACTAGGTAAGTCAATTTTATTAATAACTGGAAGGATTTCTAAGTCATTATCAAGAGCAAGATAAACGTTTGCTAACGTCTGTGCCTCGATCCCCTGTGCTGCATCGACAATTAATAGCGCTCCTTCACAAGCGGCGAGACTTCTGGATACTTCATAAGTGAAGTCGACGTGACCCGGTGTATCGATTAAATGAAAAATGTATTCTTCTCCATCTTTCGCTGTATAAGTAAGCTGAACAGAATTCAGTTTAATCGTAATTCCTCGTTCACGTTCAAGATCCATCGCATCAAGCGTCTGATCTTTCATTTCACGGTCAGTTAACGCACCTGTCCGTTCTAAAATACGGTCGGCAAGAGTCGATTTCCCATGGTCAATATGAGCAATGATGGAAAAATTTCGAATCCTGGACTGTCTTTTTAACTTTTCTTCAAGGTTCATCTACAATCACTCCTAAGGCGAAACTACGCTAGTATAGATTATAGCAATACCGCTGTCTAGATTCAATCCGCAATCCGCCTATATCTTAGAAGTACAGTTATCACATCTCTACATTCGCACTAAAATTAAAAGGAAACCTAACAAAAAAGGGCACAAACGCGCCCTTTTACCTTTGGAAAAACGATAGCAAAGTTGTAATAACCGTAAACACAAATGATAAAATCGCTTGAATGAGCGATGATACCCATTCGCTCACAGTACTACCTAATTGTCCAAGTACATTAAATTCGTTTGCATCTTCAAGTGTCTTTTGTTTACTTTGTAGATCATCATGAGTAATGGAAGTTCCAAGAATTTCAGCCTCTACCCCGTTAGTCGTATTAATCTGAAATGCACCTGTATTTTCATTTGCCTGCATGTTATTCATATTTTTAGAAGCTTGTTCCATTCCTAAAAGCACTCCAAACAAAAGTAATGAAACAAGGAGAAAAGTTTTCATAAAAAATGACGCCATCTCTCCGGCCCCTTCCTAATAAAGCCTGTCCTTCTTTTCTATACGTATGCCAAAAGATAATCGATATACCTAATGAGTATACATACCACTATTTTGTTGATCCACTTCTCCATGCAAGCAACTATTTAGACCACCAGAAATCACATTCGCCATATCCTCTATAAAAACATCAACTTCTTTTGGTGTAACCATTAAGTTGTGCCCCATAGGTGCAAGCACCTCGCGAATTAAGTTTCGCTTTTCCTCATCTTCAAGCGTACCAACCATTCCAAGAAACGTTTGTCTCTTTCCTTCGTCCGGTAAATCTTCTTCTGTAAATGTCTTCCTCTCACCAAAGGTCATGCCAGCTGGTGCGAGTGATTTGGATGGTTTACCTTTTTCTTTTAATTCCCTTCCAAAATGCTTTAAGATAAAATCGATTGTATCACTCGTGATAGAAACCGCATCAACAACAGTTGGAATACCAATGGCGATAACGGGAATTCCAAGCGTATCAAAGCTTAATTCTTTTCGTTTATTTCCAACACCTGAGCCAGGGTGAATACCCGTATCAGATATTTGAATCGTAGTGTTAACCCGCTCAATTGAACGCGATGCCAGCGCATCGATCGCAATCACGAAGTCTGGCTTTGCTTTTTCGATAACCCCATGAATAATATCGCTCGTCTCAATTCCAGTGATCCCCATCACACCAGGCGTAATCGCACTTACAGGGCGAAAACCCTCTGAAACGGTTTCGGGTTGAAGTTCGAATAAATGATTTGTAATAAGCAAATTAGAAACAACGAGAGGACCTAGTGAATCAGGGGTCACGTTCCAATTCCCAAGACCTACAATCAGACAACTTGCTTCTTTGGAGATATTCTGTTGCTTTAGAAATGCAGCAAACTCATGAGCAAAAACATCTTGAACGGTCTGTTGGAGAGCTGAGTCTTTTCTTCTGATGCCCTGTACTTCAAAAGTTAAATAGTGTCCCGCTTTTTTGCCAATTTCTTTCTCGCCTTGTTTTGTTACCTCGACTGTTGTAATGCTTACACCCTGTTCGGTTCTTTCTTTGACGATAACGCCCTTTAACCCATCAGGTTGCTCTTCCTTCATGCTTTTTGCTTTCTTTTCTTTCACCATTTCCTGCGCTTCTACCGCTAGATCTGTCCTTACTTGATAGTTATCTAGTTCAACGCTTCCCATCAGATCACCCCTTGTTCTATCTGTTACCTGTTAGCGTAACCCCGAAATAAGGTTTTCATTCTCTATTGCAATTCATTGTCCTATTTGATAGAATGTTTCTTGTTCTATGCACGGATATGACATGGAATTGTTAAGCCTTGCAAGGAGGTGAAAGGTATGCCAAATATTAAATCTGCGGTTAAACGCGTTAGAACTCAATCTGATCGTCGCGCTAATAACATTGCTTTCAAATCTGAAATGCGTTCTGCAATCAAGACTTTTGAAGCGAAAGTTGAAGCTAAAGACGTTGAAGCTGCGAAAACAGCTCTTAACCAAGCTTCTAAGCGCATCGACAAAGCTGCTGACAAAGGAATCATTCATAGAAACACAGTAGCACGTAAAAAATCTCGTCTAACTAAAATGTACAACGAGATTTCAGCGTAATTCCTTAAAAACGTTAAAAGCTGTTGGGATATCCCAACAGCTTTTTTTATGCATTTTTAATTTTAGTAACTAACAATTCAAGAATCAGTTTTTTATCCATTTTACCTGTTTTCATTTCATAATCCGATTCAGCAATTTGATCTAAAATAAAGCGTAATTTTTCTTCTTCGAAACTTCGACATTGTTGCTGTGCAATTTTCACTGCATAAGGATGCAATTTAAGAGTGGAAGCCATTTGCTTCTGACCATATCCTCTCTTCGTAAGTTCACTAACCTGATAAATAATCCGAAACTGCCTGCCAATTAACGAAAGAATTTTAATGGGTTCTTCATTGATTTTAAGTAAATCATATAAAATGCGGAACGCTTTGTTTAAGTCTTTCCTTACGATACGATCAATTAAGGCAAAAATATCATTTTCTAATGTTCTTGCAACAAGAAGATCAACAACTTCCGCATTGACAATGCCACCTTCTCCAACGTATAGTGCCATTTTATCTATTTCCTGTTGCAGTAACATCAAGTGACTACCTGTTAACTGAACAAGCCTCTCTTCGCCTTCCTGATCAAGAGAAACACCGTGTTGCTTTGCGCGTTGCTGAAGCCAGTCACCCAAATGATTTTCTTGTAACGCCTCGGCTTTAACAAATGCTCCTGCTTTCTTAATGGTTTTCACCAATTTTTTCCGCTCATCCAGCTTTTCATAAGGGGCTTCAATAATAAGAATTGTAAAAGGAGATGGGTTTTCAGCATATCGCTGAAGCGAGTCCAGATCATGCTCTATTTTGCTCTTATCCTTAGCAGCTGTTAAAAACAATGGATTCTTTAATATAATGACACGCTTCTCCCCTAAAAACGGCAGCGTTTCAGCATCTTCTACTGCAGCTTGTACAGGTGTTTCGTTTAGGTCATAATAAGCAAGTCCAAATTCTTTCTCTTCTTCTGGAAGCGCCTGATTAATGATCATTTTTTGTAATTCATCAATCAGGAACGTTTCTGTGCCAGTTAAGAGATAGAGTAGATCTAACTTGTTTTGTTTAATTTTCTTTTTTAAGTCTGAAATGGACATCTATGTACACCTCGTTTTTATTCGTCCATTTCTATCCTAATCCGTCAAAACGATGTTGGCAAGTAGAAAAGGGAAGCCGGCTGCTATAACCAGCCTCCCATTTATAGTAAACGCTCCTTCATAAGGCCTAGGACTCTCATGAAGCAACGATGTTCGGTGTGTAGTAGATAGGATATCCTATGCAAACTTAAAGTATGGGTGACAACTCTTTACAGGAAAGGGAGTGATTATTTCGAATAAATTCCTCTCATCAAAACTGTAACAGTTACTGAAGATTAAAGACATAAAGTGGAATACATGATACAATATTGATTGAAATGTACCTTTTTAGGAAATCCCCTACATAAAGACTACATTAGTAGTGAACAGTGAATACTAAGGGGAAAGCAGGAGGGAAGGCAAATGAACGAGTTCGAAAAAGATGTTCAAGCTAAGGATAATGACGCTGTTCAATCAGCTGTTGGCTTCGTTGTACCATTTTTATTCTTTTCCATCATTTTCTTCACGGCTGTAATTATTAAAGCACTTGGCTAAATAGACTGCCTCTAGGCAGTCTATTTTCCATTTAACATCACGGACCAGCTTCCTTTTTTATTCGATCGATATGTGTATTGAATCGCGCCATTTACGTCGGTTCGAAGAATAGAGACACCGCGCTCTTGATAGCGTTCTAAAACTTCTTCATCAGGATGACCATAGCGGTTATCTTCCCCAACTGATATGATCGCAATTTTGGGGGTGACACGGTCAATGAACTCTTGTGAGCTAGAAGTAACGCTACCATGATGGCCTACTTTTACCACGTCAATTTTCGGAAGAGAGTGACCAGCAAGAAGTTGACGTTCTCCCTCCGCTTCGACATCCCCCATTAAAAGCCAGCTATATCCGCCAACGCTAGCATGCAAAACGATACTCCCATCGTTCTCTTCCTTCGTCTGTAACGCCTGAACAATAGTAAAATTTTCCTCCCCTACGCTCCACGATTGTCCTACTTTTGCGTTTGATACAGGAACACTTTTTGTTCGTGCGATTTGCATTATATTCGCTTCGACTTCCGTTTGTTCACTACCTTGATCAAGTAACAATCTTTTTATAGAGATGCCTTCTAAAATCTCTTTCGCTCCACCCGCATGATCAAAATCACCATGAGTAAGCAGCAATAAATCAAGCTCACGAATACCTTTCGACTTTAAAAATGGGAGAACAACATCACCTCCTATGTCAAATGTTGACTCTCTTTGTCGCCACATTTCTTCTTTGCCAAAATCCGGTTTTCCGCCTGTATCAATTAAAATAACCTGTTGTTGAAAAGGGAGCATAATTAAAATACTATCCCCCTGCCCAACATCAATGAATGTGACCTCTCCATTCGGATTGAGGTAAGGAGCTATGTACAGTCCACCGCAATAAAACAACCAAATTACGCTTGCTTTCATAAGTGACCCTCGCTCCCATAACAGAACGACGATAAAGCAAACCCCTAAAGAAATAATTAGCATACCTTCTGACATCGCTCCGAAAACCACATTCATGTTTAACTCTGAAAGAAACAACAACAAACGATGAATGGACGCAATAAGCGTAGCGAGTAGCTCAGACAAAACCGTAAAAAGAAAGGATGCGGAAAGCGTTTGTAATAGGAAAAGAAGCAACAGAGCTGGTAAAACGATTATTGAAATAAATGGAACGTAAATGAGGTTCAATCCTAAACTAATAAAAGAAATTTGATGAAAGTGATAAATGACAAGAGGAAAAGAAATCACTTGAGCGAGAATCGATAAAGCAAGAAGTTTGGTGAACGGATGTTGATAACGCTTCAAGATTGTATGAGAGGATACGATTAAAGCAAAAGCAATAAGAAAAGAAAGTTGAAATCCAATATGATAAGCATAGTAAGGATTTACAAATAGTGTTATTAAACAAGCTGCCGCAATTCCATCAAGAGGATTAAACTTTAACTGAAACCGCAAACTAAATACAACTGTCATAGCCATTAAAGACGCTCTAACGACCGATGGTGCACCACCTGTAAAAATAAGGTAAAAAGGATAAAATATGAAAAGCGCACTATACGCTTTCTCTCTTGTCACACCAATTCGTATCATTAGCCAGAAAAACAAACCTCCTATGACACCTACGTGTAAACCCGATACAGCAAGTACATGACTCAAACCCAATTCTTGATAAGCATCAGTGACATCAGTGGGTAATAAGCTGCGATCGCCAACAAGTAACGATGCCGCTAGCCCTTGAAGTTGAATAGGAAAAACGACTGTAATGTCAGATACAACTTTCTGCCGGTATTGTTGAATCTTTACGATCAGTGATTTGGATAATGGTAAACATGTTGGTTTTTCATTCAGTTCATAAATCCAGTGAATTTTTTTATGATAAAGGTAACGTTCGTAGTTGAAAAGAGAAGGTATTCTTAGGGGTGATGGGGGTTTAAGCGTCCCTGAAAAACGACACATGTGGCCTACTTTTAAATTTCTCAAATCATTCTTTTCCACTTCTGATGATAAATAATACTGTACCTTTAAATTCTCATTAATTGTGGAAGCTTCAAAAGAAAGAGAATCACCATCAACTTGAGGTAGCGAAGAGATTTTCCCATTTAAGGATACATCACCTTCTTTTAAAGAGGTGATATTGGAGCTGTTTGTGAGAACTGTGTAACTAAAAGATAGTAGGAAGGTAAGGGTAGCTAACAACAATAGCCTTCTCTTACCTTTCCATAACCAAATCAACAAAATACTACTCACAGAAACGGCATAGTAGGAATCAACACTGAACACACCAAGTAGTGAAAAGAGCGCTAGCACCCACAGGTTTCCTTTCATTACATACCGTATAGCTTGGAAGCTTTCTCATATAATGGTCTTACTTCATTTGCATCAAGACCTGACGCTGAAAGTTTGTCCAATAAATCCGCAGTTAAATTAAGCTTTTCTTGACTATTCGTATCAAGGATCATCTCTTCTAGTTCAACTTGTCTAACTGTTACACCAGCATCTTCAAATAGCTCAACCGCGTAAGGATGATTTTTATAATTTTCTGCATAAATCACCGTTTTAATTCCTGCCTGTATAATCGCCTTACAACAATTAATACAAGGAAAATGAGTGACGTAAATTTCAGCTCCGGTTGTTTGCACACCAAATTTAGCGCATTGAATAATGGCATTCATCTCAGCATGAATAGTTCGAACACAATGATTGTCGATTACATAACACCCTTCGTCAATACAATGAACGCCTCCTGATACAGATCCATTGTATCCACCGGCAATCATCCTTTTGTCTCTTACAATTGTTGCGCCAACCGTTAAACGAGTACATGTGCTTCTAAGAGCAAGTAAATGGCTTTGGGCCATAAAATACTGATCCCACGAAATACGTTCCATGGTTTTCCCCCCAATGTTTTATCTTCTATTAGTTTGATCGAAATAATCCTGCTAGTCAATGACTCATTGAACCGTGATTAAATCCTTTAACTTTTCAAACGTTTTTTCCCCTATTCCACTAATATTTTGTAAATCCTCACTGGCACCGAAAGGACCATTTTCTTCCCTATATTGAATAATTGCTTCTGCTTTTGCTGGTCCAATACCCGGAAGTTCTTGAAGCTCAATAAGATCCGCCGTATTGATGGAAATAAGTCCTGACTCAGCAGTCACACTTCCGGCAGCCACTGTTGTTTCTCCTTTTAAAGGAACGTAAATCATCATCTCATCGATCACTTTGCCAGCGAGGTTCAGCTGAGCTTGATCTGCTTCTTCAAGAAACCCACCAGCCTTCTGAATAACATCTTTCACACGCCCATTCGCACTAACTTCGTACACACCTGGTGCAACCACGGCCCCCTTTACATCTACGAGTACAATCGTAACCTCACTTTCTTCATCAGGCAGAGGAACTTCTTTTATGTCTTCTCCCCTCTCCTCTACTTCTTCTTCAAACAGAAACTGCTCTTCCTCGGCTTTAGGTAAATCGTAATAAAAGAATACACCCACTCCAACTGCTAGCAAAATAATACTGAGAAGAACTTTTTCCCTTGGATTAAACGCTTTCAGATACTTCATTGGGCATTCATACCTTTCGAATGTTTCATGTTCTTAAACATATAATGAGACTTTCTTACATATGTTGTAGGAGAAATGAGTATGGAAGGAGGGGGAGTTCATTGAAAATCGGTGTCATAGGTACCGGCAATATGGGGACGATTCTTGTATCTTCCTTTATTGATTCTTGCGCCGTAATACCTTCCCATCTCACAATTGTAAATCGCTCAAGTGAAAAGGCTTCGAAACTTAAACAGCAATATCCTTCACTAAATGTTGTCAAAAGTGCTGATGAAGTGGTTAAAAAATCTGATATGATCTTTATTTGCGTCAAACCTCATGAATATTTTCCGCTATTTAAAAAGATACGGTCTAATTTAAAACAACAGCAGTTAATCGTGTCCATCACTAGCCCAATTAAGGTGAGTGAGATTGAATCATTTGTTACTTGTGACGTAGCTCGAGCCATTCCAAGTATTACGAACAGAGCTCTTAGCGGCGCCTCACTTGTTACGTTCGGAAGTCGTTGTTCTGAAGCAAACAAAGTAAAGCTACTTTATCTGATGTCACAAATTTCTACCCCAATTGAAACAGACGAAGATATCACAAGGGTTTCTTCTGATATTGTGAGTTGTGGCCCAGCTTTTCTAAGTTACTTGATTCAACAATTTATTGAAGGAGCAGTGACAGAAACAAACATATCAAATGAGCAAGCTACGATACTTGCCACAGAAATGCTCATTGGTATGGGGAAGCTACTTGAAAAAGATTATTTTTCTTTAGAAACTTTACAACGAAAGGTAACCGTCAAAGGTGGTGTTACAGGAGAGGGATTAAAGGTTCTTGAAGCAGAAACTGGAGAGATGTTTCATCATTTGATTCAGAGCACTCATAGAAAGTTTAAGGAAGATCGTGAAGGAATTAAAGTACAATTTAAGGAAGAGTCGAAGCAAAAATAGCGGGGTGTATAGTTGAATTCGCTACGAAAAGAAAAATCCCTTCAATAAAAGATAAAAAGAGTGATTTCAATTGAAATCACTCTTTTTACTATTTAACAGCTCTAAAAAATAAACGCTCAGATGACGGTGTTGGCTCTAATGTTGTAAAATCAGACGTCACCGAAATATTTTCAAAGCCTACTTCTCTTAGCCAGGCTATATATTCATCGATTGCAAACGTTCTTTGGTAATGAACTTCATCAAATCGTTCATAAAGTCCTTCTTCATTTTCAACAAAAAAGCTGAGTTCATGCTCAACAGCGCCTTCTTCTGCCCCAGCAAAGCTATTCCATATATAAGATATATCATCTTCACTACTTGCAAAGGTGTTACCAACAAAAAGGGTTTGTACTTTATAAAGAGAGTGAACATCAAATAATAACACCCCGCCCTGTTTCAGGTGCTGATATACGTTTGATAAGGTTGCTTTGACACCTTCTCTGTCTGTCACATAGTTCAACGAATCACAAAAAATTGTAACAACATCATACAATTCTCCAGTTTCAAGCTCTCGCATATCCTGCTGTAGAAACTTGATTGGAAGCTTTTCACGAATAGCTTTATCCTGAGCTACAGAGAGCATATGCTCAGAAAGATCCACAGCTGTAACCTCAAAACCAACTTGAGCAAGATTAATGGAACATTCGCCTGTTCCTGAGCCCAGATCGAGAACTTTACCAGTTGCTACTTCCTTTTTGACAAGATCCACCCATTCACCATATGGAGCCTCTTCCATTAAACGATCGTAAACATAAGAAAAGCGTTCATATGATTGCATATTAAGCTAGAATTTCCTCAAGTGGTAAATGTGGCGCATCGCCCCAAAGCTTCTCGAGGTTATAATAATGGCGTTCATCTTTATGAAAAATATGAACAATAACGCTGCCTAAGTCAACAAGAACCCAGCGTGCCTGATCATAACCTTCCAGTCTCTTTATATCCATCCCTTGTTCTAATGCCTGATCTTTAATTTCTTTGGCGATTGCTTGAACTTGTTTTTCTGAATTACCGTGACATATTAAAAAGTAGTCCGCAATTAATGAAACTCCATTCATATTAAGTGCAACGATATCTTCTGCTCTTTTATCATCAGCTGCTCTGGCAGCAAGGCTAATCATTTGTTTCTCATTCATTTAGTTTCCTCCATTTCTTCTCAGGTGTTCAATGACTTTACGATGCTGTTATATGTTAAGAATGTCGCCGGGTAAACAGGCTGATTCTTCTTCATTAAAAACTGCACAGTATTCCTGAGAGACAACGCAATAGCTTGATCAAGATCTTTTTGGACAACTTCTCTAACCTCATCTACACCAGGAAATGATCTGCCTGGTTCAATGTAATCAGCAATAAACACACACTTCTCCATTAACGTCATATCAGGACGCCCAAAGGTATGGTATTTGATTGCATTTAGAATCTCTTCGTCATCGATGCCAATCTCATAGCGCACTAAATAAGCGCCAACTGGAGCGTGCCAGAGTTCGGATGAGTACTCGAGCAAATCTTTTTTGAACGATTGATCAATAATAATTTGACGCATTTCTTCTTTAGGACGAAACTTGGCATAATCATGAAAAACGGCTGCTATTTCGGTCCTTTGTGGATCTGCCCCATATTTTTCAGCAAGACCAACCGCAGTATCCGTTACCCCAATCGTATGAACATAGCGATGTTCTGTTAAATGAGGCCTAACAAGCTTTAACGCTTCAGTTCGATTCATATAATCCCTCCTCTGCAATAAAAGTTCGGACGGATTCGGGAAGTAAATACCTTCCACTCTTTTTGTCATGTAAATTTCTTCTTAATTCACTTGATGAGACATCAATTTGCGGAACGTCAATGAGCGAAACATGGTACCGTTCTTTATCTGGATGATACCCCGGACGATTAACTCCAATGAACTTAATCATACGAGACAACTCATCTATTCGATGCCAGTTTGGTAAATCCTCAATCATGTCTCCACCAATAATAAAATAAAAATCGATATCTGGATAATTTTCTTTCAAGATTTCAATGGTATCAATCGTATAAGAGCGATCATTACGTTCAAACTCAATTAAAGAAAGCTTAAAATGAGGATTTCCATCAATCGCTAACTGAGTCATCTTCATCCTTTGATGATTATCAGTAATGGCACTACCGTTTTTATGCGGGGGACGATGGCTCGGCATAAACCAGATTTCATCAAGTTTGCATGTCTCGAGCACTCCCTGTGCAATCGTTAAATGTCCAAGATGAGGGGGGTCAAATGTCCCTCCAAGTAAGCCGACTCTCAACTTTTTTCCCTCAGTCATTATGGAAGAAGAATTTCTTTATTCTCTTCTGATTCTTTATACAGTACAATCATATTTCCGATAATTTGAACAAGCTCCGCTCCAGTTTCAGTGGACAATTGCTCTCCTACACTATTACGATCTTCTTCACAATTTTGAAGAATGCTTACTTTAATAAGCTCCCTAGTCTCTAAAGCTTCCTCAATTTGCTTCGTCATATTTTCATTAACGCCACCTTTTCCTACTTGAAAAATAGGATTGAGACGATTTGCTTTTGCGCGTAAAAAACGTTTTTGTTTACCTGTTAACATGAAAATCCTCCTAACTCTTTTAAAACCGCATTTCTCATTCTTTCTCGATCGGGCGTTTCCCCTGTCCATCTTTCAAAAGCAAGAGCCCCCTGTTCAACAAACATGGAAATTCCATTATCTGTGACAGCACCTTTTTGTTTTGAAAGTCGCATCCATTTTGTTTCAATTGGATTATAAATAAGGTCACTTACCACTGTACCCTTATTCAAACCCTCTACTGATAAAGGCATCCGATTAAGATGTGGGCTCATTCCAATAGATGTTGTATTGATAATAATGTCAAAGTGATAAAGCATCGCTTCTGCTTCTTGCAGTGTTGTGGCATTTGCATTTGTATAGGCGTGACATACACTTGTTAGATTCTCCGCTTTCTCAAGGGTGCGGTTTGCGATCGTTAAGGAAAGCACACCAGCCCTAGAAATACTAACAGCTACTGCTCGAGCAGCCCCGCCTGCTCCAATCACAAGGACTTTTTTGTTCTTCAGATCCTTTACTTTCATTAGGGTAAGTAAAGAGAGTAAGTAACCTTTTCCATCTGTGTTTGTGCCAATATATTTACCGTCACGCTTGTAAACGGTATTTACAGCACCGATATCAAGGGCTTCTTGCTCTACCTCATCTAGTAATGGGATAATGGCGACTTTATGAGGAATGGTCACGTTGAATCCCTGAATATCAAGCATCTTCATAGCCTCTACGCCATCCTCTAACTGTTCTGGTGAAAGATCAAATGCCTGGTAGTGATGTGATAAACCAAGCGCTTTAAATTCACCATTATGCATAATTGGTGACATCGAGTGTCCTACAGGATGACCAATAAGTCCATATAGTTTCCCCATTACCTGCCTCCTAAATTAATGATTTTCTGATTGAGACGCCAACGCCTTCAGGTGCATAGGCTTTAACAGTTGTACCCTTTCCAGATACGGTTACCCATCCAAGTCCAGAAAAGACAATATCCATTTTTTCTTCTTTTATTCGAAGCTCATGTCCAATTAAAGCAGGAAGCTCTTTTTTCGTTTGATCACCAGGAGGATACAGAAGTTCTCCAAGGTGGTCTCGATAGAGCTCATCAGCTTTCTCAATCTTCGTACGGTGAATATAGAGATCGTTCGACACATGACAAATAAAGGACTGCCTTCCACCTTCCACAAAATCAAGACGTGAAAGTCCTCCAAAGAAAAGGGTCTGACCTTCATTTAATTGGAATACTTTTGGCTTGATCTCTTTTTTAGGGCTAATTAACTTTAATTCTTCGGCATTTACGAAATGAGCCATCTGATGATGATTAATAATTCCTGGAGTGTCATATAAGGTATTGCCATCATCAAGTGGAATATCAATCAAATCAAGCGTAGTCCCTGGGAACTGACTTGTTGTGATCATTTGTTCTTCATCGCCACCAAACTCGTGTATAAGTCGGTTTACAAATGTTGATTTCCCTACATTCGTACAGCCAATAATATAAACGTCTCTTCCATCCCTTAAGCGATCAATTTCAGCAGCAACGTCCATTACACCATCGCCTTTATCTGCACTCATTAACATCACTTCTGCTGGCTTTAGTCCATTTTCTTTTGAACTTGTTTGCATCCATTTTACTAACTTTGCTCTGTTCACAGATTTAGGCAGAAGGTCCACCTTGTTTCCAACTAATAATACGGGATTTCCACCCGCAAATCTTTGAATACCTGGTAACCAGCTCCCGTTAAAATCAAAAATATCAACAATTTTGACAATAAGAGCATCCGTCCGACTAATTTCATTTAGAATCTTTAAAAAATCATCATCTGTCAACGAAACGTCTTGAATTTCATTATAATGCTTCAAACGAAAACAGCGCTGACAGATAATTACATCACGTTTAAGCGCAGAAGGCGGCGCATAACCTAATGCATTTTTATCTTCTGTTTGAATGTGTACGCCACATCCAGCACAAATGATTTGTTCATTTTCCAAACCTATTCCTCCCAATTTATCTTCCCTTTACGCTTCATATAAGCAAGGAAAACACTTTCCATTCTTCTATTAAATTTCGTAAAGAACCCATCAGTTTTAGCTACAGGAACAACTAGAATGGTATGAAGTCCCATTCGATTTCCTCCAACTACATCTGTAAAGATCTGATCTCCGATGACAACTGTATCTTCGGCTTTCAGCTTCATGTCCTTTAAAGCTTTACGGAATGCCTTTGTCATCGGCTTCCTAGCTTCATATATAAAGGGTACCTCCGCAGGGGAAGCGAACTTCTCCACTCTTGTCTTATTATTATTTGAAACGATGGTAACGAGAATACCTTCGTCACTCATTTGTCGAAACCATTTTAATAATTCAGGCGTAGCATCTGCTCGATCCCACTCAACAAGAGTGTTATCAAGATCAGTGATAATACCTTTCACACCACGTTCTTTTAGTAGCTCCGGGCTTATTTGAAAGATGTTTTGCACATGTTCATTTGGCAAAAATTTATTTAGCAAATTGCAACACTCCTAGTATTAGTGACATCCCTATTGTATCAATATTTTCATCACGCACAACTATTAACTTACAAACGAATCTAACGAAAAAAAAGAAATGATATCAAAATTTTTCGACAAATAGTGTCATTTTCAAAAAATGTGGATAACATTATTAACATATACAAACCATTTAGCCATTGAAAATTTGTAAGATATAAACACTATACCCACAAATTATCCACTTTCAACTGTGGATAACGGAACGGTTGTTCTATGAATCTTTCCATGGTAAGCTAACTGCAAATAAAAGATCCACATACAAACTATGCGGAATAATCGGAGGATAGAACCTTATTTTGGAGGTGCGTAATCATGGAAAAGTTATCAGATGACTTGTTGATTGAATCCTTTTATAAGGCAAAGGAACTTAAACTTAGTAGTGAATTTATTCACCTTATTCAACGTGAAATACAAAGACGCAGACTCGATAAACAAGTTTCTATGCTTGGGGTTTAACATTCGCCAACCTTGATCTCATACCAGGGTTGGCCTTTTGTTTATTTTCCTTCAAAATAACTTCCCCATGTGGCCTCCCACTCTTCATTGCTAACTTCGTTTTCTTCTTTCATCTTCTTAGCGCTTCTATAATGATTAGGTTCTGTTAAAAAGACAGCTGCTACCCCTTCTGCCTTTAGTAAGTCCTGATACTTAGATAATAAAGAATCAACATCTCTTCGCTTATATGCAAAAGGTTTTAATGCTACAACCGTTTGATTATCACGAGACAGAATAATAACATCATTTATAGCTGACTCGTTTTTCAACATTTTTTGAATCGTTTCTATCGAACTGTTCGGACTATGTTCTTTCATTAACGCTGCTCCAAGTGGTTCAACTTCAATCGCTCTAAAATACTCTCGTGGTGCGTACGGTGATTGATCCTCACTTTTATATACACTTTGACAGGCAGTTAATAAAATCATGATAGGAAAAAGAATAGAAATGGATTTTATCATGTGTATCCTCCTTTCGCAAATAGAATCGGCGTTGTTTGGAAAACTTATACGGGAAAGTTGCATTTTCAAACATGAAAAGTTGATAAATGTGTCGGTTTTTGATTACAATTGAGTTATTGCAATATGAGTTCATTTGAACTTTTATCATATTGAGCATTAGTGGGGAGGTTTTTGTAGAATGCTTCATGCAGCTGTCTTGCTACCTTTTCTGGCAGCGTTTTTCATCCCGTTGCTTTATCGGGGCGTGAAACAAGTCCATTTGGGATGGTTTGTTCTTTTAGTTCCGATTCTTCTATTCGGGTATTTTCTTACGTTTATACAGGGAGTTATGCAGGGTGTACATACACTAAAAACGTTTGAGTGGATTCCATCACTTGGAGTGAACATTACATTCTATATCGATGGTCTTGGCCTGTTTTTCGCGCTTTTGATCACTGGAATTGGATCGCTAGTCGTTCTATATTCCATCTATTATTTAAGTAAAGCGGAAAAACTTGGCCATTTTTATGTTTATCTCCTATTGTTTATGGGAGCTATGCTCGGAGTTGTGTTATCAGATAATTTATTTGTGCTTTACACATTCTGGGAACTAACAAGCATCTCGTCATTTCTACTTATCGGCTACTGGTATCAAAGAGAAAAATCGACTTCTGGTGCCCTTAAGTCCATGATGATTACTGTATTCGGTGGTCTTGCGATGCTTGGTGGTTTTATATTAATGGCCGACATTACAGGAACTTCAAGCATTCGAGGAATTATTGAGAATGGGGAAATGATTGTTAACTCAGCTCTTTTTCCATTTATCCTTATTCTTGTACTTCTTGGAGCCTTTACAAAATCGGCTCAATTCCCATTTCATACGTGGTTGCCTGATGCAATGGAAGCACCAACTCCAGTTAGTGCCTTTCTTCATTCAGCTACGATGGTTAAAGCAGGTATCTATCTAGTCGCTAGATTAAGTCTTATCTTCGCTGGGACAGACCTTTTCTTTTTAATTGTTAGTGGTTTTGGTTTACTGACATTATGCTGGGGATCCTATATGGCTGTTACACAAACCGACTTGAAAGCGATTCTTGCCTATTCTACGATAAGTCAACTTGGAATGATCATGGCGATGTTAGGCTTTGGTACAGAACTAGCTATTCTTGCTGCTGTATTCCACATTTTAAACCATGCGACATTTAAAGGGAGTCTCTTTATGGTTGCGGGTATTATTGATCATGAAACAGGAACGCGGGATATTAGAAAGCTCGGCGGACTATTTACATTCATGCCGATTACGGCCACATTAGCCTTCTTTGGCACGTTCTCTATGGCCGGATTTCCGCTTCCATTTTTAAACGGCTTCCTAAGTAAAGAAATGTTTTTTGATTCATCACTTCATTTTGAAAATGCTTCTACAATTGTTGAGGCTGTATCACCTTTCTTCCCATATTTTGCTGTTGGTGGAAGTATCTTTACATTCGTCTATTCCATCATGCTATTCTTCCGTACGTTTACCGGGAAACAGAGGGAAACACTACCGAAACAGCCGCACGAAGCACCAATTGGCATGCTTATTTCGCCTATAGTACTTGTTCTGCTTGTCATTATTATTGCGTTTATCCCAGATGCATTTGGCCATGCACTGCTATCGCCAATGGTCGATGCAATTAATGGCTCCGTTGGGGAGACCCATATTAAATTCTGGCATGGCTTCGGACCGGCCCTTTATATGAGCCTCGCCGTTCTCATTCTAGGTACTGCATTGTACCTGACGCGAGAAAAATGGCAGCACGTTTACAAGGCGTTACCAGGTAAATTATCTGCTGCAAAAGCTTACGATGGTCTCATAAACGGACTGATCAATGGCTCGAGAAAACTAACAAATATTTATATGACAGGTTCTCTTCGCCATTACATGATTTATATTTTCGTCTTTTTCATTGCTCTAGTTGGTATTACAATGAGCGTATCTGGCGGTTTTCAAATTAACTTTGATGACCTAGCACCAATCGCTGTACCTGAAGTGATGATTGCGATCGTAATGGCGGGTGCTGCTGTGGCTACGATCTTCATGAAAAATCGCATTGCAGCCATTTTAGTCCTTGGAATTGTTGGATATGGTCTATCTCTTCTCTTCGTCTTTTTCCGAGCGCCGGATCTAGCCCTAACGCAGCTTATTGTTGAAACGGTGACTGTTGCTTTATTTTTACTTTGTTTTTATCACTTACCTAACTTTGATAAAAAGAAAGAATCCAAAGGAACAAATGCTATTAACTGGGTTATTTCGATATCAGTGGGTGTTCTTGTCACAATGGTCGGTATCGCTTCTCATAGCACAAAGCTTTTTGAACCGATTTCCGATTATTTCCTAAAGAACTCTTATAAATTAGGCGGAGGAGACAACGTTGTTAACGTCATTCTTGTTGACTTCCGTGGACTGGATACGATGCTTGAAATCCTTGTGCTTGGACTAGCCGCTCTTGGTATTTATACAATGATCAAACTTCGTCCGGGTAAGAAGGAGGGAAATGATTAATGGAAATCATCATGTCTGTGCTTGCAGGAATACTTTTCACTGCAGGGGTCTATATGATTTTGCAGAAACAAATTCTTAAAATCATTATCGGTACGGCACTTTTGTCTCATGGGGCTCACTTATTTATTATTACGATGGGAAAGTTGAATCGTGGAAAACCACCGATTCTATCAGAGGGAGTAACGAATTACGCTGATCCGCTGCCACAGGCCCTTATTTTAACTTCCATTGTTATTAGCTTTGGTGTGACTTCATTTCTTCTTGTGCTAGCGTATCGAACGTACCAAACGAATGGTACCGATAATATGGAGAAATTGAGGGGTAACGACAATGAGTAACCTAGCTATACTTCCAATTTTATTACCGCTCTTAACAGGAATTATTCTTGTATTCTTGAATAAGCGGTTGCCGCTTGTAAGATTGATCACCCGCATCATGGTTCTAGTAAACCTTGCAGTTGTTTCAATTATTGCCTTTAACGTGATTCAAAAAGGCACGATCGTATTAAAAGCCGGCGATTGGACAGTGCCTTATGGCATTGTTCTCGTTGCTGATCCTCTTGCCATGCTACTCGTTGTGACGGCAAACATTATTTCAGTTGCATGTGCTTTCTATGCGTTTAATTCACTAGATGAACAGCGTGAGCGTTATTACTTTTATCCGCTCTTCCAACTTTTAATCGCAGGCGTTAGCGGAGCCTTTTTAACAGGAGACTTGTTTAACTTATTCGTATTTTTTGAAGTTCTCTTAATTGCTTCATACGGGTTGATTGTTCTTGGAGGCACGAAAGAACAATTCAGAGAGTCTTTTAAATACATTATTATCAACTTGTTCTCTTCAATGCTCTTTGTTACAACCGTGTCCTTTCTCTATGCAGTAGTTGGAACGGTAAACATGGCACAATTAGCAGAACGTGTAGGAGAAGTCCAACAAGATGGCGTGTTAACAACCATTGCTATACTGCTCCTCATTGTATTTGCAACAAAGGGAGCACTATTTCCGCTATATTTCTGGCTACCTAAGTCTTACACTGTTCCACCGACCGTTATTTCAGCACTATTTGGTGCGCTCCTTACGAAAGTTGGAGTCTACTCGATTCTTAGGGTTTTCTCATTGATTTTTGTCTATAACCTTTCTGTAACGCACCAAGTTTTACTTATCATGGCTGGGTTTACTCTTGTATTTGGCGTGATAGGAGCTTTGTCAACGAATAATGTACAGCTTATTATCGCCTACAATATTATCCCGGCAGTTGGCTATATGATTCTGGGCATAGGCGTCTTCTCAGCTACTGCACTTGCAGGAACTGTTTATTATCTCCTACATGATATGATTATTAAAGCGGCGCTCTTCTTCCTTGTAGGTGCTATGGTTGCTTATGCTGGCACTTCAGATTTAAGGAAGATGGGTGGCATTATTAAAAACCAACCACTACTTGGATGGCTCTTTTTCATTGCTGCACTCGCACTTGCAGGATTACCGCCGTTCAGTGGATTTGTGGGTAAACTTCTGATTTTAAGAGGGGCATTTGAGGAAGGTCATTATGTTCTGGCTGTGGTTGGTTTAGTGACAAGCCTTTTAATTCTTCTTTCTGTTATTCGCATCTTCATCAACGGGTTCTGGGGCGAGGCAAAATCGGATTATCCTTCAAATGGTACACCTGTTAAAGGTAAAATCCTGCCAGCTGCTTTTCTATTGATATTCACCGTATTTCTCGGTTTAGGGGCAGAGTTTATTTACCCTACCGTCCAAACCATTGCAGATCAAATGATTGATCCAGCAAACTATATTGATTCCGTCATGAAGGAGTAGATGGCATGCCAATTCAAATTATCATTAATCTCATAATTGCCGTTCTCTGGATGTTTCTTTTTGAAAGCTACTCTTTTAGTACATTTTTTATCGGTTATTTATTTGGGATTGGGCTGCTCCTCTTAATGGAGCGTTTTATTCCAGATCGATTTTATTTCTATCGGCTCTGGGCAATTATTAAATTGTTGTTCTTGTTTATTAAAGAATTGTTAATGGCCAATGTACAAGTCGTTAAACTCGTCTACAGTCCTAAGCTTAAAATGGAACCTGGTATTATTGAAGTTCCAATTGACGTTCGAACAAACTGGGAAATTACAATGCTCGCGAATCTAATCACGTTAACTCCCGGTACGCTAACGGTTTCAGTTGCACCTGACAATATGCACATCTACATTCATGCGATGGATGCTCCTGATGCTGAAGAAGTTATTAAAGAAATTAAAGGAACATTTGAGAAAGCGATTATGGAGGTGACAAGATGACTTCCCTTTTATCTACCGTATCAACAATCTGTATCGTCATCATTGCGATCTCCACTTTGTTTTTACTTTATCGAGCCATAAAAGGACCTTCGAATCCTGACCGGGCAGTTGCACTAGATACAATCGGCATTAATTTAATGGCAATAGCTGGTATTCTAGCAATTAAACTAGAAACTGAATATTTCAATGATATTATTCTTCTCATTGGAATCCTTGCTTTTATAGGGACAGTAGCTATCGCTAAATTTTTGGAAAAGGGTGTTATCATTGAAAGAAGTCGTGATTAGCATTTTTATGCTTATCGGTACGTTTTTCCTTTTTTCTGGGGCGCTAGGGATTTTTCGACTTCCTGACGTATACACTCGTCTACACGCCGCTTCAAAAAGTGCTACGCTAGGAGTAGCTGGAATTCTTATCGCCGCTTTCCTTTATTTCATCTTCGAAGAACAAATGGTGAGCGGTAAGCTCATTCTCGGGATTATCTTCATTCTCATGACAGCACCAGTTTCTGGGCATATGATTTCTAGAGCAGCCTATCAAAAAGGAGTCCCATTATGGGATAAAACGACGAGAGATGATCTTCATAAAGCGCAACAAAAAAAAGCAAGCACGAACAAGGGTTAATCCCTAACGTGCTTGCTTTTTCACATTCACGAAAACGATCATTAACGATAATTTGCGTAATAATAGTACCCGCCGCCGATCACAAGCAATAAAACAAGCAGTACAACAATTAAAGCAAAGTACCCTCCTCCATAGCCTGGATATGGATATGGGTATGGCGGATAGGGATATCCACAGCCAGGATAGCCGTAACTCATACGCCCCCTCCTTTTCTCCCTTAGACATTCTTCTGGTAGATAGTATAGTCTATGAAAGATTCGAATAGGATGTATGGACATTGGCGGAGTTTTCTAAATTCATCACTACCGCTGTTCATCCGTTTCTTAATGCACTACAATTAGTAGGGGTATGAAGCCTTGCAATTACTAAAAGGGGTCGATATCAATGACAACATCAATGAAAACAATAACACCCACCTATGACCCATGGGAAGCTTATATGGATGTTGAAGAATACGGAAGTATGATACTTTCTAATATTGAACTAACCACAACGACACTATGCAATATGCGGTGTGAGCACTGTGCGGTTGGTTATACTCTTCAACCAAAAGATCCTGATCCGCTTCCATTGGACCTTTTGACTGGTAGACTAGACGAAGTAGAAAAACTTCGTGCACTAAGCATTACTGGTGGCGAGCCTATGCTATCAATGAAATCAGTGAAACAATATGTAGCGCCACTACTTAAATATGCGCATGACCGAGGAGCACGCACACAAATAAACTCCAACCTAACGCTAGATCGAAAGCGATACGATCTTATTCTACCTTATTTGGACGTTTTACATATTTCTCATAACTATGGAAGTATTGAAGATTTTACTGACATTGGTTTTGCAGTAATGGATCGTAAACCTTCGATAGTCCAACGAGAGGCCTATTTTCATCGCATGGTTGAAAACGCAAAAGATTTAACTTCTAAAGGAGTAATCGTTTCAGCCGAGACTATGATCAATCGCAGAACAATTCCGAATATCGTTAGCATTCATAAACAAATTGCAGAGATGGGTTGTCAGAGACATGAGATTCATCCAATGTACCCTTCAGATTTTGCTTCTGATTTAGACATTGCTTCATTGGATGAAATTCGAGAAGGGATACACCGTTTATTAGATAACCGAGATCCCGACGTCTGGCTGCTATTTGGAACACTGCCATTCTACCCGTGTAGTTCAAATCCAGAAGATCTCAAACTTTTAGAAAGATTATATGCAGAGCCAAACGTAACGGTTAGAAATGATCCAGATGGTCGCTCAAGGTTAAACTTAAACATATTTGACGGAGACATCATCGTAACTGATTTTGGTGACACTCCTCCACTTGGGAATATTAAAGACACAAATTTAAATGACGCCTATCAAAAATGGCAAGATAGTAAAGTCGCTAAAAGCATAAGCTGCCACTGTCCAGCTGTTAAATGTCTAGGCCCTAACCTTCTCGTTAAAGATGCTTATTACAAAAATATCGACTTTTTACAAAAAGAGACAAATCTCTCTCTTTAAACCTCCGATTTCGGGGGTTTTTTTACTCATTTTTGTATCTAATCACAATTTCAGCTTTCACTTCTTTAAAGATAGGGTATAATACCTATCGTAATCTATAGGAGTGTGATACTTGTGAGGAAAAAAATATGGATTCTGGTGTTAGTTGCCGGTTCTCTAGCTATAATACTAGCGCTTGCTGAAAATCAAACGGATTTTCTTAGAACCAATGCAAACGAAATGCCCGAGAACGATTCAGAGTCCAAGAAGAAAAACATTACGTACTATACTAAATATTATCAAACGAAAAAGAGTATATACGACTCTTACACTCACAAAGACAGTGAGACAATTTTCCTTGGTGATAGCTTGACTGATTATTATGAATGGGGAGAAGCTCTCAGTGATCACGAGGTATTAAATCGAGGCATTGCCGGTGATACAACGACTGGAGTACTTAACCGAATCGATGAGGTGGTAAAAGCGAAACCTGATCGGGTGTATTTATTAATTGGGATTAACGATATGATTGCAGGTCAACCTATTAATAAAATTGAGACAAACTATAAGCAGATTCTTGATATTCTGAAGACGCGATCTCCTAACACAAAGGTGTACATTCAAAGTTTGTTCCCCGTCAACACGGCATTAACTGGTCATCCTCTTAATAACGCAACAATTCGCGATTTAAACAAGCGTTTAGAAGACCTCTCAAATCTGTATGATTATCAATATATCGATATTTATCCAGAGCTAGTCGAATTTGGTCAGTTAAATAAAGATTTTACTTTCGATGGTCTTCATCTAAATGGAGAAGGTTATCGCATTTGGACTAGAAAAATTCTTTCTACGTACAATACAAATGAAGAGGCTCAAAAGTAAATCACAAGAATTTCGCGATACGTTATTGCTTTTTCGCTTTTGTGTGTTAAAATACAATAGACCAACCTTAAAATGCTTCGGAGGGAAACCTTCGGAGTTCTTTTTTTAACTCGTCACTGTTTTTTTACTTCGGAAGTCTTTAAAAGGGTATACCGCTAGAATTCGCTCAACCTTAAATGTTCGAACATTCCTCCTTAAGTAACAATACCCAATGATTTCTTGTTCGTTTACATTAAGTATCCTAACAATTCTCTTAGTAATGTTGTTTTCCCCAGATACATAGATCATTTCTACATTTGTCTGATGTTTTAGGTGGTTTTTTATATTCTTATACATGAGAAACTTCCTTTCCATGCGATCATTTGTTCTTATTATATGACGAACGAACGTTCTTCACCACTACTTTGCATCGATAGACATTGCTCTTTTTTCCATTTGGAGGTTAGGCTTAGTAATTAAAAAAACCCCGCTTTTTAGCAGGGCTACGCACCACTTTCTTTTCGATTTCGATAAAACTCATGAAACAATTTCATTAACGCTCGCTTTTCAATTCTAGAAACATAACTTCGAGAAATACCAAGCTGCCTCGCAATTTCCCGCTGTGTCAATTCTTTTTCAAGGTTTAAACCAAATCGTCCGACAATTACTTCCTTTTCTCGATCATCTAGAATATGAATGTATTCATAGATCTTCTTTTTCTCCATATTGAGTTGAATTAACTCTACAATATCTTCCGTTTCTGCTTTTAAAACGTCAATAAGTGAAATCTCATTCCCTTCCTTATCCTGACCGATTGGATCATGTAGAGACACATCTTTTTTTGTCTTTTTCAAAGCCCGTAAGTGCATAAGAATTTCGTTTTCAATACATCTTGCTGCATAGGTTGCTAGCTTTGTGCCTTTATCTGTTGAATAACTTTCAATTGCTTTGATTAAACCAATTGTACCGATCGAGATAAGATCTTCAGGATCTTCGCCAGTATTTTCAAACTTTTTCACGATATGGGCCACGAGACGGAGGTTGTGTTCGATGAGCCGATTTCTTGCATCTTCATCTCCTTCAGCCATTAATTCTAAATACTTTCTTTCATCTTTTCTAGAAAGAGGCTGGGGAAAGGCATTGTTTTTCACAAATGAGACAAAGAAAAGAACTTCCTTACAAACGTAAGCAAGTGCTGCCAGTAAGGACACATACTCACCTCCCAATGATGGGCTGTTACTATATCTTAAGTTTATGTTAATGCCTACCCCCACGTGTCTGTCCTTCTGGAATTTTAAATCAAAAAATAAGACGCCCCTCCGAAAGGAAACGTCTCATCATTCATCATGATTTCTCTTCTGTTCTTTTATCCATTTCTCAGACATAAACTCTTCCCGTAAATAGCGATGATGGGCTGAATACCGACCATATTTCATACGTATTACTGCTAGAATCGCAACAATTCCTCCAACACCCGTTAGTTCAAACCATTCCATACACTGCCACACTCCTCATATGACAGTGTATTCATCTAAACAATGATTGCTACCTTATCGATTTGTCTCAAATAATTGTCTAAGCGTCTCATCATTTACGATAAGATCAGCCAATTGATATTGATCTAAAACTTCAAAATATGCCGTCAGAGCCGAATGAAGAACGTGCTTTAGTCGACATGCAGGACTGATTACACATGAATTGTTTTCTTTATCAAAGCACTCTACTAAATTAAAATCTTCCTCGGTACTTCTGACAACTTCTCCAACGTTGATTTCCTGAGGAAGTTGGGCCAATCTTAACCCTCCATTCCTTCCTCTTATTGTCTCAATATATCCTTTTTTTCCAAGCTCATGCGCGACTTTCATTAGATGATTTTTTGAAATTTGGTAAGCATCTGCAATTTCTTGTATGCTTGCTAAGTTATTTTTTTTCATACTCCCAAGATAAATTAGCATTCTTAAAGAGTAATCGGTATAATTTGTTAATCGCATGGTGATTCAACCTCTTTTCACTCCTATGTTCATAGGTCTATTTTATCATATCATGGAAAACTTCACGTTATGTAATGCTCTAGATAAGATGTGAACATTCTTTTAAAGATGCATTTTGGATATTGCTTTCAGAAGGAATAAGCAGTAACATAAAGATATATTTAAAATACATCTTTAACCCAACTGGAGGTTCTTTTTATGTTATCACCTAAAACAATTGCAACGATTAAATCGACCGTACTCGTTCTAGAAATTCACGGAACTGACATTACGAAACGCTTTTATAACATGCTCTTCACCAACCATCCTGAACTGTTAAATATTTTTAATCATGCTAATCAAAAACAAGGCAAGCAGCAGCAAGCTCTCGCGAACGCAGTTTATGCTGCAGCAAAAAACATTGATCAATTAGAAGCCATTCTGCCCGTTGTAAAACAGGTTGCTCATAAACATAGAAGCCTAGGGGTTCAACCAGAGCATTATCCAATCGTAGGAGAATATTTATTAAAAGCCATTAAAGATGTTTTAAAAGATGATGCTACAGAAGAAATTCTTCAAGCATGGGAAGAAGCATACGGGATTATTGCCAATGTTTTTATTGAAGTGGAAGAAGAAATGTACCAAGATGCTGCAAAACAGCCTGGTGGTTGGGAACAGGAGCGTATTTTTGTTGTCGATCGTAAGGAACAGGAAAGTGACGTTATCACATCTTTTTACTTAAAACCACTTGACGGAAAACCAATTGCATCGTTTAAATCTGGGCAATACATTAGTGTAAAAGTATCGATTCCAGGTGATCAATATACTCATATTCGTCAATACAGTCTCTCGGACGTACCTGGAAAACCTTATTATAGAATTTCTGTAAAAAAAGAAGCCAACACCGCAAAACCTGATGGCATTGTTTCCAATTATTTGCATGATCATATCGGAGTAAACGATCAGCTTACCGTAACTGCTCCAGCAGGAGACTTTTATTTAGAAAAGTCAACAGCTCCAATTGTCCTCTTGAGTGGTGGTGTAGGGATTACCCCTTTGCTCAGCATGCTAAAGAGCAGTGCGCTTCAACATAGAAAAACAACATTTATTCATGCAGCTCTTAACGGAAATGTTCATGCTTTTCACCATGAAGTTGTCTCTCTTGAACACCCTTCTCTAGATTATTTCGTCTGTTACGAAGCGCCGACAAAAAACGATGCTGATAAAAAGAACTATGATAAAGAAGGCTTTATCACAAGCGACTGGTTAAAAGAAATATTGTCTCTTGACGCAGAAACTCAGTATTATTTCTGCGGACCTCTTCCGTTTATGAAAGCTATCAAAGTTGCGTTAACAAACCTCGGTGTAGATGAAAAGAACATGCATTTTGAATTTTTTGGCCCTGCTGTAGCGCTTGAACCCGCTATGTCATAAGTAAACCTATTAAAAGAGTAAAGAAGCGCCTTGATGGCGCTTCTTTACATAGAAATAATAACTTTATGATTCCGCTCTTTAATAAATGAACTAATCTCTTCCCAATCTTTTTCGAATGGAAGATAAGGCACAAAGATTGGTTTTTCCATGTTCCCGTTAATAATGGCAACGACGGGGGAGCCATTTACTTTGCCAAACATTACTTTTTTCATAGAAGAAAAAGCAACACTTCGACGACTTAATCCAAGTAGTTTATGTTCAATACGATACTCGGTTAATTCAATTCGCTGTGTTCGGATACAAAAGCTAAGAAAGATACAAAACAACACATAAATTAAGCCAATCATCATGAAGGTTCGCCAGCGTTCGAATGATAAATCACCTTTAATCCACAATAATAAGGTACCAAAGGAAACGACAATGCCGGAGACGAGAAACATGAATAGTTCAATCGCTCTCACTTTCGGATAATACGTTTTGATTACCTTCACGATCTTCACACCTTTACATGAAATGGCTAAAATCATGGTTTTTTAACTATATTAACAAGGTGGAACGATTTTGTATATCCTTTCTAAAAAGTCTTTTCTACTGAATGGTTTCTCTCTCCCCGTAAAGATCCATTGATTTATTCCTCACAGTAACAAGAATATGAGTTAACTCTGGAATCAGTTTCATTGCAAATTTCCATGCATTGTCTTCTATGATGATCGACAACTGCCTCTTCTTGATTAAACATCGTGTACTTGACCTCTGTTTCGCTAACATGGCAAGGCTTTTGTCAGCGGCGTGACCAAGTTCGTGAGCCACTACCACGGTAAAATAGTCTTTCAAATGGTCATCAGAACCGAATAAAAGAATACATTGGTTCCTTACCTCTTCCATATAAATCGTGATCATATTTGTTTCTAACGAATACTTTCCTCCTATTAATCGTTCACCTGGAAAATAGTCTTTCAGTTGAATTGGAACATTGATACTAGCCTGTTCCTGTAGCCTGCGTACGATTGAATGAAGTACACCGGAATAGTCGTTCATATGCGAAACTCCTTTATGATGTAAATAGAACGTTTCATCTATTCATACGCAAAAAAAAGAGACCTTATTCAGGTCCCTTTCTAATCTTATTTCCACCAATTATCGAAAATGGTAGCTGCCATATTTCGCTTATGCTTTGTTTTGCTAAAATGATTTTCAATTGTTTTTGCTGCTTCTTCAGGTACTTCTCTCCCTTCAAGATAATCATCAATATGATTGTAGCTAACTCCAAGTGCTTCTTCATCTGGAAGAGAAGGTCGATCATCTTCAAGATCAGCTGTTGGCACTTTTTCTACAAGATGATCTGGCATCCCGATGTCTTCCAGAATAGCTCTACCCTGACGCTTATTTAAACCGAAAAGTGGAGTAATGTCGCATGCCCCATCCCCATGTTTTGTATAAAAACCTGTCACAGCTTCTGCAGCGTGGTCCGTTCCAATGACAAGCTTTTTCTCGTCTCCTGCAATATTGTATTGCGCAATCATACGTTCTCTTGCTTTATTGTTACCTTTTGTAAAGTCTGTTAAATTATTACCCGTTGCCTCAAGATAACTTGAAACGGATGCGTCAACAGCTGGCTTTACGTTGATGGTAACCGTTTGATCCGGCTTAATAAATTTTAAAGCAGCCTGTGCGTCATCTTCATCTTTCTGCTCGCCGTATGGTAACCTCACGGCAATAAAGGAAGCCTCGGTTCCTTCCTCCCTTAGCTCTTCTACGGCCATCTGAGCAAATTTCCCTGCAAGTGATGAATCCTGTCCTCCTGAAATCCCCAGGACGAATCCTGTTGTTCCGCTCTTCTTTAAATATTCCTTTAAAAACCCTACTCGCTTCGTCACTTCTTCTTGTACATCAATTGTTGGCTGCACACCAAGTTCTTGAATGATTTCTTTTTGCATTTCTCTCATTCTCAATCACTCCTTTTAAAGACCACATCTTATATTTTTATACATTAAGCGCTAGTAATCAATACCCCTTCCTATTCTTTTAAAAACAGTTTCCCGATATGTACTTTTCTATTGTCATTCCAAAGAATGCTTTTGATGCAGTCCTAAAAAAGATAATTAAATTAAAAAGGCAGGAGCGGTAATACTCGCCTGCCTTTGTTTAATTAATGATGGATATAGAAGCTTTGCTTGTATTGATTGGCATCAATTAATTCCCGTCTTCTTTTATGGTCTAATTCGTGATCAAGCGTTTGCCGATAACGATTGATCGTGACAGTAATTGTGACAAATACCAAGTTTAAAGTCATTCCACTCCACTCCCTTCTTCTTTATTTGTTTCAGGTTAACCCTTTCTCTACAGTGATCCATTTTTGAATAGCGCATTTTTTTAAGGCGATCCTCATTTTACTCTTCCTTTCATTACGTAATGTTAGAACATCCTGAACTGTTTTTCGTGGACCTGATTCATTTCGTTTTTTATTCGCAAATAATTTTTTTCTTCCTCCAACGTTCGCTCATGAACGCGAATACCAATTGTGACAAATACTAAGTTTATCGTTAACATGATCATTTCTCCTTATTTTGTATTGAGTTAGGAAAACCACATCGAAGCTCGATCTCGTTTCGATTCAGCTTCTGACATGCGTTGGTGAATGGAGCGCTGATGAAGCTCAGATGAGAGACTTCGATCAAAAACGCTTTTCATTTTTGTTATGATCATTAGATGGAATGGCAACATGTTAACGACCTCCTTTCGGTTTAGTTATTTCAGGGGACCCATTTTCTCCTTTTCTCTTGCGCATTAAACATCACGTTTCCTTTAAGCAATTTCATTCCTCCTCTCAAAATTTGGACACAAAAAGCCGCAGGGCATGAGCCTGCGGCTAAAAAAGCATAGAAATACCGCAGGCGTCGACCTGCGGCTTTTCAATCCGTTAGTAAAAAAGGATTCCTCTTAAAGAGGCGCTGGTCGAACAGATCGTTCATATTGAGTTACAGCAGTTTTTGCTTTCATCATCTTCATCATTCTGTTCGACCTCCTTTTTTCATAATTGTTTACAAAGGTAAGTATATCCATCGTTTCCATTTTTGTAAACCATTTTTACTAAATTACCTAAATATTTTATTAAAAAGAATATTTTCGACAATTATCATCAGAATTTACTTAAACCTCATCACCTCTTCAGAAAGCATGAAAGTTCTGTTAAAGAGGACATACATATGTATAAAGCGGAGGTGAACACATGCTGAACGTGACAACAATCGTCCTTTTTATCATTGGGTTCCTTGCTGTGTTTGGAGTAACAGCTACGATTCAAATTAGTATTCAAATGAAGAAATGGCTGAGAGATATTGAAAATGCAGAAGTTCAAAATGATTCAACGGCTTATACAGCACCATGGATTCAAAACGTAATTAAGGAGTATAAATCTTACCATCTAGCAGGCGTTTCTCAAGTGAATACGCAAGCGCTTATTGAAAAACATTTTTTTAAAGAATCGGTTCCTCTGTTTGGTTTTGCTCGTGTTCCTGCGGGGGGCATGATGCGATTTATGCAACAGCTCCCACCGACCTCGATTATCATCGGAATTTTGGGAACATTTATTGGATTAACGCTCGCCATTTCTTCCATGCAAGAAACGCTTATGTTTCTATCACAAAAGCCAGAAGATGCCAATTTAAATCTGGCTTCTGTTATTGAAGCGATTTCTAGTCCATTTCAAGGTATGAGCGTTGCTTTTATTACGAGTATAGCCGGCATTGGAAATGCTCTTTTTTTAACGCTCATCCAAAATGGAGTATTAACGAATGGACGGACAACGGCCTATTATTTAGAGAAGATCATATCCGATTGCGAGTCGCTTCTTGATCATAATTTAAATGCAAGCTTAACTCAGGAAAAACCTCATGATGAAATGGAGCGAATTTTGGACCGCCTAGCGGGACGAATTCAAGAAAGCTTCCATGAAACGCTCGGAGATTTCTCAACGAACATGGTTAACTTTACAGCTGGGCTTGAACAGGCGATGCAAGACGTTCAAGCGACACTGTCAGCGCAACGTGAATATACGGAACAATTCTCAAATAGCACAACGACATTAGAAGCATTCGGTGTGAAGCTTCAAGAGTCCTTTACACAGCTAGATGGCGTTCAGGAAAAAGCTACGAACGGGATTATCGAACTTGGCAATCGCTTAAAAAGTCTTGAGAGCCAGCTTCAGTCTTTATCAAAGCATCATGAAGCAGGACAGCGTAAATTCGAGCAGCTCGTTCAACGTTCTGATCAATTAATCAAAGATACCCAGAAGAAATCAGAGGAGACAGGGCAGCATTATTTAAGAGGACTGGATGAACAAATGCAGCGTTTCCAGGGCTCACAAGAGGAGCTTGAGCGGCGTGTCCATCAAATGCAGGACGAATGGTATTACCGCTATCAGGATAAACAGAATCAATATGGGAGAGCATCTCAAGAATTTGCTGAATCAGTATCCCAACTTGAAAAAGCGTGGTATAGCTCTCTTGATAAAATTAAACGGGAAGCACTCGAACCGATTATCCATCGAATGGAACGCGATCAGCGCGATCAACCTCTTCAACATGAAATGAGAGCCCTATCAAACAGCATTGATTCTCTTTATCAGGGGCTGGCTCGAGAACTTAAAGATATTCAACATCAGCTAGCAGAATCACATCAGCTACAGCTACGCCTCTATGAAGAGCAAATGCGTCGTCAATCAATGGCACAGCAGCACATACAGTCAAGAATGATTGGTGACAATCGATGAAGAATCGAAAAAGACGTTTTCAAATCCAGGGCGATGAAGAACACTACTGGCCCAGTTTTGCAGATATGATGGCAATGATCGTTCTCGTTATGCTTTTTATTGCGATTATCGCCTTCGTTCAAATGATTTATGACGCTTATGATCAAACCGTTATGAAACAAGAACTAGCAAAAGTAGCGGATGTAAAAAAGCATATTAGTGATTTAATTGAAGAACAGTTAGAAGAAAATGTTGGAAAAGACAAGATTGTGCGTGGGCCAAACAATACGATTTCAGTTGAGGGGGATATTTTATTTGACACGGGAAGTGCTGAAATTAGTGAGGAAGGAAAACGAGTATTAAACGATTTGGCAGATGTTTTTGCAAATTTAATTGACCAGGAAGACATTAGTCAATATCTCTATATCATTTTAATCGAAGGGCACACTGACAAAGTCCCTTATGATAACTGGAAACTTTCAGCTGATCGTTCTGTAGCTGTCGTTAAAGAACTAATGAAGGCGAACCCAAAACTTAATTCACCTGAGTACGCAAAATATTTAGCTGCAACAGGTTACTCAGAATACAAACCGGTTGTCGAAGAAGACACGAATGAAGCCTACGAGAAAAACAGACGTATCTCATTCCAAATTATTCTTGATGATGAGAAATGGCAGGGACGTCTGAAAGAAATTATGACTTATTAAGCTCAAAGAATAATAAAAGCCGCTTCCTATTAAAGGAAGCGGCTTTTCATTGATGTATTTCATCTATTAGTTAAGAATTCATGTTTTGCTCATTTATTTTTTTCTGTATGGCGATGGCACGAGAATAAAAGAAAATCGCAATTCCAACTAGTAAAAAACCTCCACCTGTCAGTATAAGGGCAGCGCCATCCGTCTTTCCTTGAACCGGGAGAAAAGATCCAATATATAAGAAAACACTAAGACTAAGCAATACAAACGCAAATCGCTTATAGTCTGTCATTTTGTCTTGAAGTTGCTTCATAGTGCTCACCTCTCTCGGCTTTTATTCTATCATAAAAAACCAAGTTACTAGAGATGTAACTCTTTCCAATCGTCTAAAAGCCCTTACCCGGTGAACCGGATAAGGGCTTTCTACTTTTATCCTAATGCATTTGAAAGATCTTCAATCAGATCCTCTGCATCTTCAAGTCCAACAGAAATACGAACAAGACCTTCGGTAATGCCGAGTTCAGCTCGTCGATCTTTCGGAATAGAAGCGTGCGTCATTCGTGCAGGAACGGAAATTAAGCTTTCTACTGCTCCTAAGCTTTCAGCTAAAGTGAAATATTTCACTTTACTTAATAGCTCATCTGCCTTTTCTGCACTTCCAATATCAAAAGAAATCATCCCACCGAATCCACGCGATTGATTTACAGCGATATCGTTACCAGGATGTGTACTTAACCCTGGATAGTAGATTTTTTCCACGGAAGGATGTTTGCTAAGAAATTGGACGATTTTCGCTGTGTTTTTTTCGTGTTCTTCCATTCGTACACCAAGCGTTTTCAACCCTCTAATAAGCAACCATGAATCTTGTGGTCCAAGAATAGCCCCGGCAGAATTTTGAACAAAATGAACTTCTTCCGCAAGCTCTTTAGAATTAACGACGACAAGTCCTGCAACAACGTCACTATGTCCACCTAAATATTTGGTAGCTGAATGCACAACGATGTCGGCCCCATGATCAATTGGGTTTTGCCAATATGGTGTATTAAAGGTATTATCAACGATTGTTAAAAGACTATGGTCTTTAGCAAGTTTCGAAATGGCCTGAATATCTGTAACCTTTAATAACGGATTCGTGGGGGTTTCAACAAAAATGGCTTTCGTGTTATCTTGTATCGCCTCTTTTACTACGTCTAAATCAGTTGTATTAACAAATGTGGATTCAATGCCAAGACGGTTTAATACCTTTGTCATTACACGATATGTTCCCCCGTATACGTCATCTGTCATGACCACATGATCTCCAGAATTAAACATCATCATTACTGAGGAAATGGCTGCCATTCCAGATCCAAATGCAAAACCTGCGAAACCATTTTCAAGATCTTTAATTAACTCCTCAAGAGCGTGACGAGTTGGGTTTCCTGTCCTGGAATATTCATAGCCGTTGAACTTGCCAACTGCTTCTTGTTTATACGTACTAACCTGGTAGATTGGTACTGAGACCGCACCCGTTTGCGGATCACCAGTAATCCCACCATGAATGAGTTTTGTTTTTGGCTTCATTGCTTAAATGCCTCCCTCATAAATCTTCTTACTTAAGTATCGTTCACTACTATCTGGAAAGATCGTAGCAACATTCGTTCCTGGAAGGGCTTGCTGTGCTTCAATAAGAGCAGCTTCAAGGGCTGCACCTGAAGAACTACCTACTAAAAGGCCTTCTTTTTCAGCAAGCTCTCTTACACGTTTGAAGGCAACTTCATCTGTCACAGTGTGAATACTGTCAAAGTAAGCGTTATCCATGTAATCTGGTAAAAATTCCATACCGATTCCCTCTGTTTTATGAGGACCGGATTGCCCACCGTTTAAAATGGATCCCTCAGGTTCAACAATGACCGTTTTCACATTCGGATTCTGCTCCTTTAAATAGCGAGCTGTCCCCATGAACGTTCCACCGGTTCCTGCACCAGCTACGAAAACGTTAAGCTCACCGTCAAGCTGCTTCCACAGTTCTGGGCCGAGCGTTTTATAATAAGTGAGAGGGTTAGCTGGGTTTCCGAACTGACGAGGCATATAGGAATTAGGAATTTCTTTAATAAGTTTCTCAGCTCGAGCAATTGCACCCTTCATTCCTTGTTCAGTAGGGGTATTCACGATTTTGGCACCTAGTGCTCGCATTAATTCTTGCTTCTCCATGCTAAACTTCTCAGGGACCACAAACAATACAGTATACCCACGATTAACAGCTGCAAGGGCGAGGCCAATTCCTGTATTTCCTGCAGTAGGTTCGATAAATGTTCCACCCGGAGCTATTCGATTATGCTCAATGGCTTCCTGAAGTAATTCCTGTCCAAGTCGATCTTTAATACTACCTCCAGGATTATAAAACTCAAGCTTAGCGAAAAGGCGAACGCCCTCCGGTAAATCAAAATGATGAAGCTCGATGACCGGAGTGCGGCCGACGAGCTCATGAATGTTATGAAAGATTTCCATAGTGTGAAACCCTTTCTATTCAGCAAACACAATATGCCATTCGTCACGGTGTGTCAGCATTTCGTCTGCGATTTCTTTAGCTCCTTCTAAGCTGTGGTTAGCAGCCCATCCACACTGCACTTCATTGCATGCTGGTACTTCATCAGCATTAAGCACATCCTGTAATGTTTTCTCGAGAACTTCTAAGATCTCATCATAATTTGAGTGATTTAGAACCGCTAGATAAAACCCTGTCTGACAACCCATTGGCCCAATATCAACGACATTTTCCATATGGTTACGAATATTTTCAGCCATTAAATGTTCAATGGAATGGAGACCTGCCATTTCCATATGTTCTTTATTTGGTTGCTTAAAGCGGATATCGTATTTATAAATTTCATCACCATTTGGCCCTTTTGTTACACCTACAAGGCGAACATATGGGGCCGCTACTTTTGTATGATCAAGATTGAAACTTTCTACATTCATTTTTTTAGCCATTCTTCTTCAACTCCTCCACTAGATTTAAAATTAAGTTTGCTGAATTAATTGAAGCTGTTTCTAGAAATTGATCGAAAGAAATATTTGATTCTTTCCCAGCAATATCAGAAAGCGAGCGGATAATGACAAAAGGTGTACCAAACTGATAACAAACTTGCGCAATCGCTCCAGCTTCCATTTCTGCGGCGTCGAGATTAGCTAGTTTTGATCTGACATATTCCACTCTATCTGCGTCATTCATAAATGAATCGCCTGTGGCGATCATCCCTTTCACTACCTGGTGCTCCGTTACTTTCTCTGCGCTTCTTTCAGCCGCTTCAACAAGCATGCTGTTTGGTTCATAAAGAGCCGGCATTTGAGGAACCTGGCCATATTCGTAACCAAAAATGGTGGCATCCACATCATGGTAGCGAACTTCTGAAGAAATTACGATGTCGCCTACTTTTAGTTCAGGGTTAAATCCACCTGCAGAACCTGTATTTAGAATATAATCTGGTTTAAATAGTTGATTCATTAATGTCGTACCGATAGCCGCATTCACCTTACCAATGCCTGATTTTAAGAGAACGACCTCCTGGCCATCAATGCTTCCTGTAGTGAACTCAGATCCTGCAATCACCTGTTCTTCTCTGTGATCAAGGCGGTCACGTAAAATTCTTACCTCTTCTTCCATTGCTCCAATAATACCGATCTTCATGATGTACTCCTTTACTTGTTCAATTTTTAACGGCTTCCATCAGCCAAACAAAATCATTTAGCTGAGTAAATACAACTCGAAATCCATGTTGTTGGAATAGTTCCTCTAATACTGGAATGGTTGTATAATATTCCGTTTGCAAGTCCTGTAGCAAATTGTAATATCCCTTTGCTTTCACTTTCTCATGCATCTTTATTCTAGCATTCTCATCTTTGAATGCTGTATCCGCAAATACAATTTTATCATTTTGCCCCAGTAGTTGGCTATATTTGTGAATGGCGATCTCTTTTTCTTCATCAGTGAGGTGGTGAAATGCATAGGTACTCACGATTGTTTGTACAGGTTTGGTCGGAGTTGGGAAAACCATAAAGTCGCCATCATAAAACGTGACATCTGGTAGCCTTTTACTTGCCTTTTCTCTCATCGCTTTTGACGGTTCTACTCCAGTTACTTCCAGTCCCTCATTAAGTAAAAAAGAAGTTAAATTCCCTGTTCCAACACCAAATTCTAAAACGTGTCCTGAGGAAGCTTGAGCGACTGAAGATAAGATTCCATCGTAGCCTTTAAAAACGTCACGGTACTCTTCATCCTGTCCAGACACTGTTGTATCGTACGAGTCTGCCCAACGCTCAAATAAATCAATAAACTCTCTTCCCATTACTGTCACATCGCTTTCCAAAATTTAATTCATAGTATTAAGGTATGAATAATATGCATTATGGTTCTAACTTATCATATTCTTTTTTGAATATCAATTTGTATGATTTAACAAAAATGTGTAGACTAATAGATGGATCGCATTTTAAGGAGGAGCAACAAATGAGTTTTTCGCTCGAACGGATAGACGATAAAGTAGAATTTTTCGAAGGATTTTCACTAGAAGAGATCGAGAAAAAAATACAAGTTCAGATCGATAACAACAGGACCCTGCTGCTTCAGGTTCATTCTGTTCAGCATCACGCCATTACCCATGAGAAAACAGGCAGACCCTACTATTCTGCTGTCGTTCATTTTAAAGCCAAATAAAAAAAGCAGGAGCATCTGCTCCTGCTTTTTGCTATTCTGGTTTAACACTAACTGGTTTCCAACCTTTTCCATCAATCCACTCAAGTTCGATGTAATAAACCTGATTTCCGGATCCAGCTTTACTTACACGTGCATATGACTGTTGAGGCCCGCCATTGCCCCCTATTTTCCAGATCGTCATTTCATCTGCAGAGATTCCCATAACAGATTCAACAGCTTTTAACTTTTCATTCCAATCAGTGGAACCAAGCTCATAGCTAGATTTATGTGGACCTGTTTGCGATGTTCCTACAGGCTCCCACGGCCCCTCTAGGTTTGGTTCGCCCGGCTTCTGGTCAGCTTCTTCTTTTTCTTGATCTTCTTTATCCTGGTCTTCTTTTTCTTGGTCATCTTTATCTTGATTCTCTTGATCTTTCTCTTCGTCAGCACTTTCTTCTTTCGTACTATCTTTATCAGTGTCACTATCCGACTCTGAATCATTAGCCTCTGAATCTTCAGCCTCATCAGAAGTAACGGCATCGTCACTGCTACTATTCGATTTTTCATCCGAATTTGTTTGTGCGGTTTTCTGTTCTTCACTTGCGGTTTGCTGAGAGTCATCACCAGTAAAGACTATATTGGCAACAAGTACAAGTATCACTGCGAGAACAATTCCAATTAAACTGTTTAATACGATATTTTGTTTTCTCTTTGAATGACGGTCCCCATATCGTGATCTCAAACCCATCCACTCCTCTATTTAACTGTTGTTCTTATTTTACCATCTCTAAATGATTCGTAGAAGGCTTGACTTTTGTATCGTTTTTATCTCTCATTTTGGTATAAATCCTTAACGATGGTCGCAAATGCTTCATAAGCTCGATATTGCTTTTCTTTTCGTTCAAAATCTACAACCACTAAAGCATACTGTGGAGATTCATACGGAAAATAACCAGCAAACCATTGATGATCATAGGGGACGTCTTCGCCAAGTTCTGCGGTCCCTGACTTTCCCGCTACTTGTATCGGTAGATCGTTTAAATAAGCATTCCCCGTGCCGCTTACCACCACTTCTCGCAATGATTCTTGAAGAGACTTGATTACATTTTTCGAAAGGGTTTCATCATGGCTTATTTCTTTGAAGCTAAGAAAAGTCGTTCCGTTTCGATATAGAATATCATTAACGACTTTCACATCTTTCGCTTCTCCTCCCCTCCCAATCGTCGCCATCATGTTACCAATTGCAAGGGGACTTAATTTCACATTTAATTGACCAATGGCTGTTTGGTCGATTGCTTTACGTATCCTCTTATCTTTTTCATCCTTAAAAAAGAGCGGGCTAGACTCGTCAGGAAACTGCTTGAAATTTTCATAATGATAAAGCTTATCTTCCCATCCAACCGTTGTCGCTACTCCAAGTTTCTCTGCGGTTTTCTCAATTACATCTGGATCAGTCTTAATAAGCTCTTCCGCTAGTTGTGTGAAGGTCGCATTACAGCTTTCGGCAAAACTATCTTTAAGGTTAAGCATACCAAGCGGACGATTTCCAATGCCATCACGATACAAATTTTGATCACAGTCAAAGAGACGCGTATCTTTAACCCCACTTTCATATGCTGCTGCAAGAATAATTGTTTTAAATACAGACCCTGGGAAGTACCCTTTCACCATTTGATTCATAGCCCCTTTCCCTAAGGGGTCTTCTGAACCAAATAATGGACGACTAACCATGCCGATTAAGTTATTAGAGTCGATATCAATGAGAACCGCACCACCATTCGTAATACCTGATTCATCGATCGCTTCCTCTAAATTCTTCTGAATCTTTGTATCTAAAGTGGTCTTCACTTGGAGAGGATAAAATGAATCCGTACTTGAGAAATACTTCACATCAAGTCCAAGAAGAGGGTTCCCCTGACGATCAGCATGATAAAGAAGCGTTGTATCACCTTCAGATAATAAAAAAGGGTCAAACGCAAGCTGAAGCCCCGATATTCCTAATTTTGTTTCTTCATCAATGGATCCTTCAGCCCATTTCTCTGGATATTTTGATTGAATTAATTCCGGATTAGGTCTGACAGTCCCAATAACATGAGTCGCCAATGGGTTTTTATTCACAGGCTTATGGACGGCGTAGACCCCAGGAATACTTTGTTCATTTATCTCCTTCATTTGATCAAGCGTTAACGTTTTGTCAAAAGTAAATGGTTGTATCTGTCCCTCAAATGAGCGTTCAAGACTCTCAGGAGTGACATTTATAATTTGGGCTACCTTCTCAAGGGGCCATTCCCTCTCTTTAAGAAATGGAAATAAAACGAGTGCTGGAATTGATTCACTCATCGGAATGCCATTTCGATCTAGTATCGTTCCTCTACCTTCATCTAGCACATAGGACTGTGTACGTTGATTGATGCTTGCTTCGATTAAATTGATATGATGTTTTGAGTAAGACTCCGTTTCAACTAATTGAAGTTGGATCAAACGTCCGATTAACAAAAACATCCCACATACAAGGAGGAGACCAATCCCAATCATCCTTCTCCTTATCATCTCTCTCACCTCTGTAAGAGTTTCGACGGATGTTCTCTATTTCAAACATCCTACGGTCATTTGACAGTGTACAGGAGCTTAATGAGAAGTATTTCATGCATAAGAAAAAGACAGCCTTTATGGCTGCCTTTTTTAGTCTTTTAATTAGATTACTTCTAGAATTTCTACACGGATTTCTCCGCCTGGAGTTTGTACGTTTACTTTTTCTCCAATTTGACGCCCTAAAAGACTTTTGGCCATTGGGGAATCATTTGAAATCTTTCCTTCAAAAGGATCGGCTTCTGCACTACCTACGATAAAGTATTCTTCTTCATCACCGTCTGGAATTTCAACGAATTTAACTCGCTTACCTATTGATACAACATTAGAGGAGCTATTGTCTTCTTCAATAATTTCAGCGTTACGAATCATATTTTCAACTGTTTGAATACGTGCTTCTACAAACGCTTGCTCATCTTTGGCAGCATCATACTCAGAGTTCTCAGAAAGATCACCAAAGCTACGTGCTATTTTAATACGTTCCACAACTTCTTTTCTTTTCTCAGTTTTTAGAAGGTCAAGCTCCTTCTCAAGCTTTTCTTTACCATCTTGCGTCATATAATACTTTTTATCCTCTGCCATTTCATTCACTCCTTCATCAATTAAGGGCATCAATCGTAATAAACTGTATGAAAAAAAGAGGTAAATATACCTCGTTTAATCGTTATAGCATCGCTTTTTCTTCAAGTATCGTATGGATTTTCGTAACCATAAGGTCAATCGCAACTCGGTTTTGACCGCCTTCAGGTACGATAATATCTGCATAACGCTTTGTCGGTTCAATAAATTGAAGATGCATCGGACGAACAACTGAGGTATACTGCTCAACTACTGAATCAAGTGTTCTTCCTCTGTCACGTATGTCGCGAACCATTCTTCTTAAGATGCGAAGGTCCGCATCAGTATCAACAAAAAGCTTAATATCCATTAGATCACGAAGACGTTCATCTTCAAGAATTAGGATACCTTCCAAAATAATGACATCTTTCGGTTCGACAGGAATAATTTTATCAGATCTTGTGTGAACTGTATAGTCATAGACTGGTTTTTGAATCGGTTTATATAACATTAACTCTTTAACATGTTCAATTAACAGATCGTTATCAAATGCAAGTGGATGGTCATAGTTTGTACCAAGTCGTTCAGGCATTGACTTTTCACTCTGATCTTTGTAGTAAGAATCCTGTTCAATAACTAAGACGGACTGATCGGCAAACTGTTTAAAAATCTCTCGTGTTACAGTGGTTTTACCAGAGCCTGAACCTCCAGCAACACCAATTACTACGGGTCTATTAACCATAATTCTTCCCCTTCTATTATAGAAAAACCGCCCGTACATATGTACGTCGGCTTTCCTTCTTCATGAGTTTTTACGCTGACTAACAGCTAGACCATCTCCAATAGGATAAATCGTTGTATCTAACTCGGGATGGGAAATTAAAAATTCATTATAAAGACGGAGCTTTTTCACCATTGATTTAAAGCGCTTCTCCTCTATCTCATCTTCTGCAACCAGTCCTCTGAATAAAATATTATCAGAAAAAACGATGCCGCCTTCTTCTAATTCACTATAAAATTCATCAAAAAAGCGCTTATACTGACCTTTCGCCGCATCGATGAATAAAGCTTGATAAGGGCCGTGTTGTTTGAGATCGTGAGCTAGATCAAATGCATCGCCATATAGGACTGTAATTCGATCTGAATAGCCAGCTTTATCAATGTTTGCGATCGCTTCGTTATAACGAGTTTCATCACGTTCTACAGTAAGTATGGCAGTATCCGGCAAACGCTCAGCCATGCGAATGGCTGAATAACCAATAGCTGTACCAATTTCTAATATTCGTTCCGGTTTCAAGAAAGAAAGAAGTTGAAGCATAACATCGAGACTCGTTTGTTCCATAATAGGAACATGATTTTCTGCTGCATATTCTTCAATTTCTTTGATTAAGCCTTCTCGATTCGGCCGTAAAGATTCTAGATATTGTTCAACATGATCGGATATCATGATCGGTCCTCCTTCATGTAACCCGAATAATTTTATCATAATCGAAAGGGGAATGGTAGTCTTACTCTCCATTCCCCATAAATTTCTTATTCTTCTTTCGCCTCTTCTTCTTTCTTCTTATAATACTCGTCCCATTCTTCTTTATACTTAGCTACTTTTTTATTGTGCTCTTTATTTGTCTCTGAGAACAACGTCTCTCCACTTGGGCGAGCATAGAAATAGAGGGCATCTGTATCAGCCGGTTCAATCGCAGCTACTATTGACGATTCACCAGGGTTCGCGATTGGTCCTACGGGCAAACCTTTTTGTTTATACGTATTGTATGGCGATTTTAGATCAAGATCATCCTGTGTAATTTCACCGGATTGTTCTCCTCTGGCATAAACAACGGTAGGATCCGTTTGTAAGATCATATCCTTATCCAGACGGTTGTAAAACACTTTTGAAATCTTTGTTCGATCAGCATTTGCTGAGGCTTCTTCTTCAATGATCGATGCGAGCGTCATTAGTTCATGGATTGAGTCGTCACGATCTTCTATCTCAGAGCGATATTTATTTAGTACACTGTCTGTTTTATCTAACATCTCTTTTACAACAGCTTCCACTGACGGCTCTTCTACAAAATCATAAGTAGCAGGGAATAGATAACCTTCGAGCGGATGACGAATATCATCATTTAGAATATCATCTGTTAAAAACCAATATTCATTAATTAGAGCCTCCAGGTACTTATCGTCATCTAGCTGCTTCATCACATCTTCTTTCTTTAAATCCAATTCTTTTGCGATACGGCCGGCTATGTCTTCTATCCAGATTCCTTCCGGTACAGGAATCGTAGCAACGGCCTCTTTCATCACTTTTCCGCTTTTCATAATCGCAATGATTTCATCCATCGTCATCGAGGGTGAAAGCTCATAATCTCCAGCCTGAAAGCCGCTCTCATTCTTATATTTTACATAATAACGAAAAGCCGTCCCATCTTTGATAATACCCTCTTGTTCTAGAGTTTCACCGATCGAAGAAGTTGAAGATCCAATTGGAATCGTAACAGCTGTTTTTGTGCTACTATTCGGATCCACTGGCTCAAGAATATTTTTTATGTAGAAATAACCACCTGTTATAACGGCAGCCACCGTTATGGTTAAAAGCAATAAAATAATAAACACAATTTTTCTTACCGTTTGATTTTCAGTTTGGCGCTTCATAAGCTTCTCTTTATACAAGTCTTTAAAATCAGACAACGCCGTGGCCCCCTTTCGTTCTTCACCTATTATACTACAAGTCGACATATTGTCAGCGTTATTGCTAACGTTCGCCATATTTACTCCAACATGTATTATACAAGTTAACGATAGAGGTTTGTAGTCATTTCCAAAATTCAGTAACAATTCGTTGTTATAATGATCAACTAAACATAAAAAAGCTACCGATGAACACATCGGTAGCTTTAATCGGACGTTATTCGTTCTCGTCCTCTTCCTCTTCTGAGAATGTGTTGAGCATTTCTTCAACCATTTCCCATTCCTTATCTGATTCGATAGGGAAAAGCTTATAGTCTCGTTCTTCGTTATCTTCTTCTTCATAACGGAAAGCGTAAACTTCTACTTCTTCTTCGCTATCTGCCTGATCAGCTGGAACCACAGTCATATAAGATTGTCCGTTCTCAGCTACGTCGAAAGTAAAGAGAACTTCAAATAAATGTTCGTCTCCGTTTTCATCTGGAATGATAATGCGTTCTTTTTCCTCCATGCTTTTCACCTCATTAATTTTGCTTGCTGTCTAAGTATCCTTGCAGAATCATAACAGCAGCCATTTTGTCGATCACTTTCTTCCTTTTCTTACGACTCACATCAGCACTTATCAGCATGCGCTCAGCAGCGACAGTTGTCAGCCTTTCATCCCACATTTCAACTGGCAAATTGGTACTTATCCGAATGAGCTCTGCAAATGCCTGACAGGCCTCACCACTCGGACCAATTGAACCATTCATGTTCTTAGGAAGTCCAACAACAATCTTGCTGACATCATTCCCATTAATGATTTCCATTAAACGATCAGGAATTACATCCTGCATATCCGGGTTACGTTTCACCGTTTCTAATCCCTGTGCCGTCCAACCCATCGCATCGCTTAGCGCGACACCGATTGTTTTCGTACCGACATCCAAACCAAGTGTTTTCATGCTGTCTCCTTATCTCTGATGATGAGTAAGATACGATTTTACAAGCTCTTCGATTAATTCATCTCGTTCTAGCTTACGAATTAAGCTTCTCGCATCATTGTGTCTCGGAATGTAAGCCGGATCTCCAGAAAGGAGGTATCCCACAATCTGGTTAATCGGATTGTAGCCCTTTTCTTGAAGAGCGCTATAGACGGTGAGCAACACTTCCTGGACATCGTGATTGTCTGCGTCGTCTGGAAAATTAAATTTCATTGTTTTGTCCATCGAACTCATTCCTTACACCTCTTTCTCCGATCCCCATCTAGAATCGTAACTAGTCAACTAATTCTTATTGTACACTACTAAAACCAAATTAGGAAATGGATTTAACCCAATCTGTTGCATAAGCAAGCGCGTCATCTAACTTCTCAGGGTTTTTGCCGCCTGCCTGTGCCATATCCGGACGACCACCACCGCCACCGCCACAGCGTGTAGCAAGCTCTTTAATCAATTTCCCAGCATGATAACCTTCTTTTACAAGGTCATCTGTAATACCAGCTGCAAGTTGAACTTTCCCATCAGCACCACTTCCCAATACGACAATGACGCTTCCAATCTGTGATTTCAAATCATCAACAATACTACGAAGGTTATTCATATCTGTATCGATGCGTTTAGCAACCACTTTCACACCGTCTACTTCTTGAACATCTCCTGCCATTTGCTTTGCTTCAACATTTGCAAGTTTTGATGTCAATGAATCATTTTGGCGTTGTAAATCACGGATCTGACCAAGTAGTGCTTCTGTTCTTGAGGGAACGTCCTTCACATTTGATTTTAACAAGTCAGCCGTGTTTTTCAAAATCGACACTTGTTGATTCAGAACCTGGTAAGCTCCTTCACTTGTTACAGCTTCAATACGGCGCGTTCCTGCACCAATACCTGATTCAGAAACAATTTTAAACAATCCAATTTCTGCTGTATTTTGAACGTGCGTACCGCCACATAATTCAAGACTATAATCCCCAACACGCACAACCCGAACAGTATCTCCATATTTTTCACCAAACAATGCCATAGCTCCCATTGCTTTAGCTTCGTCAATAGGCTTTACCATCGTATTCACTGGAATGTTAGCCCAAATTTGATCGTTCACTCGTTTTTCAATCTCTTCAAGTTCTTCAGATGTAATCTGTCCGAAATGAGAGAAGTCAAAGCGAAGGCGCTCTGAACCTACGAGTGAACCAGCCTGGTTTACATGCTCACCAAGAACGTCTTTTAAAGCCTGATGAAGCAAGTGGGTTGCCGTATGATTCTTTACAATTGCCGAACGGTTCGAACGATTGATTTCAGCTGTAATTTTTGCTCCTGTTTTTATTGTTCCAGATTCTACAACTGCCGTATGGACGTGCTGGCCGTTTGGCGCTTTTTGTACATCCGTTACGCGAAGCTGCACATCTTCACCACGAATAACACCAGGATCTGCAACTTGCCCGCCGCTTTCAGCATAGAAAGGCGTGCTTTGTATAATAACTTGAATTTCGTCGCCTTCTGACGCTATTTCAGTCAGCTCTTTGTCTTTTATAATAGCGACAACTTCTGTATCAACAGATCGCTCTTCATATCCGACAAAATCGCTTTCGACTGAAATATCACCAAGCGCGCCACCTTGAACCTGCATAGAACCTACATCCTGACGAGCATCTCTAGCACGTTTACGCTGCATTCCCATTTCATGCTCGAAACCTGTACGATCAATTTCCATACCTTCTTCTTCCGCATACTCCTCTGTTAGTTCAACAGGGAAACCGTATGTGTCATATAGACGGAAAACATCGCTACCTGAAATAACGTGATTCCCCGCTGCTTTTTCTTTCTTCATAATATCCGAAAGAATCGAAAGTCCTTCATTTAAGGTTTCGTAAAAGCGATCTTCTTCATTCTTAATCACTTTCTGAATAAATTCTTTCTTTGCATTTACTTCTGGGTAGAACTCAACCATAATGTCCCCCACTACAGGAACAAGTTCATACATAAACGGTCGGTTGATACCAATTTGTTTAGCAAAACGAACAGCTCGTCTAAGCAGTCTTCTTAGTACGTACCCACGTCCCTCATTGGAAGGTAGGGCACCATCACCAATTGCAAATGTAACAGTTCGAATATGGTCAGCGACTACTTTGAAAGCAGTATCTCCTTCTCGAGAAGCTCCATACTTCACGTTTGCCATTCGCTCAGTTTCACGAATTGTCGGCATGAATAGATCTGTATCATAGTTTGTTTTTGCATCCTGAATAACAGATACCATTCGTTCAAGTCCCATTCCCGTATCAATATTCTTTTTAGGTAAAGGGGTATAAGTACCATCTGGATTATGGTTGAACTGAGAAAATACAAGGTTCCAGATTTCAAGATAACGCTCGTTTTCGCCACCAGGATAGAGTTCTTCTGTAGGATCTTCAAAACCGTATTCTTCGCCACGGTCATAGAAAATTTCTGTATTTGGTCCACTCGGTCCTTCACCGATATCCCAGAAGTTGCCCTCTAGTCGAATGATACGCTCTTCTGGAAGGCCAATTTTTTCACTCCAAATTGTATAAGCTTCCTCATCTTCCGGGTGGATTGTTACCGATAATTTATCAGCTTCAAAGCCAATCCAATCTTTGCTCGTTAAAAATTCCCAGCCCCATTCAATCGCTTCTTCTTTAAAATAATCTCCGATTGAAAAGTTTCCAAGCATTTCAAAAAATGTATGGTGACGCGCTGTCTTCCCTACATTTTCAATGTCATTCGTACGAATTGACTTCTGTGCATTCACAATTCGTGGATTATCAGGGGTAACGCGCCCGTCAAAATATTTCTTTAATGTAGCAACTCCGCTATTGATCCACAACAAAGTTGGATCTTCATGAGGTACTAGCGATGCACTAGGTTCCACCGAGTGACTTTTTTCCTTAAAGAAATCGATAAACATCTGTCTTACGTCAGCTGACGATAAGTTTTTCATATGAAACATCCTCCTTCAATTCTGATTGAAATCTTTCGCTATTCTAGGTGGTTTTTTACATACAAAAAAACTCCCATCCCTGAATAAATCAGGGACGAGAGTTTTGTTTTCATACTCACGCGGTACCACCCTGGTTATAGACATAATCGTCTATCACCTCAAGCGACCGTAACGAGGTCGAGACGGCGGGGATTAATCCGCACTCAGGATTAGCGTTCTGCTGATCTTATTCATAAAGCTCTTTCAGCCGAGGAGCTTCTCTCTAAGGAATACATTTTGTATTCATGAATAGGGGTCAACATACTGGATCCGTCAATGTGTTTGTTTCTTAATCTCTGAAATAATTATAGTCAGAGCTTGAATCGTTTGTCAATTGCTTCGTTCATCTTCGTTTCGATAGAGAATGAGCGCCTTTAAAACGGCCAGAACAGGAACTGCCAGTATCAATCCAATCACTCCGGCAATTTCTCCTCCTGCTAGTAGGCCGAAAATAATAACGACCGGGTGAATATGCAAACTTTTCCCTACAATATATGGAGAAAGGATATTGCTTTCAATAAACTGAAGGACAACAATGACTATGATTGTAATCATCGTCATTTTAACTGAAACAGTCGACGCAATTAATAATGCTGGCGCCGCACCTAAAAAAGGTCCAAAATATGGAATGATATCTGTTACGCCGACAATAATGCCAAGCAAGATCGCATATGGAAGCTTGATTAACCAAAAGCCTAGTGCAGCAAGAACACCTAGAACACTAATGACAAAAAATTGACCTCGAATGTAATTTCCAAGTGATTCATCAATTCGAATCAATAAGTTTCTACCCGGTTTTCTCCACTTTGGAGGTGTAACTTTCCAGGCTATTTTCTTTAGATCTTCGAAATCTTTAAGCAAATAGAACACGATAAAGGGAATGATCATGATAATAAAAAAAGAACTTAATAGCTTTTTTGCTAATTCAATTGCAAGGGTTAATGTACGATTAACGGCATCTTCAGCATCTTGAAACGATTGATCCACCTTTTCTTGAAGCGCAGGAGGTAAGTTAGCTGTAAAGTCATAGGTATGATGCACCGCATCTCGATACATATCAATAAACATCGGCACGTTCTCCATTAATTCCTGTGACTGCTTCACAATATGCGGAATACCTTTAACAATTGCATACCCAGTGCCTCCAAAAAACAGGAGGTAGATTAAGAGGACAGCAACACCTCTTGGGAGGCCTTCTTTATGAATCTTCTCTACAATCGGATGAAGTAAATACGTGATGAGAGAAGCAATTAAAAAGGGAACGATCAATACCGTTAACACGTTTATAATCGGCTCCCAAATCGGAGCTAATTTCAATAACAAATACACACATAGAAATACAAGCAGAAGGGTTGTTAAATAAATGAGCCAATTAAGGTTCCATTCACGCTTCACATTTGATCCCTCCTGCTATCACGCCATCTACAGTTCCACTCGCATATCATAATCTTCAAATAAATCATCAAGGGATGTAAGTGAACCATCTTCTTCTACTTGATGAAGGGAGAGTACGCCTTTGATCACAGACATTTCCACAAAACAGTTCCAACAATAGAATTGATTGGCACCGATCTTCCCTATATTTTTACTTTTGCAATTTGGACAATTCATCTCCATACGCCTCCTAATCGAGCTATTTAAGAAGATATACATTCCATCCTGTCCATCCACTCCACATTCTATACAGCGGCTCTAGAAGTGCATTGCCTGTCCAAATGTTTTTCCAATAAAAAAAGCCAGAAAATCCTCTGACTTTTAGATTGATTCTTCAATTGTTGTTTGTTCGCCAATCATTTCTTGCAATTTCTCTGTTAACTGCGTATTTCGAATCTGATCATCTTCTGTTTTTATAGCAAGCTTAATCGCATCTTCTTCGCCGCACAAAATCAAATAATCTTTGCTTCTTGTAACGGCTGTATAAAGAAGGTTCTTCCGCAGCATCCGATAATATCCTCTTACAATAGGAAGAACCACAATTGGAAACTCACTACCCTGGGATTTATGGATAGAGCAGCAGTAGGCATGTGTTAATTGATTAAAGTCAGGCCTGTCATAAACCACTTCCTGTCCATCAAAAGAAACAACAAGTTGATCCTGCTTTTCAATATTTTCTTTCGCAAAGAATACAGAAACCACCTCGCCCATATCGCCATTGAAAACATTGTCTTCAGGATTGTTTACAAGTTGAAGAACTTTATCTCCGACTCGATACACGAGATCTCCATGAAAAAGCTCTCTTCGCTGATCAGTTGGAGGATTAAATAGCTTTTGAAGCTCCTGATTTAGTCGATCCACTCCAGCTGATCCTCGATACATCGGAGCAAGAACTTGAATATCTCGAGGAGAGTATCCCTTCTTTAATGCATTGCCACAAACTTGCGAAACAACCTCAATAATCTGAGATTGAGAACAAGGAAAGAACCTTCGATCAGGCGTCGGTTTATGAAACTCTTCTGGAAGCTCTCCTTCTTTAATGGAGTGGGCAAGATCAATAATCGAAGAGCCTTCAGCCTGCCGGTAAATGTCCGTCAGTCTACTAACGGGAACAGCATGTGAATCAATCATATCCTTAAGCACCTGTCCTGGTCCTACTGAAGGAAGTTGATCTTCATCACCAACAACAATCACTTGAATTTGAGATGGTAAGGATTTAAATAATTGATTGGCTAGCCACACGTCAACCATAGATACTTCGTCAACAATTAATAATTTACCTTCAATTGGATTATTCTCATCATGTTCAAATCCCGCCTCACCTTTCCAGCCAAGTAATCTATGTATCGTGAAAGCCGGTAATCCGGTTGCTTCACTCATTCGTTTGGCTGCTCTTCCTGTTGGTGCGACGAGCAGAACGGGAAAGGGATTTTCTTTTGTGTAATCTTTTGGATCTAAAGAAAGGCCATTTAATTCAGCATAAAGCTCAACAATCCCTTTTATAACGGTTGTTTTGCCCGTACCAGGTCCGCCAGTTAAAATCATGAACGGAGACGATATCGCTTTTTGTACCGCTTCACGCTGTGATGGCGCATATTGAATGCCGAGTCGTTCTTCGAGATCTCCAAGTGCGCGATAAAATTCAGATTCAGGAAAAGAATCAGCATACTCTGTTTGCGACATCACATTATTCAATCCAGTGACAAGACCTTTTTCAGCATAGTAAAGTGAATGTAAATAGATTCTCTCTCGATCAAGAATTAACTTATCACTCTCGTAAAGCGAGATCAGTTCCCTTGAAATATCTGCTTCATCGAGTCGATCACCTAGCAGCTCATTTACAGATCGAATCAAAGCATTGTACTCTAAATACACATGCCCTTCCTGTAACGTTTGTTCATTTAACGTATGAAGACATGCCGCCCTAATGCGATCGGGATGCTTTCCCTCAATACCAATCGATTTCCCTAAATCGTCCGCTCGACGAAAACCAATGCCTTCCACGTCTTGAATAAGCTGATAAGGATTTTTCTCAACAATTTCGAGTGTTTCTTGCTTATAGGCTTTAAAAATTTTCATCGATAGTCTCGGTCCAAACCCTAATTCAGTTAATCGAATCATAATTTGGTCAAGCCCCTGATGCTCCATGAGAGAATCATATAATCCTTTTGCTTTTTCTTCAGATAGCTTTGGTACCTTACTTAATATTGAAGGATCACGCATAATCTTAGCAATTGCGCGCTCTCCTAGCGCATCAACAATCGATTCCGCTGTCTTTTCACCAATTCCATGGAATAAATCACTTGATAAGTATTGAATAAGCCCCGGTTTTGATTCAGGCATCTGTCGCTCAAATGATTCAACAGCATACTGTTTTCCGTAGCGTGGATGGTCTGTAAACCGTCCATAGAAAACGTACGTTTCATCTTCCAAAAGCCTTGGAATCATTCCATTTACAACGACTTCTTTCTCATCGTAGGCTTCATTCGTTTCTGATATTCGTAGTCTTGCCACCCCATACAAACTATCTTCATTGAAGAAAATCATTTGTATCGGTCTTCCTTTGATATAGCCTTTTTGTGGCTGATCCATAAGATCTTCTCTCCAATAACTTAAAATTTAATTGTTATTGTTCATCGCTTGTTCCATTTGTTTCTTCCCATTTCCTGCTAAGAGATGATCTGGTTGAATAGCGAGTGCACGATCAAAACAGCTAATTGCTTTCTCCAAATTTTCTTGATAAGCATAGCTCACACCCAAGTTAAACCATGCATCTGCATGATCAGGGTCTTCTTCAACAACTCTCTCAAACTGAGGAAGAGCCACATCGACTGCCCCGTCTTGCGCAAGACAAAGTGCATACTGGAAACGAGCTTCCGAATCTTCCTCATTGAGTTCAACAGCTCTCTGGAAGAAAGGTAACGCTAAACGTAGCGCATCCTGCATCATAAAGCATTGGCCCATCATAAAGTGAACATCGCTTTGATCAAGTCCTTGCTGAATCGCTTTTTGATACATATCTGCAGCGTCTTTGTACTGCTCTAGTTCAAAGAATGCATTTCCTGCGCCATAATACGCTGTCCCTTGGGTTTCATCCAGATCAATCGCTTTTTCAAAATATGCGACAGCCTGCTTAATTTCTCCTGCCTGTGCAAGGAGGTTTCCAATATTCGTATAAGCAACCGGATCTTTAGGATTCTCTTCAATCGCTTCATATAGTAGCGTTACAGCTTTTTCTAATTCTCCATTATTCATCGCTTCAATCGCTTGTTCATTTTTTTGGCTCATCTTAAAAACTCCTTATTTCTTTAGCTTATTCTCTAGTTTAGCATAAGTTAGCAGTTGATTCTTCACCTCAAAAAACAGCCCCATTTCTTTTTGAAATGAGGCGTGTCATTAAACGTATGTGAGTTCACTTGCATTCTTAAATACTTGATCTATTGTTGCGCCGCCGAGACACTCATCACCATTGTAGAAAACAACAGCTTGTCCAGGAGTGATTGCACGAACCGGCTCATCGAACGTCACTTTTAAACGATCACCATCAAGTTTCTTAACCGTTACCCCTGAATCTTTTTGACGATAGCGGAATTTAGCCGTGCACGTTATCTCATCATCAATTGGCAAATTCGATACCCAGCTTGAATTTACAGCAATAAGGGAATCAGAGTAGAGTAGCTCATTATGGAACCCTTGATCAACGTAAAGAACATTGTCTTCAAGATTCTTTCCAACAACAAACCACGGCTCACCGTCGCCGCCAATTCCAAGGCCATGGCGTTGGCCAATCGTATAATACATCAATCCGTCATGATGGCCTTTTTCTTCTCCCTCAAGCGTCATCATCTTGCCAGGTTGAGCTGGTAGATATTGCCCAAGAAATTCTTTGAAATTTCGTTCACCAATAAAACAAATGCCTGTACTATCTTTTTTCTTAGCTGTCGCAAGACCTGCTTCTTCCGCAATTTCTCTCACTTTTTTCTTTTCAATGCCACCAAGCGGGAACATTACTTTCGAGAGCTGTTCTTGTGTAAGCTGATTCAAAAAGTACGTTTGATCCTTATTGTCGTCAACGCCACGGAGCATTTTCACTTCGCCATCACGTTCAACGACTTGAGCATAGTGCCCTGTTGCGAGATAATCTGCTCCAAGCGTGAGTGCGTGCTCAAGAAATGCTTTAAACTTGATTTCTTTATTGCACATCACGTCAGGATTTGGTGTGCGTCCACCTTTATATTCATCAAGGAAATAAGTAAAGACTTTATCCCAGTATTGCTTCTCGAAGTTGACTGCGTAGTACGGAATGCCGATCTGGTTGCATACACGAATCACATCATTGTAATCTTCTGTTGCTGTGCATACCCCGTTTTCGTCGGTGTCGTCCCAGTTTTTCATGAAAATGCCAATTACATCATAGCCTTGTTCTTTCAACATTAAAGCAGCTACAGATGAATCAACACCTCCGGACATTCCAACCACGACTCGTATATCTTCATTCTTTTTTGCTGTCATGGTTGCACCTCCTCTTCTTTAACACAAATTGTGTCCAGGTTATTTTATAACTTCTTCAACCGATTGACAATCTTAACGACTTCACCGGCTGCTTTCTTCGCCTCATCGATCGAGTTTCCATATCCAAAACTAAAGCGTATCGCCGTATCTGTTCGCTCACTATCTCCAAACATTGCTGTTAACACGTGGGAAGGTTCATGCGACCCTGCCGTACAAGCCGATCCGCTTGAAACCGCAATTCCTGCAAGATCAAGATTCATTAGCATAGGCTCAACCTTTGCATCTAAAAAGCTAACATTCATAACATGTGGAAGCATGTTTTGACTATCTCCATTCACCAGATATGAAAGAGATTCTTCATCAAATATATCTATCATCACTTGCTTCATATTTTGATAAAGCTCGACTTTCGCATCTCGGTCTACATGCATTAGCTCAGCTGCCTTCTCCATTCCAACGATGCCAGCCACGTTTTCCGTACCAGCACGACGCTTACGCTCTTGCTCTCCCCCATATGAATAAGGAACTAGCTTTGTGCCAGCCTTTGCATACAGAAAACCTACACCTTTAGGTCCGTTGATCTTATGAGCTGAAACAGATAGGAGATCAATGCCCATCTCCTTCACATTCAGATCAATTAAACCATAAGCCTGAACAGCATCTGTATGAAATAAGATACCAGAATCGTTTGCTATTCTGGCGATCTCTGAAATAGGTTGGATGGTTCCTACTTCGTTGTTTCCATACATAACCGTAATCAGGATCGTTTCTGGACGTATCGCTTCTTTCAGGTCAACTATCGAAATCCTACCATTCTCATTTACTGGTAAGTAGGTAACACTAAAGCCTTCGTTCTCAAGTCCTTTACACGCATTTAATGCAGCATGATGCTCAATCGCAGTTGTAATAATATGATTTCCTTTTGCATGGCTTCCTTTTGCGGCTCCGATAATTGCAAGGTTATCTGCTTCTGTCCCTCCACTAGTGAAAATCACTTCATTCGGGTTAGCATGAATACTCCTCGCAAGATTGCTTCTTACTTCATCAAGTGCGTGACGCGATTTCCGACCAAACTGATGGATACTGGAAGGATTACCAAAATCATTTTGAAGTGACGTCGTCATTGCCTTTATCACATCAGGATGGACGGGCGAAGTTGCAGCATGGTCCATATAAATTGCATTCATTCCTATTCACCTCTTACGACCAGCCGTGAGCTGGCTACTAAATATAGAACATATAGCTATCTTGTTCGCCTTCCCCTTCATAAGTTGCAAGGTCTTCAAGCGTTGTTGAATCTAGAACATCTTTTACAGCATCTCGTATTTTTAACCAAAGATCTCGTTTAGCAGGTTCTTCATCATCCATTACTTCAACTGGACTAATCGGTCCTTCTAGCACGCGAATGATGTCCCCTGCTGTAATTGAGTTTGCTTCTTGCGCAAGAATATAGCCACCATATGCTCCGCGAACACTTTTAACGAGACCGGCATTACGTAATGGGGCAACAAGCTGTTCGAGATAATGCTCTGATAAGTCTTTGCTTCTAGCAATGGATTTCAAAGAAATAGGTCCATCACCGTGCTTTTTTGCTAACTCCATCATAATCGTTAATCCGTATCTTCCTTTTGTCGATATCTTCATTTCTTCCACCTCTTTCTATCAATCGAGCGACAAACGTTTTACACTGTGGCAAAGAATAACCAACGATTGGACCAATCGTTATACAAAACAAAAGCGTTCCAATATTAACCGGTCCTTGTAATAGCCACCCAAGAAAAAGAACCACCATTTCCATTGAAAGGCGAATGCGTTGTACTTTCCAACCCGTGCGCTCGGTTAAGACAAGCATTAAGCTATCTCTTGGACCTGCTCCTCTATCTGCCGCAATATAGAGACCAATCCCATAACCCATAATAAGAATACCACTAATCAGCATAACCAATTTTCCCGGCAAATGATCAGGGGTTTTAAGAAAAGGAAGCCATAAATAAATGTCAATAAAAACGCCAACTAGAAGCATATTAAGAAAAGCACCAAGTTTTGGCCATGACCGTTCTAATAAAGAAGTCGCCCCAATAATCACGAAACCTATGATAATAGACCACGTACCAATCGTTAATCCGAACTGCTGATAAAGTCCAATGTGGAATACATCCCACGGCGCACTTCCAGCTTCTGCACGAATCATGAGAGCAATTCCAAAAGCCATAACTAAAAGACCTGAAACAAAGATTCCCCAGCTCATCCAGAACCAGGATATGCCTATATTCGCTTGTTTCATTTCATCCCTCTTATCTCAATCTAATCTCATCTATCTAGCTATTGATTCTGTTAGTAAACCTTCGCTATTATAGCACGAACCGCTTTTTCTTGCATTTCCAAAACCCGTATAGTATGTTTCAAATAACTATGAAAGGACGGGTTTTCTATGGATCTATTTGATTATCCAAAAGATAATAGCAACACTACCTCAGGACCACTCGCAAGTAGGATGAGACCAAGATCAATCGAGGAATTTATTGGACAGGATCATATTATTGGAGATGGAAAGTTATTAAGAAGAGCGATTCAAGCAGATCAACTAACACCAATGATCTTTTTTGGTCCTCCTGGAACGGGGAAAACAACCCTAGCTCGCATTATTGCCAATACGACGTCTGCTCATTTTGAACAGCTAAATGCCGTAACGTCCGGAGTCGCTGACATTAGAAGATTGACCTCCGAAGCAAAAGATCGCTTGAAGCTTGACGGTCAAAAAACAGTACTCTTTATTGATGAAATCCACCGCTTTAATAAATCGCAACAAGATGCGCTTCTTCCTTTCGTTGAAGATGGAACGATCGTTTTAATAGGGGCTACAACAGAAAGTCCGATGTTTGAAATTAATGCGGCACTTCTTTCTCGCTCAAGATTATTTCGTTTTGAACATCTCAACGAAACAACGATTAAGAACATTCTTTTCCAGGCGATCGAGGACAAAGATCGCGGTTTTGGAAAATATAATATTGAAATTGAAAATGAAGCGATTGATCATCTCATTGATGTGTCAAACGGAGACGCCAGAACGGCGCTAAATGCACTGGAACTAGCCGTTCTTACGACAACGCCAAATCAGGATGGGCAGCTCATGATTACACTCGCAATCGCAGAAGAATCCATTCAGCAACGTGTACTTCAGTATGATAAAGATAGCGACAATCACTATGATACCGTTTCAGCTTTTATTAAAAGTATACGAGGATCAGATCCGGATGCTACGCTATATTGGTTAGCTAAAATGATTTATGCAGGCGAAGACCCTCGCTTCATTGCAAGACGTCTTTATGTTCACGCTGCTGAAGATATTGGACTTGCCGATCCGAACGCACTTCTTATTGCACACGCCGCCACTTATGCGGTCGAATTCATCGGAATGCCGGAAGCTAGAATTCCGCTAGCTGAAGCAGCCTTATACCTTGCTACCGCTCCTAAAAGCAATGGCGTTATTTCTGGTATAGATGCGGCGCTTGCCGCAGTAAAAAAAGAAAAAAACGGCACTGTCCCTGTCCATTTACGTGATTCCCACTACAAAGGAGCTTCAGAACTCGGACACGGCGTTGACTACAAATACCCACATAATTATCCAGGAGGTTACGTCCCTCAACAGTACCTCCCTGATCATATGATCAGAAAAACGTTCTATAAACCTACTGAGCGTGGCCACGAAAGAACCATTCAAAAAAGACTGGATTATTTCAGTGAGCGTATCAAATCAGATAGTAAGAAACCGTAACAGCAGGGCTCAGGCTCCTGCTGTTTTTTTATCTATTCTTGCAATCTACCTTAAATTTACAAGACTTCTGTATAAATTCTTCCAGACTGGCAAAGCTATGATTACTTTCAAAACGCAAAGTTTTTTACCACATAAAGGAGCTGGATAAAATGAAAGTAAGACAAGATGCCTGGTCTCATGAAGATGATTTAATGCTTGCCGAAACAGTGCTGCGGCATGTTAGAGAAGGTAGTACACAATTAAAAGCCTTTGATGAAGTCGGCGATCGACTTAGCCGAACATCAGCAGCCGTAGGATTCCGTTGGAACGCCATTGTCAGAGATCGATACGAACAGGCTTTAAAGCTTGCGAAAAAGCAGCGTAAAGAAATGAAGCGTGCTGAGCGTAGACAACCCGAATACACGAAAAACGATATGCATACACCTTTGCAGCAAGAACAACCTATCGCCAAACCTGTACTTAAAACACCAATCAACACGACTGAACCAACTCAAACTAAGAAGGAACTAACGATGAGAGATGTCATCACATTCTTATCCAATCTCGAACAATCCGCATCCTCAACAAACAAACTTAGAACAAACCTTGAGAAACTAGAATCGGAGAATCAACTCCTAAGAGAAGAAAACACCCTGCTCAACCAAAGAATCAAAACGCTTGAAAACGAACAACAAGTAATGAAAGAAGATTACCAATCCCTAATCCAAATCATGGACCGAGCCAGAAGAATGGTCGTCCTAAACGACAACGAAGACCAAAACGTCCCAACCTTCAAAATGGATAAGAATGGGAATCTAGAAAAAGTCGCGAGGTAAAAACGAAATGCGGAGACGAGCGTTTAGAAACGAAGATATTGGAACTCTTGAACTAGAACACGCCCTTTGTGTTCTGGTGAAAGAGTGAAATATCGCAGTTTCTGCGAGTTAGCTGGATCACACGAAAAGCGGAAGTGGGCGTTTAGACACGGCAGGCACTGGAGCCTTTTCATTTGAACACGGGCTTTGTGTTCGAATGAAAAGGTGAAGTGACCGAGTGTCTGCCCACTGCAGCTAGACATGAAATGCGGAGACGAGCGTTTAGAAACGGAGATATTGGAACTCTTAAACTAGAACACGCCCTTTGTGTTCTGGTGAAAGAGTGAAATATCGCAGTTTCTGCGAGTCGCAGCTGGATCTCCGAAAAGCGGAAGCGCCCGCTTAGCCCTCGACAAGCGCTGGAGCCCCACAAAAAGAACACGCTCTTTGTGTTCATTTTGTGGGGGGAAGCGATCGAGAGGCTGGGCGCTGCAGCTAGACACGAAAAGCGGTGACGAGCGTTTAGAAACGGAGATATTGGAACTCTTGAACTAGAACACGCTCTTTGTGTTCATTTTGTGGAGGATCTGGGCGTAGCACTTGAACCTAAAATTCACCTAAAGAAAAAGCATCCGCTCGAGACTTGAGCGGATGCTTTATTAATTGTCATAAAAATAGAAGAGCCCCAACTGTGCCGTCCTTTCCATAATTGTTGAACCTGCATTGGCAGGTGGGTGCCCTATTCCACTCTCCGTAAGTCCTCAGCTACCGAGGCATGTACTTTGAACGGAAAGAATCAGGCTCCCGTTGTAAAAGTGTTGGCTCAAATTATTATGGAAGTAAACGAACACTTCAGGACTCTTCGTTAACTTGTAATTGAATTATAGCAGACCTTCTAATCGATTTCAATCTTCGAGGATTAGGTCCTTTTTATTATTTTTTTATTCTTTCTCAGCGGCAACTGGCTTCTTAGCTAGTTCAAGATGTAATTCTTTCAACTGATCTTCACTAACAGGAGACGGCGCTTCCGTTAACAAGCAGCTCGCGCTAGCTGTTTTAGGGAAAGCAATTGTATCGCGAAGATTCGTTCTTCCAGCAAGCAACATAACGAGACGATCAAGCCCAAAAGCAATTCCGCCATGTGGAGGCGTTCCGTATTCGAATGCTTCAAGAAGGAAACCAAACTCTGCTTCTGCCTCTTCTTTTGTAAAGCCTAGTGCTTTAAACATTTTTTCCTGAATATCACGTTGGAAAATACGCTGAGAACCACCCCCAAGCTCATAACCATTGAGTACAAGGTCATATGCATCTGCACGTACTTTGCCAGGCTCTTCTTCAAGGAGATGAAGATCTTCTTTCAATGGCATTGTAAATGGATGATGCTCCGCAAAATAACGATCTGCTTCCTCATCATAACTCATAAGCGGGAAGTCCATGATCCAAAGGAAGTTAAACTTCGAATAATCAATAAGGCCCAGGTCTTTACCTAGCTTTGTACGAAGAGAACCAAGACTATCAGCAACAATAGATTTACTGTCAGCTACGAAGAGTAGAAGGTCTCCTGCTTCAGCGTCAAATGCTTCTTTTAGTTGAGTAGCTAGTGATTCATCAAAGAATTTAGAAATAGGTCCTTTCAAACCATCTTCCTCTACTTTCAACCATGCAAGTCCTTTTGCTTTATATGTTTTCACATACTCCGTTAAAGCATCAATATCTTTGCGTGAATATTCACTAGCAGCGCCTTTTGCATTGATGCCTTTTACTGCTCCGCCTGAAGCAACTGCTCCAGAGAACACTTTAAAATCAGAATCCTTCACGAGTTCAGATACATCCACAAATTCCATTTCAAAGCGTGTGTCTGGCTTATCAGATCCATAGCGATTCATTGCTTCAGCATGAGTCATACGCTGGAAAGGTATCTTCATTTCGATGCCTTTCGTTTCTTTCAATACAGCGCTCATCATTTCTTCCATCATTGCAATTAAATCCTCTTTTGGAAGGAATGAAGTTTCAATATCAACCTGTGTAAATTCCGGTTGACGGTCTGCTCTAAGGTCTTCATCACGGAAACAGCGAACGACCTGGTAATAACGTTCAAACCCAGAAACCATCAACAGCTGTTTAAACAGCTGAGGAGATTGTGGAAGTGCATAAAATTCTCCATCGTGCACTCGGCTAGGCACTAAGTAGTCACGAGCACCTTCAGGCGTACTCTTTGTTAGCATAGGGGTTTCAATCTCAAGAAATTCATTCTGATCTAGAAAATCACGTATCACTTTCGTTGTACGATGACGAAGTTTGAATGTTTCTTGCATAACCGGACGTCGTAGGTCTAGATAGCGATATTTTAAGCGAATGTCTTCTCCAACCTCTACATCGTTTGCGATGCTAATAGGAGGGTTTTTAGCCGCATTGAGAATTTCAAGTGATTCAGCATGTACTTCAATCGAACCAGTCGATAAATTAGGATTAATCGTTCCTTCTGCACGTGCTACTACTTTCCCTGTAATGCCTAGCACATATTCATTTCTAACATTCTCTGCAAGTTCTAGCGCTTCTTTTGATAAATCTGGATTGAAAACAACCTGAACAATCCCAGAACGGTCTCTAAAATCAATGAAAATTAACCCACCAAGATCACGACGTTTTTGAACCCATCCTTTTAATTCTACTGTTTTTCCGATTTCGTTTTCACGAATTTTCCCACACGAGTGACTTCTTCCGATCATTCTCAAACTTCCTCCTTTAATTTCTTACAAAGATAGGTGTCAACTTCTGAAAGGCTAATCGCCTCTTGTTCACCAGTGTTCATATCTTTTATGTTAATTTCATTCTTTTGAATTTCTTCATCGCCTAGAATAGCGACGTACTTTGAATGAAGTCGATTAGCCGCTTTAAACTGACCTTTCATCTTCTTATCAAGATAATCACGTTCCGTAGAAAGTCCAGCTTTTCTAAGCTTTTGAACAAGACCGTTCGAAACTTTTTGGGCTTCCTCCCCCATTGTGACAACATAACAATCAATTGTCTTTTCAATCGGTAATTCTACGCCTTCTGCTTCTAACGCCATTAATAAGCGCTCAATACTCATCGCAAAGCCAATTCCTGGAGTCGATGGACCACCCATCTCCTCAACAAGGCCATTGTATCGACCGCCACCGCTAAGCGTGGTGATGGCACCAAATCCATCCGCATCACTCATGATCTCAAATGCAGTGTGGTTGTAATAATCCAACCCGCGTACAAGGCGATCATCGAGAACATAATCAATTCCCATTTGATCGAGTGCTTCTTTTACATTTGCAAAATAAGTTGCCGAGTCTTCGTTTAAGTAATTAATGATTGAAGGCGCAGTTGCCATCAATTCATGGTCACGGTCCTTTTTACAATCAAGAATGCGAAGGGGATTTTTTTCAAGACGACTTTGACAATCGCTACAAAATTCTCCGATTCTCGGTTCAAAGTGATCCACTAGTGCTTTACGATGAGCTTCACGACTTTCTTTATCACCAAGACTATTTAAGTAAAGCTTAAGCTTTTTTAGCCCTAACTCCTGATACAGTCCCATCGCAAGTGCAATAACTTCAGCATCAATTGAAGGATCATTACTACCAAGCGCCTCAATACCAAACTGAACAAATTGTCTCATTCTACCTGATTGTGGACGTTCATACCGAAACATCGGGCCAATGTAATACAGTTTAACCGGCTGCTCAGGTAAACCGTACATTTTATTATTCACATAAGCACGAACGGCTGAAGCAGTGCCCTCAGGACGAAGTGTTAAACTACGATTTCCTCGATCTTCGAATGTGTACATTTCTTTTTGGACGATATCTGTTGTATCACCTACTCCGCGTTGAAATAACTCGGTATGTTCAAAGATTGGCGTGCGAAGTTCATGATAATTGTATCTACGGCAAATATCTCTCGCCTTATTTTCAATGTATTGCCATAACTCTGATGTACCAGGAACAATATCCTGAGTACCTCTAGGAATTTGAAAACTCATTCTTTATCCTCCTTTAATCACCAGCAAGAAGCTCCCCACTGCAAAACTGAACGAGTGATACCTTTTTTTGGATACAAAAAAACTCCCATCCCTGAATCGAAATTCAGGGACGAGAGTTACCCGCGGTGCCACCCTAATGGAAGGACGTATCCTTCCGCTTAAAACAGTTAACGCCTGTCTACGTCGCCCCCTACTGAGTTAACTGTTCGGAGGCGATCCTTGGAAGTGTCTTTCAAAAAAGCGGTATCGAGAAATGCTCTCAGCCTAACGGCATTTCCTTTCTGCTCAACCCGGTATTTTTTTACTTTTCTTCCTCAACGGAGCTTCGTATCGATTTACTGAATTGTTTTCTATCATACGAGTCAGTCTTTTTTTTGTCAAGTGTATTCCTAGTGTTACCGTTTCATTTTTTGTTTCATGATCTTTACACTTTTTAGAGACAGACCAAATTCTTCCGCGAGTTCCATATTTGACAAACACTGTTCTTTTTGTAGAAAATCATGAAAGTCGACGCCAAATTCCGGTTGCGACATGTTGTAGCTCATCATCTCTTTATTCGTCGATCGCATGAAAGCTCACCCTCTTCGTGTAGTATTTTCTTAGTTTCACCAAAAAGTAGGAGTTTTACAACTAAACGAAGGAATATATTCATCCGATAAAGAAATTATCTAAGCTAAGATTTATTGAAAGGAGATTTCCATTGAAAAGATTGATTTTTTTTCTGAGCTTATTTTCAACAGCCCTTTTTATTCCTCATACATCTTCAGCGGCTACTAGTGCTCTTTTCGAACAAACCGTTAATGTGCGCTCAAAACCATCCATTTCGTCCACTATCATTGCTCAAGTGCATGAAGGTGACAAAGCAATGATTATGGAGAATCAGGATAACTGGCTATATGTAGAGCTTTCTACTGGAGAAAAAGGTTGGGTAGCCAGCAGGTTCGCAACATTAATGACGGATACGCAGGCCAAACAAACCATTCAATCAACTGTATCTGATTTACAAGTACGAGCTGGTCCAGGAAAAGAGTACAAAACTCTTGGGAGTATTTCTCAAGAAAGCGAATGGAACGTGTTGAGGATCGATGGTGATTGGATTTCAATCGATTATAACGGTCAAACAGGTTGGGTGGCTTCATGGTTAGTGAATTCAAAAACACAGGAGAATGCAAAGAATTCCGGTATAAAAAAAGAAGTTATCACACGACTATTAAATGTTCGAGAAATGCCTGGGACAGAAAACCGCATTTTATCTCAGCTCCCTTCAGGTTCTGTCGTTGAAGAAATCAAAACAGAAAACAACTGGAGCTTTATCCGATATCAAAACGGACAAATAGGATGGGTGGATACTACCTACTTACAAAACACGAATAAGAAGGAAGAGGCAGGCTTTGTAACGATTTTATACCATGCAACGAACCTTAGAACCGGACCAGGCTTAAGCTATGCTGTCATCGAGCAAGCGTCGATCCAAGAGCGCTATCAAATAGATGAAAAAGAAGGTGAATGGTATCGTATTCTCCTTGATGATGGACGTTCAGCTTACGTAGCAGAATGGGTCGTTACTACTGCTTCAAGCCTTACCACTTCCCCTAAGTTAAAGTCAGGGAAAACGGTCGTACTTGATGCTGGACACGGCGGTTTTGATAGTGGAGCTTTAGGAATTACTACGCTTGAAAAAATCCTTACTCTCAAAACGACTAACACAATTGCTGAGAAATTAAAAAATGCAGGTGTAGAAGTGATTCTAACAAGAGATGATGATACATTTATCTCACTTGCACAACGAACTATAACTTCTGAGCAACACCAGGCAGATGCTTTTGTCAGCATTCATTTCGACAGCACTGTCGATCCAACGGCAAATGGTACTACGACTTATTACTATGAGGAAGCGGATATGCCACTTGCTTCATCCATTCATGCTGAGATTGGCGATGATACTTCTCTACGAGATCGCGGCATACGTTTTGGCAATTACTATGTCCTTCGAAATAATCAACAGCCTTCCGTTCTTCTTGAACTTGGATTCCTTTCCAACCCGTGGGAAGAGCAATTAGTGAACAAGTCGACTTATCAAAATAACATTACGAATGAAATTTCTAATGGAATTCTTGCATTTTTACAATAATCTTTCTAAAAACACTTAAAAATAAAAAAGCAACAAGATAAAAGCCGCGTTCAAAAGGAACGCGGCTTTTATCTATTCTTTACTTTCAATCACCAGGGTTACAGGTCCATCATTCGTAAGCTGAACATCCATCATTTCACCGAATATTCCAGTCTGTACCTCGAGATCTTCTTTTCTAAGTAGCTCATTGAACTTCTCATAAAGAATGGCTGCTTCAGAAGGCTTCGCTGCTTTCATAAAGTTCGGACGCCTTCCTTTACGGCAATCTCCGTACAAAGTGAATTGTGAAATCGAAAGAATAGCACCGCCTTTATCTTTGACAGATAAATTCATGCGATCACTGTCATCTTCAAATATGCGTAGATTGGCAATCTTTGAAGCAAGATAAGCGGCATCCTCCTTTGTGTCTTCGTGAGTCACGCCTAGAAGGACGACAAGACCCGAATCAATCTTACCTGTCGTCTCTCCGTTCACGGTGACTGACGCATGCTTGGAACGTTGTATAACGGCTTTCATGAAGAACTTCCTTTCTACTTTACTGCATAATCCTGCGCACAGCATAGATATCTGGAATTCGCTTCACACGCTCAACGACTTTCTGAAGGTGAGCGGTATTCCTGATCGAAACGGTCATGCTAATCGTAGCCATTTTGTTGTTATCCGATCGACCCGAAACAGATGTCATATCCGTTTTGGTTTCAGCGACGGCCTGCAGGACTTCATTTAAAAGACCACGTCGATCAAAACCACTGATTTCAATATCAACATTATAGCTTTTAGGAGAGTCGCTTTCCCATTCAACTTCAAGAAGACGCTCTTGGGCATTATCTTCATTCACATTCGGACAGTCTTTCCTGTGAATGGAAACACCTCTTCCTTTCGTAATATAACCAACAATATCATCACCAGGAACAGGATTACAGCATCGCGAAAGACGAATTAACAGGTTATCAATTCCTTTTACGCGCACTCCTGACTCCGCTCGTTTTGGCGGTTTAGAAGGCGTGTGCGTTTTCCCCTCGATAATAGACTTTGCAAGCTCTTCCTCCTGCTCCTTCGTTCGTTCTTTACGAGCCTTGTCGGTTAATCTCGTTGCAATTTGAGCAGCCGTAATACCACCATATCCGACTGCGGCATACATATCTTCTTCACTTGTAAAATTAAATTTCTTCGATACATTCGCAATATTATCTGAAGTCAGTACGGCTTTTAATTCAAATCCATGATTTTTAATTTCTTTTTCAACTAGCTCCCGGCCTTTTACTACATTTTCTTCACGCTTTTCTTTCTTAAACCACTGCTTAATTTTGTTCTTAGCGTGAGAACTTTGACTAATTTTCAGCCAGTCTTTACTAGGACCATAAGAGTGTTTCGATGTTAGAACTTCCACGATATCCCCGGTTTTTAATCGATGATCAAGCGGGACCATTTTGCCATTCACTTTTGCGCCAATGCAATGATTCCCAATTTCCGTATGAATTCGGTATGCAAAGTCTAATGGAACTGATCCGGTAGGCAATTCAAACACATCGCCTTTGGGTGTGAAAACAAAAACCATATCGCTAAACAAGTCGATTTTAAGAGACTCCATAAACTCTTCAGCGTTTGAAACGTCATTTTGCCATTCAAGAATCTGTCTAAACCAGGATAGCTTTTTCTCAAAAGAACTATTCACTTGATTTTGATCGCCTTCTTTATAAGCCCAATGCGCGGCAATCCCGTATTCCGCAACTTTATGCATATCAGACGTTCGAATCTGCACCTCAAGCGGATCACCTTTGGGGCCAATGACCGTCGTATGCAGAGACTGATACATGTTCGCTTTTGGCATTGCAATATAATCTTTGAATCGACCAGGCATTGGCTTCCAGCACGTATGAATAATGCCAAGAACGGCATAGCAGTCCTTAATGCTATTTACAACAATGCGGACGGCAAGTAAATCATAAATTTCATTGAATTGCTTATGCTGCTTTGCCATCTTTCGATAAATACTATAAATGTGTTTCGGGCGCCCAGAAATTTCAGCATCGATCGAAACTTCTTTGACACGTTCTTGAATTTCATCCACAACTTCATGAACAAACCCTTCACGTTCGGCTCGTTTCTTCTGCATTAAATTCACAATGCGGTAATATTGCTGTGGATTTAAATAACGGAGCGCTGTATCCTCGAGCTCCCACTTGATTGTGGAAATACCAAGACGATGCGCAAGAGGCGCAAAAATTTCTAGCGTCTCATTTGCCTTTTGCATTTGTTTTTCTTTTGGCATGTGCTTCAACGTCCGCATATTATGAAGACGGTCTGCCAGTTTAATGAGAATGCACCTAATATCCTGAGCCATAGCAATCATCATTTTCCGATGATTCTCTGCTTGCTGCTCGCGCTTAGATTTATATTTGATTTTCTTCAGTTTTGTCACGCCGTCTACAAGCATAGCGAGTTCAGGACTGAATTCATCAGATATTTGCTCAAGCGTTACGTCGGTGTCTTCGACGACATCATGAAGAAAGCCCCCTGCAACTGTGACGGGGTCCACTTCAAGATTCACAAGAATGCCAGCAACCTCAATAGGATGAATAATATAGGGTTCACCCGATTTACGGTACTGGCCTTCATGTGCGTTTCGCGCGTATTCATATGCTCTATTAAGATAGGAGAGATCGTCTTCAGACAAATACTGCTCCGCTCTTTCCATCACTTCTTCTATCGTCATCAAATCACCTTGATTACTGTTGGTATATTGCTTCTATTATCGTTAAAAAAAGGTAGCATGTAAAGAGATTAAGAGAAAAATGTCGTTTTTCCTATTTAGTAATGACCGGATTACCTTGTTAAAGGTTCATAAAGAGAAAGAGCGTCCGGCAATTCGGACACTCCATTCTTTAGTATGTCATTAACGTAAAGATATCATGACGATCAAGATTTTTACGACCTTCGAGGTATGAAAGCTCAATCATGAAAGCAAGTCCTACTACGACTCCTCCAAGCATTTCTACAAGTTCAATTGTCGCGTTGATCGTGCCGCCGGTAGCAAGTAAATCGTCCGTAATCAATACTCTTTGGCCCGGTTTAATAGCGTCCTTATGAATCGTTAGGACGTCTTTACCGTATTCGAGACCATAGTCAACTTTTGCTACTTCACGCGGAAGTTTTCCTTCTTTTCTTACTGGTACGAAACCAATGCCGAGAATATAAGCTACAGGGCATCCCACGATAAACCCTCGTGCTTCTGGTCCAACTATAACATCGATATCTTTATCTTTAGCGAAGTCCGCTATGTCATTTACGACAGCACTGTAAGCTTCTCCATTTTGCATAAGGGGTGTAATATCTTTAAAACGAATCCCCTCTTTTGGATAATCTTCAACTACTGCAATATAATCTTTGTAATTCATTTACTTTATGGCCTCCTCAGTGCTATTGAAACAATTAACTGATTGATTGAACCAACTTTTCAAAGCATGATAGGAGGAATAGCAAAAATCGTTTTCGAGCTTTGCTTTTTCAAGCTTACTCCTATACGTTTTAGAAGAAGTTAATTCAGTTTTGACAGATTGTGGATTTAGAGAAATCAGTCCATTATCCATTGTAACAAAATCTAGCTCAAAAAACACCTCTGACATAAAAGGTACCGTTTCTTTTGACCATCCTTTATGTTTTGCGAGCTTTTCTGCGTCTCGTAAATGGAAGCTCCCTTTCTTCATTAAGAAAGCATAATACCATTTGAAATCTTCACGTGAAGGTAAAGTTGAGAAGAAATGATCTTCCTCATGCTCAAATACCACATAAGTTCGATCTGGTGTACCACCTGAGCGAAAAAGGTTCACAAGGTCTTCTTCTAAATCAGGAAGATCAAGCAACATGACATACTTTTGATCAAACGAAACGTCTTTGTCTGATGGATCAGTAATGACGTAGTCCTTCCATTTTTCAAGACCTAGTTTTGAGATCGTATTGTTCTGAAAAGCTACCATCACTAACTTATCTAGCGGCAGAGTTTCCAGACGTTTCTTTAAATCTCGTATGCCTCGGTAATCAAAAAGCTGCCACTCATTAACTGCGATATCTTTCACGAAAATTTGTGGCTTTCGAAGCCCATTCCATTCGTTCACAGAGAGCTGACCGATGACACTTACTGCTGCCCTTGATGCAATTTCTTCAAAAGCATAGCCAAAATGGAATCCTACGCCGTCAAGCGTTGTGCCATTTTCCTCAAGACCTACCTTAAGATGATTGTCCTGACTACCTATCCTTCTGATTTGAGATAAATGAACATCCTTGAGCATAACAACTGGCTTTGGATTACTCACCCCAAAGGGAGCAAGAAGATTCATCTCTTCAATCGTTTCGAGCGTTACATCTTCTACGTGACAGTGAAGATCCACTTTTGTAAGTGGAGTTAGATCTTCTTCCGTTAACTTCTCTAAAGCCAGGTTATTCAGTCTAGTGCGCAGTTGCTCCAAGTAGTCCAAATCAATCGTCATCCCAGCTGCCATTGGGTGGCCCCCGAAATGCGGAAGAATGTCTCTACATTCAGATAGATTTGCAAACATATCGAATGCCTCAATACTACGAGCGGATCCTTTTGCCACACCTTTTTCTCGGTCAATACTCATCACAATCGTTGGACGATAATATTTCTCAACAAGTCGAGAAGCGACAATTCCAATTACCCCTGCATTCCATCCTTCTTTCGCAATTATCAAGACGCGATTGCTTTCATCACTTAAATAATTTGTTTCAACTTCTTCGATCGCTTCTTTCGTCATTGTGTTTACAAGCTCTTGACGGTTTTTATTCAGAGCATCAATATCAGAAGCAAGTTGTTCTGCTAGTAACGGATCATCTGTTGTAAGCAATTCAACAGCAGGATCTGCACTATCTAAACGTCCTGCAGCATTTAATCTTGGTCCTATTCCAAAACCAAGATGTTCTTCGTTTAATTCCTGATCTTTCAAGCCACATACGTCTAAGAGCGCTTTAATTCCGGGCTTATTTGAATTTTGAAGTGCTCGTATTCCTTCACTTGCTAGAAGACGATTCTCATCTTGAAGCGGAACTAAATCTGCAATTGTACCCATTGCTGCAATCTCAAGTAAATGTCCTGGAATGCGACCAAGTAAGGCCTGTGATAGTTTAAACGCAACGCCTACACCCGCGAGCCCCTTAAAGGGGTAAGTGCATCCCGGCTTCTTGGGATTAATCGTCGCATAAGCATCAGGAAGTACAGGAGGTGGCTCGTGATGATCTGTAATTATGAGATCAACACCGATTTCCTTTGCAACTTCTGCCTCATGGACACCCGAAATACCAGTATCAACCGTTACAATGAGATGATAACCATCTTCCTTTGCCTGTCTAAAGGCTGCTTCATTTGGTCCGTATCCTTCAGTAAAGCGATTTGGAATATAATAATCGAAGGTTGCACCAAGCTCACGTAACGTATAAACCAGGACGGTCGTACTACTAACTCCATCCGCATCATAATCTCCAAAAATTAGAATTCTCTCATTCGAAGCGATGGCTTGTTGAATTCTTTCAACCGCTTCCTTCATTCCACTCATTAGGAACGGGTCATGATATGTTAAGTTTTCTTTATATAAAAACCTTCTAGCTTCCTCTTCTCCACTGATACCTCGATTCACTAAAAGCGAAGCAGCTAGTCGAGAAATTCCTAGTTTACTCTGGAGCCGATCAATGTTTGTTTCATCTGTTTCAGCAAGTTTCCAGCGCGTTTTAGATCTTAACATCGAATCACCTCTTAACCTGTTCATTATATATAGTTTACATAGGTTTGACTATAGTTCAAGGAGAGGAATCTTGGTTAGTGAAGATTTCTCCTCACTAAAAAAAGCCCCGGTCTCACTCAGGGCTATCCCGCTATTCTCCATCCGTACCTGTACCTTCATCCATTGCTTCCCCGTCAAGTGGCGTATGAACTGATTTTGTTTCAGTAGCGACCGGCTCGGCTTTTAATTTCTCATTTTCTTTTTGTAACTTTTTAAGCTCTCTTTTCAGTTTATAATATTTGACCATCCCAAAACCAAGAACAAGAATGGCTCCCATCAGTACAGATCCCAATATGACGAGAACGAGCGGCCAATCCGATGTACCAAATACGTAATTTACTTGAACTGGATCAACATTAACAACTGAAAAAACGGCAATAATCAGGGCAAATAAAAGTGCTACGACTAATCCCCACTGTCCCTTCATCTTAATCTACCTCCTCTACTCCAATACCTATTCCACTACTCGCTCTTTTTTCCTTCGGTTCAAAAGGATTGATATGAACTAATACATCATGAACCTCATCCTCTTCAAGAAGGCGTTCTTTCACTGCTTTACCGATATCGTGACCTTCTTTAACGGAAATTTCTGGGTTCACGCCTAACTTCATATCAATAATAACATAGTGTCCATGCTCTCTAGCATAAAACTCATCGAGGTTCACAACGCCTGGCATCCCGATAATCAGTTCTTTGTACTCAGTCGTATCTTCCTCATGTAACACATGGTCAAGCGTCGTATGAATCGATTCAAAACCAAGCTTCACAGCCATTTTTGCAATCAGCACGGATACGAATATTCCTGCAATAGGATCCGCATAAATTAGCCATGGTAAGTTAAGCTTACTTCCTAAAATAGCTCCCGCAATCCCGATTAAAACAGCAATGGAAGAATAGACATCAGAACGATGTTCGTATGCATTTACGATAAGTGCATCGCTTTTTATCTTTTTACCCAATCGGAACTTATATTGAAACATCACTTCTTTTACTACGATTGAAATCAAAGCACCATATAGCGCAAGCGTTCCTGGAGCTTCAATCGGATTGAAAATGGCTTTTCCAGAACTAATGCCAATTTCCACTCCGACCAGTAATAATAAAACCGCTACGATAATTGCCGCGATTGATTCTGCCTTTCCATGACCATAAGGATGATCTTTATCTGGCGGCAGTTTCGCTGCACGCAATCCTACAAAAACAGCAAATGATCCAGCTACATCTGAAGCCGAGTGTGCCGCATCGGCGATAAGGGCTCGACTGTTGGAGATTGAGCCAATAACCCCTTTTAACACAGCTAGAATAATATTTCCTAGAATCCCAACAACCGCTGCAATTTCTGCTTTCCGAAACCGTTCTTCCTTATTCATTTCTCCACCTCTTACAAATCCAATTCATTATCCATATAGCTTTTCCCGTATTTGAAAATCTCACACCTCGCTTTTGACACGCAAAAGCCATGGCTAAGCCATGGCTTTTCTTCTAAAGGTGTCATACCTCTTATACTTCAGTTTCAGCAGGAGTGAACTTTTTCTTTTTTAATTGTTTCCCTTTCCATACTGCCCAAAGTTGAGAAGCAATAAAGAGAGAGGAATAAGTACCTGCAACAAGACCAATCAATAGCGCAATTGCAAATGGTCTGATTGCTTCGCCTCCAAAGATTGTTAAGGCTGCAGCAGCAAAGACAACCGTAAGAACGGTATTGATCGAACGAGCAAGCGTTTGAACAAGACTTTTGTTCACGACACGTGCTACATCTTCAAACGTCTTCACCTTCTTCTCGAACTTCATATTTTCACGAATGCGATCGAATGTCACAATCGTGTCGTTAATGGAATAACCAACAATCGTTAGCACTGCCGCAATAAATGTAATGTTAACTTCTATCTGCAGAATGCTAAAGACCGCAATGATGAAGAACGCATCATGGAATAGCGCAACAATCGCCGCTACGCCTTGTAGCCATTCAAACCGAAGTGCCACATAGATAATAATCCCTACGGATGCGATTGCAAGGGCGATAAATGCATTTTTAGCTAAATCTACTGCTACATCCGGAGAAACGGTACTAATACTTGGTTCAGCAGAGTAAAGTTCTGTGAAATGATTTTTAATTTCTGCGATTTCGTCTTTTTCAAGCTCATCTTTGAAGGCAGCTACTGCCATATCACCACCACCTGCAAGGGTGACGGACTCAGGATCAAATCCAAGCTCCTCAAATTCTTTGCTTACTTCTTCAGTGGTTAGCTTGCTATCTGATTGAAGATCTACACGAGAACCACTTGAAAAATCAATGCCAAGATTCAATCCAAAGATCGCAATTGCTAACCCACCAAGAACGATTAAAGCAAGTGAAATCGCAAAGAATTTATTCCGATGTTTGACAAAATCAAACTTAGTATCTCTTACTTTAGAGCTCATCGATTTCACTCTCCTTTACGCCAAAAAGTCCGGGCTTTTTATTCAGTGCCCTGCTCTTGACCCATAGGCCGAGAAGAATTCGTGAACCCCAAACGGCAGTCAAAAAGCTAACGACGATACTCGTGATTAACATTACTGCAAACCCTTTTACTGAGCTTGTTCCATAAGCAAATAAAACACCGGCTGCAATTAAAGTAGTAATATTCGCATCAAAAATCGTTGTAAAGGAACGTCTTCCCCCAGCTTTGAAGGCGGACATGACAGATTTACCTGAACGAATCTCTTCTTTAATTCGTTCATACGTAATAATATTCGCATCAACAGCCATCCCTACCCCCAGAATAAGTGCAGCAATACCAGGGAGTGTTAATACCGCGTTCATCCAATTAAAGACAACAAGAATCAAATAGATGTACGTAGTTAACGTAATCACTGCAATTGCTCCTGGTAAACGGTAATAGAAAAGCATGAATAGAAAAATCAAACCAACTCCTATAAATCCTGCAATAACCGTTTTATCAAGAGACTGTTCGCCGAACTGTGCACCAACTGAAGTTGAATAAATCTCATCTAGCTGAACTGGTAAAGAACCTGCGTTTAAAAGCTCTTTTAGATTTTCAGCTTCTTCAAGTTGGAAAGGTGGCCCTGAAATGACTACAGTATTTTGAGAAAGGACCTGGTTGACAGCTGGATCGGAAATGAACTTCTGTTCATCAGCTGGCTTTGTCACTTCTTCTTTATAAGAATCGCCTTCCTCATAATCAAGCCAGATCACTAGTCGATTATCCGGCTGAGGCAATTGACTGAGTTCTCGCGTAATATTTGCGAATTTTTCAGGATCCTTTAGGGTTACCTGAACAACAGGTTGGTTATTATCAAATACAACCTTTGCCGCTCCTTCTTTCAGATCAGCACCACTCATCTTCTCCTCATCGTCTGTTGTGCGAAATGTTAGCTCCGCCTGTGTGGACAGAAGTTCACGAGCCTGATTCTGATCTTTCACACCAGCAAGCTGCACGCGAATGCGATCATCGCCCTCGATCGTAATACGAGGTTCTGAAACCCCTAGTACGTTAATACGCTTGTACAGGGCACTTACTGTACTGTTTAATAAATCCTGACTAAGTTCCTGGCCCTCTTGAGCAGGTTCTACTTCATAAAGGACTTCAAACCCACCTTGCAGATCAAGGCCTAGTTTAATGTCTTTTGTTACACCCATGACGGTTGTTCCAATCAATCCGCCAAGCAAAAGGACGATCAGAAAGAACGCTACGATCCGACCTTTTTTCACCATAAAAAAAACTCCTCTCTAAACCCCCAACATTCTTGCTTATGTATATCACATCTCACACAATACTAGCTATTATATCGAATGATGAATTTTTCTGTCAATTTCAGTCTTTTTAGTCCTTGCTTTCAAACGTTTTCGTTCCTTTATAAGCATGGATTGTTAACCAGTTCATATATTCATTAACTGATAAACGCATAATCTCGTTTACCAACTGGTGTAATTTCATCTCTTCCAACTCATTGTTTCTTTCAAAACGAGCAAGGAGACACTCCCAGATTTCGTCCATGGTTGCGCCACTATAACCTAACAATAAAAATTCATCCCGCTTGCTTTCAAGTGCTGGGGATACTTCCTTCTTCCACTCATTCATCTCTCGGTCTCCTTTCTTAGTATCGTCTTCATGACAGAGATCTTAATCGACGACGAAAAAAATGACAGCTCTATTTAAAAGATTGAATAGATTGCTGCTCCTACACCAAGTCCTGCAATTATGACGCCTGTAAGGATGGAAAGAAAAGCATATTTAAAACGGATTGTAAATAAAGCTGCAGCGACACACGCGCTGTAAGCTCCTGTCGTCGGAAGAGGGACAGCGGTGAACAAAATAAGTCCAATCGCACCATATTTATCAACGTTCTTACTTTTGCTAATCGTTCGATGATAAAGCCAATCATAAAACCGTTTATACAAGCTAAATCTCATCAACCAGTTACTTAACGGCTGAAAAAGAAGAAGTAATGGAATAATCGGTAACGCATTCCCTAGAAGGCTTAATGAGAAAGCCTTAAGAAAAGAAAAGTCAAAAGTATGAGCAAGAGGGATTCCACCCCTCAATTCTAATATTGGAAGTGCAGAGATCACAACGACAATCACTTCCTGAGGTAGAAAACTAAGGTTCTCTACAACAAACTGTTTAATTTCTTCTTTCATTAAAACACTCCTATATGCCTGTCATGCTTTGTCCCCTAATAAGCATATACATAGTGATAAAAAATATCTAGACTTTTCTACAATTTCTCAGGTGTATTCTGGATAGAAAGTAGGGAGTATATGTCAAAGCAAACCTTTCTTAGAGGGACACTGTTTCTCATCTTAGCCGGGTTAATTACGAAAGTTTTAGGTTTTATTAACCGTATAGTGATGGTTCGTGTGATGGGTGAAGAAGGTGTCGGTCTTTATATGATGGCCGTTCCTACTTTAATATTAACGATAACGCTAACACGCATGGGACTTCCTGTTGCGATCTCAAAGATGGTAGCTGAAGCTGATGCGGAAGGTAACCGTCAGAAAATCAAACAAATTTTAATTGTTTCGCTTTCAATTACGACGGTGCTTAGCGTTATATTTACAACGATGATGATATTTGCAGCCCCATTTTTGTCAAAAGAGGTTTTCACAGATGAGCGCACATTTTATCCGCTTGTCGCCATCGCCCCTGTAGTCTCAATTGTGGCTCTTTCTTCAGTGCTTAGAGGGTATTTCCAGGGATTACAGAACATGAGACCGTCTGCTTATTCACAAGTAATTGAACAAATTGTACGCATTTGTCTCGTCGCAGTTCTTACAGGCGCGTTTCTACCTTATGGTGTCGAATTCGCTGCTGCAGGCGCAATGATTTCCGTAGTGCTTGGAGAACTTGCCTCCCTTCTCTTTATGTTTTCCATGTTTAAAATGAAAAAGCGGATTAAAATAAGAAGCGGATTTTTCAACTATTTAAAAGGGGGAAGAGGGACTTTCAACAGTTTAATGAGGATTTCTCTACCGACAACTGGTAGTCAATTGATAGGATCTCTCTCCTATTTCTTTGAACCGATTATGGTGGCCCGAAGCCTTGCCATCGCTGGAGTTGCCACAACGCTCGCCACAAAACAATACGGTCATTTAACTGGTCTTGCAATACCACTGTTGTTTCTACCTACCTTTATCACCTATTCTTTGCAGGTATCACTTGTACCCGCAATTAGTGAAGCACATGCTCAAAAGCAGTATAAACAAATCCAACACCGGTTAAGTCAAGCAATCCGACTATCAATGGTGGCTGGCGGCCTTTCGGTGGTCATCACATATATCTTTGCTGTTCCATTAATGGATATCATGTACAACGCCCCTCATGTCGCCATCTATGTACAAGTTATGGCCCCTTTCTTTTTCTTCTATTATTTTCAGGGGCCGCTTGCAGCCGCCCTTCAAGCATTAGATTTAGCTAAGGCTGCTATGATCAATAGTTTTATTGGCGCGGGTGTTAAACTAATTGCCATCTTCTTTCTTGCTTCTCGACCTGAGTTAGGCATTATGGGCGCGGCTCTAGCGATTGTTATTGGCATTCTTCTCGTAACACTTCTCCACTTTGCCACTCTTGTAAAGGCAATTGGCTTCTCACTTGTTGTAAGTGATTTACTCAAAGGCGTGATATCCATTATTGCAACTGGATTTGTCGGGCATTTTCTTTATCAAACCTTCTCTTCTTCTTCCACTGATCTACTTGGTACGGTATTAGCTATCTCTGTCACATCAATTATTTATTTTGTCATTTTACTACTGCTTGGACTTATTAATCGACATGACTTAAAAAGAATGCCCTTCATTGGGAAATTCATTCACTAATATAGTTAAGCTTATTTTAAACTGATCCATACAGAGAAAAAGTAACCATAGCGGTTACTTTTTCTCATTCTTCAAATCAATAAAAAAACTTCCATTTTTATGGAGGGAACAAAATGATATCCGCTTTATATCTTTATGCCCGACTTTTCTAAGCTCTTGCCTAAGCCATAGCGCTGTTTTTCCAATTCGCTCAAGATGTTCCTCCTGAACTTTTCCATCCAGGATAAGGGGAAGAGGCATTAAAGTTGCAGGCTCTTCTTTTTTGTTATCCTCTTCTTTTTTGATGACCGACAGCTTGCCTGAGGGTTCAAGGATCGCGAACTCAACATCTGAAACAGATGCAATGTTATTCTCTCGCAATTGAACCAGCAAATCATCAAAGTTATATCGCTGTTTTCTCATTTCCGTTTCATCAATTTTACCCCGATCAATTAACACGGAAGGCTTTCCGTCCACGATTTCCCGTACTTTCTCACTTTTTAGTGAAACAAAAGCCATAAGTATTTGTATTAATACAAGCACAATCATTGGAACAATCGTATTAAGCATCGGTGTCTGTGGATCTTCAATTGACATGACGGCAAGCTCCGCAATCATAATAGAAACGACAAAATCAAGAATACTTAGCTGACCAATTTCCCGCTTACCCATCACTCTAAAAACGAAGATAATCACAAAATATAAAACAAGTGTCCTTAGTATAATGGTCATATATTCCATCCCTGATCCCTCCTTTCAAGCTTCTTTTGTTTAGTTTAACCACGTTTTGTTTCTACATGAGGGAATGTATTGGAAATGTTTTATAGCAGAAAATAAAAAAAACTTCCCTTAGTAATAGGGAAGTAGATATCTGAAATAAATATAGACTGTACTAATAACAAGCGAGACGAAGACGACCGGTAATCCAATTTTGAGAAAAGCAATGAACCTTACTTCTTGGTTGTCTTTTAACGCAAGACCGGCCACCACCACATTAGCAGAAGCTCCAATTAACGTTCCATTCCCACCAAGACATGAACCTAAGGCAAGCGACCACCACAACGGATCAAGATTCGTCATTCCGTAACCAGAAAATTCTGAAATTACCGGGATCATGGCTGCAACAAATGGAATGTTATCTAAAAAGGCAGAGAGAATACCTGCTCCCCACAAAATAATAATGGAAGTCTTAGGCAAATCACCTTCAGTATATAAAAGAATCGTCCTGGCAACTTCATCAATAATACCTACTTCCTCTAATCCACCAATAAGGATAAAAAGACCCATAAAGAAAAATAACGTCACCCATTCAATCGATTCAAAAACTTCTTCCACCTTATGCTCTTTTTGAGTAATCAATAGTAAAAGAACTGCTCCCGCCATCGCAATATTCGTCAATTCAGTATGTAAGACAGGGTGCAAAAGAAAACCAGTAATTGTCATAAGTAATACGGCTGAAGACTTATAGAGCAAAGGTCCTTTTTTCAAATACTGAGACGCATCAATTTTTAACAATGACTGTCGATACGAATCATCTACGATTAATCCTTTCCGATAAAAAAACAAAAGACCTGTTATGATAACAGCATAAATGACCACAACAATCGGAGCTAAGTTATAAATGAAATCATTAAAATCAAGATGGTCAACTGCCTGACCAATCATAATGTTAGGCGGATCACCGATCAATGTTGCCGTTCCTCCGATATTGGATGATAGGATTACCGTTACTAAAAAGGGCATGCTTGTGATATTTAATATTTTCGTTAACGTCAGCGTTATTGGAACAAGAAGAAGGACTGTTGTAACGTTATCTAAAAGGGCAGATCCAACTGCAGTTAAAGTACCTATAACAGCGAGGAGCGGCAAAGGCTTTCCCTGCACTTGTTGGGCAAGCTTAATCGCAATATATTCAAATAGTCCATTTTGACTTGTAATGGAAACAAGTATCATCATAGAAAACAAGAGGGCGATCGTATTCCAATCAACGTGGTTCATAAAAGCTGAATCAGTGGTTGTAATTCCCGCCAGCAACATAAGCAATCCGCCGCCACATGCAACGATGGCACGATTGATTTTTTCGGTAATGATGCCTATATAAGCAAGAACAAATATGGTGAGCGCAATAATTATGTCCAATCCATACTGCCCCTTCCCTGTCCCGTTTCTAACATCGTATGATGGGCTGTCCGAATTCATGAATAGACTTCTAATTCCTCCGTAGTCGAATAGAATGTACAAACTATCTCGTTTAAGGGGGAGGAACATGAGATCCAAACACGCATTCTCAAGTATGGGATCTGGATTACTTGCGATTATTGTCATTGTGCTTGCGACTAGCGTCCTTTTTTCATTAATTCTTCGCTTCTCTTCGGTATCTGAAAAAGGAATTAGTCCACTAATTATTGTAGCGACTGTGATCGCCTTCTTTATTGGAGGCTTTATTTCTGGAGGCAAAGGTGGGGAACGCGGTTGGCTACTTGGCGGAGGAACAGCTTGTATGTATATCATGATTCTCTTTCTCATCCAATACTTAGGGTATCGCGTAAACATGAACCTCGAGCAGCTGCTTTATCATGCTGGTTACGGTCTCATCTGCATTCTTGGTGGAATTATTGGGGTGAATGTTAAAGGTGGAAAGCATCGAGAAGCCTAGAAAAAGAGCGCCCTCAATAGAGGACGCTCTTCTCAATTACTTGCTATTTTCAGTGATTGATTCGCGGATAGCCGCTCGGTCAAACACCATTTTTGTACCGTCAGTTGTACGGATTGTAATTGTACCTTCGTCCATTGCATCAATAATTCCATGCATTCCACCGATGGTTACAACTTTATTCCCTTTTTCTAGGCTTGCTTGCATTTCTCTCGTTTTCTTTTGACGCTTCTGTTGCGGGCGAATCAAAAGGAAATAGAAAATCGCGAACATTAATAGAAGCGGGACTAAATTCATTAACGTAGAACTCATACTCTTTTCACCCCTTTCCAGCAATTACACAATCTATGGATTAAAAGTTTTTCGCATTTGGCTTATTAAACCCATACTGTTCAAAAAACTCAGCCTTAAAGTCTAGAAGACGGTCATCCATAATCGCCTGTCTAACTTGCTTCATCAAGTTTAACAGAAAATAAAGGTTATGGTAAGTCGTTAAGCGAAAGCCATAAGTTTCATTTGATTTTACAAGATGACGAATGTAAGCTCTCGAATAATTTCGGCAAACGTGACAATCACAATTTTCATCAAGCGGACGGAAATCTCGTGCATATTTCGCGTTTCGAACAACAAGACGACCGTTACTTGTCATAAGCGTCCCGTTACGAGCAATACGTGTTGGAAGAACACAATCGAACATATCCACTCCTCTAATTGCACCATCAATAAGAGAATCAGGTGAACCCACTCCCATTAAATAACGTGGTTTGTGAGTTGGAAGATGAGGCGTTGTAAAATCTAAGACGCGATTCATCACATCTTTTGGTTCGCCAACAGAAAGACCGCCGATTGCATAACCTGGAAAATCAAGTGAAACAAGATCCTCAGCACTTTGTTTCCTTAAATCTTCGTACTCGCCACCCTGCACAATACCGAATAACCCCTGGATATCTTTACGTTCATGAGCCGTTAAACACCGCTCTGCCCAACGACTTGTCCGCTCAACAGAACTCTTCATATAGTCAAATTCCGCTGGATATGGAGGGCATTCATCAAATGCCATCATAATATCAGAACCGAGCGCATTTTGAATTTCCATTGCACCCTCAGGAGAAAGGAAAAGCTTTTCACCACTCATATGATTTCGGAAATGAACGCCTTTTTCCTCGATTTGTCTGAGGTCACTTAAGCTAAATACCTGGAAGCCACCAGAATCGGTTAGGATTGGCTGATCCCAGTTCATAAATTTATGAAGACCGCCCGCTTCTTTGACAATATCATGTCCTGGACGAAGCCAAAGGTGATAGGTATTACTTAAGATAACACCGGCACCCATTTCTTTTAATTCTTCCGGACTCATTGTTTTAACAGTTGCAAGCGTTCCAACTGGCATAAACATTGGCGTTTCAAACGTTCCATGTGGCGTGTGTAGCTTGCCAAGGCGCGCACCACTTTGTTTACAAGTTTTAATTAATTCGTAGCGAATTGGTTCCGTCATTCTTTCGTACTCCCTTCCAAAATCAACATTGCATCACCAAAACTGAAGAATCGGTATTCTTCTTCAACAGCCGTACGATAAGCGGAAAGTACAAAATCTCTTCCCGCAAGAGCGCTTACGAGCATGATCAATGTTGACTGAGGCAGGTGAAAGTTAGTAATCAGTCCATCGATTGCTTTAAACGTATAACCAGGGTAAATAAAGATATCGGTCCAACCTGACGATTCTTCAAAACGGCCGTCATGGGCTGAAGCTACCGTCTCAAGCGTTCTTGTCGAAGTTGTGCCAACTGAAATAATCCGCCCACCCTCTTCTCGAACACGATTTAAAAGCTCTGCCGTTCCTTTTGTAAGCTGATAAAACTCACCATGCATTTCATGCTCAAGGATGTTGTCTACGGAAACCGGGCGGAATGTGCCCAGACCGACATGCAGCGTAATAAAAGCTACATGAACCCCCTTGTCTTCTAGACGCTGAAGCATTTCTTCAGTAAAATGCAGACCGGCAGTTGGTGCTGCAGCAGACCCTCTATGCTTTGCAAAAACGGTTTGATAGCGATCTTGATCATCAAGCGTTTCTGTAATATATGGAGGTAGTGGCATTTCACCAAGTTGATCAAGGATTTCATAAAAAACCCCTTCGTATTGAAACTCCAGCACACGCCCACCATGTTCAAGAGACTCTTTGCATACGGCTGTCAAACGGCCATCTCCAAATGAAATCACAGTGCCCGGCTTTACTCGCTTGGCAGGTTTAACAAGCGTCTCCCACTCATCCTCTTCCATTTGCTTAAGAAGCAGAACTTCTATTTTGGCACCCGTTTCTTCTTTTGAACCATATAGTCTGGCAGGCATAACACGCGTATCATTCAAGACAAGACAATCGCCAGGATTGATATATTCCTCCAAATTGGAGAACTCTCTATGCTGAAGTTTTTGCTGTAATGGGTCTAATACCATTAATCGCGATTTCGTCCGTTCTTTTAACGGTGTTTGCGCAATCAATCTTTCGGGAAGTTCAAAATCAAAATCATTTACGTTCATTTTTTTCACCACTATTTCTAAAAAGTGTTCAACTTTATTGATTTTACCACAGCACTACCGATCCGCGCACCCTTAAGGGGCAGTTCTCCTTCCCCCAGCTTGTAACTGGCGGTTAGAAAGCTCCCCCTTATCTGAACCTACCTATAATAAAAAAGAGTAGTGACAGAACAATACTAACGATGATAGAAGTAACGATTGGAAAAAAGAATGTTGTGTTTCCTCTTTTAATTACCAGATCACCAGGTAATTTACCGACAAAGGACCACAAAACCCCAATAGCTAAAAAAGCGATCCCTAACACGATAAATAGCTTTGAAATGCCCATCTTTATTTCGGAACCTCCATACCAAAGTGTTCGTATACATGAGGCATCACCATACGTCCACGCGGCGTGCGCTGTAGAAATCCAATTTGAAGAAGGAATGGCTCATACACATCTTCAATCGTATGACTTTCTTCTCCAATGGTGGCAGCAATCGTATCAACGCCAACAGGTCCACCACGAAACTTTTCTATAATCGCTAACAGAAGCTTGTGGTCAATATGATCGAGTCCGAGCGGATCTACCTGCATCATCTCTAACGCCTGTGCAGCAAGCGAAGACGAGATGACTCCATCTCCTTTTACTTGAGCGAAATCTCTTACTCGCTTTAACAAACGATTAGCGATTCGCGGTGTTCCACGAGAGCGACGCGCTAGTTCAACAGCGGCATTCTGATCCATTTCTACATTAAAAATATCAGCTGTTCTCATGATAATCGTTTGTAATTCATCTTCTAGATAATATTCAAGTCTGCTTAAGACACCAAACCGGTCTCGTAAAGGGGCCGTTAATAACCCTGCTCTTGTCGTCGCACCTACAAGTGTAAATGGCGGTAGATCCAGTCGAACGGACCTGGCCGTTTCCCCCTTTCCAATCACAATATCCAAACAGTAGTCTTCCATAGCAGGATAAAGCACTTCTTCTACGCTTCTCGGAAGACGATGAATTTCATCAATAAATAAAACATCCCCAGGTTCAAGCGCCGTTAAAATAGCTGCCAAATCTCCAGGTCGTTCAATGGCAGGACCTGATGTTGTACGTAAATTTACTTCCATCTCATTAGCAATGATAGCGGAAAGGGTCGTTTTACCGAGGCCTGGAGGACCATATAACAAAACATGATCCAGAGGCTCTTCGCGCATTTTTGCCGCTTCAATAAACACTTCAAGATTTCGCTTTACTTTTTCTTGTCCAATATACTGAGCTAATCGCTGAGGACGGAGGCTATATTCTACGGATGAGTCGTCACCGACTTGTTCTCCAGATAGAATGCGATCTTCCACGTTACTCCCTCCTTATTGCTTCAGCATAAGCTGAAGGGCTTTCTTGATATACTGATCGGTTGTTAGCGTTTCTTCTAACAGTTTTGGTTTAACCTTCTTAATTTCTCGCTCGGCGTAGCCAAGTGCTTTCAGTGCTTCTAACGCTTCATCAAGTTCATGAGCGCCTTCTTCTTGCACCTCGTCCACTGCAAACAATCCTTCAATTGGAGCTCCAAAACCTTTTAGCTTTCCTTTTAAATCAAGGATAATTTGACGCGCTGTTTTCTTTCCTACACCAGGAAACTTCGTTAAGAATTTTTCATCTTCCATCTCGATGGCACTAACAACCTTGTCAGGTTCGCCAGTCGCTAAAATAGCAACGGCTCCTTTAGGACCAATTCCTGATACATTTAACAGTTTCTCAAATAAAAGGCGCTCTTCTCGGGTTGGGAAACCATAAAGAGCAATTAAATCTTCTCTCACATAATGGTGCGTAAAAATTTGAATCGATTGATTTCGATATTTCTGAAACTCAAACGGATTGCCACAATAGATTTTATAGCCAATCGAATTGGACTCCACCACAATGTATTCTGTATCAATATATTCAACCGTGCCTTTAATATATTCAATCAAAGCTACTCTCTCCCCTGTACATACGAACATGTATTTCTATCTCTCCATTCTACCATAAAAACACGAAAAGCGGAGCAGGCCCGTTAAAATCTGCAGGATGTTGGAGCCCATGAGATTGAGACGCTTTTTGTCTCATTCGATTGGGTGAAACAGCCGGAGGATTTGGCCTGCGCAGCTAGACATGAAAAGCGGAGACGAGCGTTTAGAAACGGAGATATTGGAGCGCTTGAACGAGAACACGCCCTTTGTGTTCTTGTGAAAGAGCGAAATATCGCAGTTTCTGCGAGTCGCAGCTGGACACGAAAGGCGTAAAGAACTGTTTATTAAATACAAAAACCCGTCCTATTGGACAGGTTTGCTTTTGATTTTCGAAAAAGATTGAATCACATCTTCAAACTGATACCATGATTCTACAGGTATGCCATCCATAAGTTGTTCTCGCCTTTGACTTTCAAGCTTCCCTACATCAATTTGGAAGAACGTTTGAATCACTTTCTCATCGGCAGGGTCACCATCAAAAATGGTAAGAACACCATCCTCCGTTAAACCAAAATGGCCATTTTGTTTACTTGCAGGAGAAATATCTTCAAAATTCCGTTCAAAAACCATTTTTCCTTCTTCCTGATCGACAAGTTGCCAGTCTGCATATTGACTCCAAAAATCCTCCATTGCCCAAATCGTTTCATACACGGATTGTTTTGTTGTCACTCCATCTGCATAATTCGTTCGTAGTTCTACTTCAATGATTAACGGACCTTCCGCCTGCAGAGACTCTGGTGTTACCGTTGCTAAATCGTTACTAGGGTCGAAAGCTTCGGCCGTTGTTCCACCAAAAATTAGAAGGAAACCTAACAGAATGAGCGGATAAAGGTTTTTCATATATCTTCAACACCTTTCTTCCATATTCAAGAAGTTCATGCCGTTAGCGTTTCCAATTTCTCCATCCATATGCATCAAAAAAAGCTACAGAAAATCTGTAGCTTATAGTTGCTCATACACCTCATCATTTATTTCTGCATTATGATAAACTTCCTGAACATCATCATTATCTTCAAGCTGTTCAATTAGCTTCACCATGTTAGCACCATCCTCATCCCTTAAAGGGGCATACGTTTCTGGAATCATCGTAACTTCTGCAGATGAGAATGTTAAGCCTCCTGCTTCGAGATGCTGCTTAACAATGTGAAACTCCTGTGGATCCGTATAAATCTCATAGGCTTCCTCCGTTGTTTCCATTTCTTCTGCACCGGATTCAATGACCTGGAGCATCAATTCCTCTCCATCAAGTACATTTTCAGAGCGGTCAATGATCAGTAAGCCTTTCCGATTAAATAGAAAGGATACACAACCATTTTCGCCCATGTTACCATTATTTTTATTAAAAGCATGCCGTACATCCGCCGCAGCACGATTTTTATTATCTGTGAGCAATTGAACCATGATGGCTGCGCCACCTGGTCCATAGCCTTCATATATAACATTTTCATACTGAACACCATTCAGATCACCAGTGGCTTTCTTTATCGCACGATCAATGTTGTCGTTCGGCATATTTGATGATTTCGCTTTATCAACCGCGAGTCTTAAAGAAGGATTTGTTTCCGGATCGCCTCCTCCTTGCTTAGCAGCGACAAAAATTTCCTTCGCTAGCTTCATAAATACTTTTCCACGCTTCGCATCCTGTGCGTTTTTTCTACGCTGAATATTTTTCCATTTGGAATGTCCAGCCATTGGTACGAACTCCTTTCAAATGTAGTGATTTCCCTAACCGTAACATAGGAATCACTCGACCGAAAAGCGTTCTGCATATGTAAACGAGCAGGCTTCAGCCCACTCGTTATTCTGATTACTTGTTGTTCTCAAAAGGACGCTTTGCAGCATTGCCGATGTCATCTAAAATCCCATTTACATCAGTCTGAACTTCTTCAAAACCATCTCCATCTGCAAGACGGTTATTTACGTCGCCCATGCGACCAAAAACATCTTCATCTGTTGAGATCGAAACATTTTTCTGTTTCGTTACTTTGGCTACTTCACTACGAACTGTATCCTTTACATCTGCATCATTTTTGTCGTTTGTATCAACGCCAATCATGATCTGGTCCCCGTATACAATGACACGAGAATCATCGACATTTTTAAGCTTGTTGATTCTCTTCGCAAGGCGGGTAGACAGTTCATTGTCATAACCAGAATAATTATCATCGGTACGCATGTATCCTGGCCCATTCATTCCATTACGTTTATCAATTTGCTTTTCATCTGGAGCCTTTACACCATGTTCATAATCTCGGTCAATCATGTCTGTAACGGCACCTTCGCGATAGTCACCGTTATTATCTTCACTTGTGTAATAACCAATTGGACGTGTTGAATCATTATAACGTGTATCCATCGCCTCATTATCGGCTGTACACCCAATTAATCCACCTGCAAACATCATTGTAGAAAGCGTTAGAATTGTTTTCCTCAAATTTAAAACCTCCTTTCACCTTTAGAATGTGAGGAGGCTGATGTTTTTAATCTGTTAGTTCTAGGTAACAATGGTACCTATTAAAGCACTTGCCGAATGAATGCCGACCTTTTCTCTTGCTGCTGCTCTGTTTTTACCAATAGTTCATTTCTTCCACCAGGATTCATTAACCATTCTCGGTAAAAATCGGCAGGATAAGCAAGAAGTCTTCTTAGAAAAGGATATTCAATGCAATGACGAAGTGAAGATATATGTGACTTCTCCCATTCCTCTAGCGACCAGTTACAGTGAGGAAGCATTCGATTTATCAACTGCAAATAATCATACTCACGCGGAGCGTAACTCATGAGATCACCATCAATTAAAAGCAACTGATCAAAATTAAAGATAAAGTTATGATGCGCAGGATCACCGTGGACAATGCAATGACGTCGATAAGCAGATCGTTCAAGTTGTTCGACTTCAGTCATCTGAGAAAGAACACTTTCACCAATCGATAAAAAAGAATTAATGAGCTTTTCCTGTTCAAAAGAGAGTACCTCAGAATCTAAATTTTGCTTAAACCGTATGAAGCGGTTCGTCCATTTTCGAGTAAGAGAGACATATGGTATGTGCTTACTAACAATCCCCTGAACTTCATCTTGAAAATGATTTGTTTTTTCCATCGCAAGAAATCGATCTTCTTTAATATTATAGTCAAGCGTTCGCCCTTCTATTGCTTTCATGCAGGCAAACGTTAGTCCACCAGTTTCTTTCATCCACTCGCCATCAGCGAAAGGAATATAAGGAACAAAAGAAGTAGCACCAGCAGATGAAATTTCGATTTGTTTTTTTAGCGTCTCTTTCATTACTGCTGCTTTTAAAAAAACAGGCTCGCCATTGCAAGAAATACCTCTCCAAACGAGTGACTTTATCTGCTTCATTTGTAGAAAAAAAGGGCGTATCCCCTGTAGGATAGCCCCATTCATCTTACTAGCGTGATTCCGCATAGCTACTTTCCATTCCCATATAATCCATCATCGGCGCTTTATTAGCTCCCTGAACGAATCCAGGGTTCGCATATGACGGCATTTGTTGATAAGGCGAGACTTGTTGATTTCCTCCACATCCACAGTCATGTTGCTGATACGGTGAGACCATTGGCTGGTTAGGATAGCCAGGCGGCATCATCATGCCACCTATATTTTGATTCGGATAGCCATAAGCACCCATCACAGCTTCAGGATATTCTTCATTTCCTTTATGAGCATACGGCGCAATACCATAACCATTCATCGCTGCCCCGGCTACTGATCCCGGATAGCCGCCATTATTCCCTTTATGGCCATAGCCTTCATACGCTCCTGCTACGTCCTGATTTGGATAACCGGGTGTTTGCATGCCCGCTACATTTCCTGGATAGCCGCCATTGTTTCCTTTATGGCCATAGCCTTCATACGCTCCTGCTACGTCCTGATTTGGATAACCGTGGGTTTGCATGCCCGCTACATTTCCCGGATAGCCGCCATTATTCCCTTTATGGCCATAGCCTTCATATGCTCCCGCTACGTCCTGATTTGGATAACCGTGGGTTTGCATGCCCGCTACATTTCCCGGATAGCCGCCATTATTCCCTTTATGGCCATAGCCTTCATACGCTCCTGCTACGTCCTGATTTGGATAACCGTTGCCATACATATGCGCGCCAGCAACTGAACCAGGGTATCCCGGCATGCTTTGATTTGCTTTGTTTCCGTAGCTCGCTCCTGCAACATCAGAGCTTTCTTCACCCATACCATAGTTGTTCATGTTAGCGCCAGCTACATTTTGATTTGGATAACCGTTTTGCTGGTAAGCACCTGCTACGCTCTCTTCTCCTTTTTGACCATATCCGTTCATTTGAGCTCCTGCTACCGCACCTGGATAGCCGTTCCCCTTATTTCCATAACCTTCATAGGCTCCAGCGACGTTTTGATTTGGATAGCCATAAGCTCCTGCTACTTCTCCAGGGTATCCACCAGAATTTGCTTTACTTCCATACCCTTCATAAGCACCCGCTACGTTCTGATTGTTAGGGCCCATTTGTGCTCCACCCACAGAAGTCGGATAGCCAGGATAACCACCATTGTATTCTTTGTTCGCATAACTGGCGCCAGCTACGTTACTAGGATACCCTTGATTCATTGGAGGTGGTGGCATTTCCATTGACGAAGACTCAAATTCACTTAACACTTCTTCATCGTTCATTGGATAAAATAAATTTTCTGCTTTTTTGGCTTTTTCAACTGGTTTCTTTTCAGCTACTTTTTTTGCTTTCTCAACCGGTTTTTTCTCGGCTGTTTTTTTCGCTTCCACTTTCTTTTCAGGCTTTGTTTCTTTTGGCTTTACTTTCTTAGGCTTTTCTTCCTGAGGCATCATATTCATATTCATGTTCATATTTAAACCCATGTTTAACTCATTGTTGATTGGCATTGTCATAGACGGCTTTTCTACCGGCTTCATCGGCGCTTCTTTTTTCTTAGGCATTTCTTTTTTCATTTCTTTGATCGGCATTTCTTTCTTCTTAACTGGAACGCCACCCGATGGTACTTTCACTTTCATACCTGGCATAATCATATTAGGATTCTTAAGCTGCGTATTGACAGCTTTTAATTGTTCAAAATCAACACCATATTTTTTAGCGATTTTCCATAAAGTATCGCCTTTTTGAACGACATGTATTTTCAACCTAAAAAACTCCCTCCTGTAATCAGTACAATGAAATTCAGTACAGTGTATGCGTGACTGGGCAGATTGCTACCTTTTTGAAAGGATAAGATCATCACATTAATATGCAAGGGAGAGGGCGCCTATGAGTAATGTCAATTTAAAAACGAAAAAGGAATCAAACATAGCGTTTGATCCCTTGTTTTTTATGCGCGATCAAGCATTCGATTTAACGCTTGTATCGCATAGAATGCTGTATCTGATTCCACTTTAATCTGATTTGTTTTCTGCCCAACCTTAGCTTCTTCAAGCGCCCATAGAAGATGAGGTAAATCAATTCGATTCATGGTTAGACAAGGACACATGTTTGGATTTAAGGAGACTATTGTTTTATCGGGATGTTGTTGAATAATGCGGTTAACAAGGTTCATCTCTGTTCCAATCGCCCATTTCGAACCCGGTTGTGCCTGTTCAATCGTCTCAATAATCATTTTTGTAGAGCCAGAGAAATCAGATTGTTCCACAACTTCAAAACTGCACTCTGGATGAACGATGACGTTCATGTCAGGAAATTCTCGTCTCACTTCATCAATATTTTCCACGGTGAATTTTTCATGGACCGAGCAATGACCTTTCCATAATATCACTTTAATTTCATTATAATCTCCTTCGTACTCTAACGTATCCGTAATCGGATTCCATACGGCCATCGCCTCTAAAGGGACACCAAGTTCATAAGCGGTATTCCGTCCCAGGTGCTGATCAGGCAAGAACAGGATGCGCTCTTTCTGAGTAAATCCCCAGTCAACCATCGCCATTGCATTAGACGATGTCACCGTTGCTCCACCATATTTTCCAACAAACGCTTTTATAGCAGCCGTAGAATTCACGTATGTTAAAGGAAGAATCGTATCACCAAATAACATATGAAGCTTCAACCATGCGCGCTCAGTTTGATGAATATCCGCCATGTCTGCCATTGAACAACCTGCCCGCATGTCAGGAAGAATAACAGTCTGTTGGGTTTCTGTTAAAATATCAGCTGTTTCGGCCATAAAATGAACCCCACAAAAAATGATCGTTTCCGCTTTTTTATTACGTGCAGCAAGCTGCGCGAGTTGGAGAGAATCTCCTGTATCATCTGCAAACTGAACAACTTCATCCTTTTGATAATGATGAGCAGGAAGGTATAACCTTTCCCCCATCTCAGCTTTAATCGCTACAACCCTGTCAACCATCTCCTCTTCTGTAAGGTTTTTATATCTTTCTGGAAGACCAGGCTTTTTTAATGCATCTAAAATGCTCATTTCACTTCCCCTTTCATACGTAAACTAATATCAAGACTTTTAATAGAATGGGTTAAACAACCTAGCGAAATCATCGTAACTCCTGTTTGCCGATAAGTTGCAAGATTATCAAGCGTAATGCCTCCTGACGCTTCTGAAATTAGCGGGTAGGGAACTAATTTCGCATATGCGGCCACTTCTTTTGGCGAACAGTTATCAAACATAATCACATCAGCCTGAGCTTTTACGGCTTCTCGAACTTCCTCTTCCGTTGATGTCTCCACTTCGATTTTAGTCATATGTCCAAGGCGTTTCTTTACATGTGATACTGCTTTTTCAATACTTCCAAACTGTGCAATGTGATTATCTTTTAGCATTACGCCACCATCAAGGGTCATTCGATGATTAACCCCACCTCCGCACCTCACTGCATACTTTTCATACATCCGAAGACCAGGTGTCGTTTTCCTCGTATCACAAACACGTATAGAAGCATCGTCAAGAAGTTTAACTGCTCGAGCCGTCATCGTAGCCACACCGCTCATCCTCTGAATCAGATTTAAAATAACGCGCTCCCCCGTTAGTACTGCTCGTACATTCCCTTTTACAGAAGCAATGACGTCCCCACTTTGAACAACATCACCATCTGTCACGTAAACCTCAACGCGACTTGTTTCATCAAGTATTCGAAAACCAATTGCAATCACTTCTCGGCCACAAAAAACGCCACTTTCTTTTGCTATAAATAGCGCTTCTGATTGCTCGTCTGAAGGAAATAGCAGCTCACTCGACAAATCCGAAGTTCCTATATCTTCCATGAAAAATTGTTCGAGATCTTTCCTGACTTTTAACCCAATCATCCTGATAAATCCTCCTAAGTATTCTTTTTTGCTTCCATTCTGGCAGCTGCTTCGGATAGTCTTCTCGGTAATGAGCACCACGGCTTTCTTTTCGTAAAACTGCCGAGGTTGCCATTAGCCAGCTCACTAGCCCCATATTAGCTCGTTCAATGGATTGAAAATCCAACTTATTGACTTCGTCCATCGCAGCCGGGTGCAGTAACTTAAGCGCATAATCAAGCCCCGCTCTTGTTCTTTTCATTCCAACATATTGATCCATGGTTTTTTTTAGTTCATGGAGTAATAACGACGGTTCCGGTAATCTCGTATCTTGCTCTATTAACTCTCTTTTTCTTACGTCTCGGTGATGGTGCAAAATCCACTCAGCTGCTTCACGTGCAAAAACAATACCTTCTAAAAGAGAGTTGCTTGCCAGGCGATTAGCTCCGTGAACACCTGTATGAGCTACTTCCCCGAGAGCAAATAACCCATCAAGAGAAGTTCTACCAACGTGATCAGTTATCACACCACCCATAAGAAAATGAGCACCAGGTTTCACAGGAATCATTCCTTTTGCCAAATCCACACCATGGTTCTTGCACTGCATCGTAATCGTCGGAAATCTCTCTTCAAACTTCGATATACTTGATATATCTAAGTAAACTGGCGACACTTCTTCGTGAATCGCTCTTGCTACAATATCTCTTGGTGCAAGATCGAATTGCTCGTGTTTCCCTTCCATGAGACGCTCTCCATTAGCTGTAACCAATACGCCACCTTCACCACGAACAGCCTCAGATATGAGGAACGAGTGATCAGCATCCCCGGCATACATCGTTGGGTGAAATTGCATGAATTCAAGATCCGTTAATATCGCTCCAGCGCGATAAGCCATTGCAAGTCCATCTCCTGTAATGGCTGGATGATTTGACGTCACTGGAAAGAGCTGCCCCGCTCCTCCTGTTGCAAGCAGCGTATAAGCCGCATTAATAATCAAAGTATCTCCAGCTTTATTGATGACTTTAGCTCCGGTACATTCTCCTTCGTCGATAAGTAGGTCAATCGCCAGATGATCTTCAAGAATGGTACATCGTTTTTTCACTCGATTAATTAGCGTATGGATGATTTCTTCGCCTGTGGCATCACCACCGGCATGGAAAATTCGCGATACGCTATGCGCTCCTTCTTTACATCTTTGGTACTCACCATTAATGCTTTTATCAAATCGCACACCAAGGTTGATGAGGTGTTTTAGTTGCATTGGACCTTTTTTAACGAGCAGCTCAGTAAGTTCTTCGTTATTATGAAAAACGCCCGCTCGGATCGTATCAAAAAAATGATTTGTCCAGCTATCTTCTTCCTTGGTAGCTGCAGCAATTCCACCTTGAGCAAGCTTAGAATTGCTTTCGCCGAGCTTTGACTTTGTGATAATCGTCACATTCTTTTCCAATGAAAGAAGTTCAGCTACCATCAATCCAGCAACACCGCTTCCAATCACTAATACTTCAGTCCTAACTCGATTCATGAAACCACTTCTCCCACTAAACAATGTATAAAAATCGCAAATACTTAACATCTGTCTTGACACCTATATTTACATATATTTAAATAAATAACAAGACTGAATATTAGTGAGGAGAAAAAAATGATTTATCTTGATTATGCAGCGTCAACCCCAATTTCCGATATAGCTTTACATGCCTATACGCAATCCGCCAAACAATTCTTTGCAAACACCGAGAGTGCTCATACTGCCGGTACAGATGCTACTCATTTATTAGAAAACGCTCGTCGCTCCATCGCCTCGCTATTAAATGGCGACCCGAACGGAATTTATTTCACTTCAGGTGGAACAGAAGCAAATATTTTAGCACTCCAAAGTATTGTAAAAACATTTTCACGAGGCCATATCATTACATCAAGCGCTGAGCATTCTTCTGTTTTAAATACATTTTCACAACTCGAACGTGAAGGTTACCATGTGACATACCTTCCTTATAATGAAAGCGGACAAGTATCTCTTAAGCGCATACTCGAAGCCATTCGCACAGACACTAAATTAGTTTCGATTACTTTTGGAAATAGTGAGATCGGTACCCTCCAACCTATTAAGAAGATCGGAAAGGAGCTAGCGGAACGCCAGATTTTATTTCACACGGATGCCGTTCAAGCTTTCGGAAAAGTGGATATTGATGTAAATGAGTTGTATCTTTCTGCCGTCTCTATTTCTTCTCATAAATTACATGGTCCAAAGGGGGTTGGAGCTTGCTATATTTCGCCCTCGATCTCATGGAAGCAAATTTCACCAGGAACTGTTCACGAAAATGGATTCCGTCCTGGTACTGTGAATGTTCCAGGTATTTTCTCCTTTGCGGCCGCTGCCGAGGATGCGATTAACCGATTGAATGCCGAACAAAAAAAATTCACAAACTTACGTGCTCACCTCGTGAACGAATTGTCACATCCGAATATTGTCGTCGAAGGGGAACAGGGACTACCGCATATTATCGGTATCCGGATTAAGGGGCTTGAAGGGCAATATGTTATGTTAGAGTTAAACCGTAAAGGCATCGCTGTCTCAACGGGGTCAGCTTGCTCGATCGGACAACAGCAACCTTCGAAAACTTTGCGGGCGATGGGACGAACGAGTGATGAGGCAAGAGAACTCGTCCGCATTAGTCTTGGTCGAGACACAACCATGCAAGAAATAGAAAAAGCCGTAGACGGATTTAAAGAAATCCTTACACGCTGTTCCGTAACAAAGATATAATAAGGTTAAGATCGTGTTCTTGGAAAGGGGTTTTCAGTTATGGGACAAGATGGAGAAAAAATATTAGGAGAAAATCGAAGATCACTACTTCTTCAGTGGCTAAAAGAAAGCGAGAAACCACTAACAGGAAGTGATTTATCGAAACGTACGAATGTTAGCCGTCAAGTAATCGTTCAGGATATTTCGTTGTTAAAAGCAAGAAATGAACCGATTATTGCAACTTCACAGGGATATATCATGTTTAATACTGAGAGAGAAAACAGAAAATATGAACAGGTTATCGCCTGCAAGCATTCACCCAAAGATACAAAGAATGAGCTTTATACCATTGTAGATCATGGAGGGACTGTTAAAGATGTTACCGTTGAACATCCATTATACGGGCATTTAACAGCTTCCCTTTTCGTAGGGAATCGTCTTGAAGCAGATCAATTTTTATCAAAGCTTTCTATGACAAATGCCTCGCTATTATCTGAACTTACTTCGGGAGTGCACCTTCATACCATTGAAGCGAATTCTAAAACACAGCTTGAAGCTGTCATTCAGGCGTTAAAAGAACAAGGGTTTCTGTTAGAACAAGATTAAACGAGTGATAATGATTTTAGATCAACCAAAAAAAGAACGGACGTCATTTTGCGCCGTTCTTTCTCATGGATCGTATTTCAATGACACCAATTATTTAGGATTTACGACGAAACATGGATATTCACCTAGTACAGAAATCCCAATACCAAGCGCTTGTATTTCCTCCATGACGCCTTTTAACAGCACATCACGGTTAGGACGTTCCACATCGATAATAAAAAAGTAATTTCCAAGTCCTGTTTTCATAGGGCGTGACTCGATTTTTGTTAAGTTTAGGTTACGCCACGCAAATGCAGCAAGCACTTGATGTAGTGCTCCAGGATAATCAGATGGAAGAATAATTTTATATGTGACACGATCTTCACGGAATAAAGGGGTTCTCGGTAGAGCTTCAGCAGTTTTGTGTAACACTAGAAACCGCGTGTCATTATCTTCCGTATCATGAATATCACCTTGAGCAATCGTTAAACCGTATTTTTCTGCAGCAAGTACATTCCCGATTGCAGCCTCTTCAATCTTTCCAGAGTTTTGCACATATTCAGCAGCAGCACTTGTTGAAGGCGCATTACTGAGCTCTGCTTCAGGTAACTCTCGTTGAAGAAAGACATGACATTGGGCAATAGCATGCGGATGCGAAAGGACACGCTTTACTCTTTTCCAATCCTGTTGATCAGGATGAATAAGCAAGTGCTGTCGGATCGGCAGAACGAGCTCTCCAACGATTGGTAGTGATATTTGTTGGGAGAGAAGGTCAAGCGTCATATTAACAGAACCTTCTATCGTATTCTCTAGCGGAACAACACCATAATCGACGGCTCCGTTTTCCACCGCCTCAAGGCAGGCGCGTATGGTTGGAAACGGTGTACGATCCTCCTCATCAAATAACGTTTTTGCTGCAATTTCTGTAAACGTTCCTTCAGGTCCAAGAAAACCTATCTTTTTTTTCGTATCCATTTTCTCCCCCTATGCTCCAGATCCAATAATTTCAGCATTGTTGACCGCTTCAATTTCTTTAATTTTTACAAGTAAATCGTTTAAGCGAAGATTGGATTCTCCAATTTCCATTGTTAAGATAACCGTAGCATAGCCCTGTAGAGGGATCGTTTGGTTGATCGTTAATAAATTACAACCGAGCTGTGCGACTGTACTTAGCACTCTTGAGAGCGCGCCTGAACGATCCTCAAGGTGAACAGAAAGTGTTACAATCTGTTCAATGATCATCGTATGAAACGGTAAGATCGTATCGCGATATTTATAAAAAGCACTACGGCTTACCCCTACTTCATCAATGGCTTCTCTTACAGATTCAACCGTTCCACTTTCAAGAAGAAGTTTCGCCTGTAGCGTTTTTAACATTGAATCAGATAAAACATCTTCTCGAACAAGATAAAAATTCTTGTCTTCTTTGCTCATTCTTCCCCTCACCTCTATTTCGGCCAGCTACGGCCCATATTCGTCGACGCATTGCGGCTATGTAAAAAAAGACCGTCCATCGATCAGGACAGTCTTCTTCGTTCATCAGTCTATGAACTCAAATTCGAATTCCAGAATCCGAACCGCGTCTCCGTCTTCAGCTCCACGCTCTCGAAGCGCTTCATCAATACCCATGCTACGCATCTGTTGAGCGAACCTGCGGACGTTGTCTTCTCGATTAAAGTCTGTCATTTTGAATAGCTTTTCAATTCTTGGTCCATTCACTACGAACGTTCCATCGCTATCACGTGTCACAAAGAATTCTGGTGCACCTTTCTCGTGACGATACATAACGCGAGTTTCTTCTTCCTTCTCTTCATCAAGAGGGAATTCAGGTGTAGTTTCAAGCTTGTCTGCAATTTCAAACAATACTTCCTGTACACCTTGACGCGTTACAGCAGAAATCGGATAAATCGGGAAATCTTCCTCTAATTTTCCCTTGAAAATTTCAAGGTTTTCTTCAGAATCTGGAAGATCCATTTTATTAGCGACAATGATTTGCGGACGCTCCATTAGACGCATTTTATATTGCTTTAATTCATCATTGATCTTTAAGTAGTCTTCATAAGGGTCTCGCCCTTCCATACCAGACATATCAATGACATGAACGATGACTCGTGTACGTTCAATATGACGAAGGAACTGATGGCCAAGCCCAACTCCTTCATGAGCGCCTTCGATAAGTCCAGGTAAATCAGCCATAACAAAACTGCGACCATCTTTCGTATCAACAACGCCTAAATTTGGAGCGATTGTTGTAAAGTGGTACGCTGCAATTTTCGGCTTCGCTGCTGATACTACGGATAGAAGCGTTGACTTCCCTACACTAGGAAACCCAACAAGTCCAACATCAGCTAGAACCTTGAGCTCTAAAGTAACATCTTTTTCTTCTCCAGGTTCACCATTCTCTGAAAGCTCTGGTGCCGGGTTAGAAGGTGATGCAAAACGTGAATTCCCACGTCCGCCTCGGCCGCCTCGTGCAACTGTTGCACGCTGACCGTGTTCTGTTAAATCTGCAATTACTTCTCCGGTATCTGCATTTGAAACGATTGTACCAGGTGGAACTTTAACAACCATATCCTCTGCATTACGCCCATGCTGATTCTTTGAACGACCGTGTTCACCGGTTTTCGCTTTAAAATGACGATTGTAACGAAAGTCCATAAGTGTACGAAGACCTTCTTCTACTTCAAATATGACGCTGGCGCCTTTTCCGCCATCGCCACCTGCAGGACCGCCATCTGGTACATACTTCTCTCGACGGAAGGCAACCATACCATTTCCGCCATCGCCTGCTTTAACAAATACTTTGACCTGATCTACAAACATACTTTCACCTCATTTAATCAAAAACGTGCTAACTAGCTCCTGTTCCGTTTGCTCTAATTCAATCAATTTAGCGCTTTTTACATCAGGATTCTCGAACGCCAGCTTGAGCTTGTTTTGATCGGAAACTTCACCCTGAAAGTCAAAAACAAGATGAATTTCTTCGTGGTACAACTGAAGCGTTAATAACAAGTGGTGATCCGCAGGCACATTCACATGTGAATCAAGCACTGTTGTACATTGAGCAATTAACGTAATGAGATCTGCTTCGTAAGCGCAAATATCATACTCGTCTCCGATCACTTCAAAATCCAACTGAAATAAATGGTTACACCAGTTAAACGTTAATATATATTCTGCAAGTTTCGGAGCATTTAAATTCGACAATTTTGCTTCCTGTCTCGACTGGATAATAATTTCTTCAATAATTTCCTTTGCCCTGTCCACATGATCCAGTGCAAGGTTGCCTTTGATTAACTGCAAACGATTTAACCAATCATGACGAGAATGGCGCAGAACATCAAAGGTATTCCACTTTTTAGACATAATTGCACTCCCAATGCTTTAACCATTTTCTTCATTATAACAATAGATGATTCATTCATGTTACCCTAAAAAAGAAAACAATCTTACGCGTATTCATGTGCATCGTCACTTTTTCTAGACCATTTCGTCCATTATATCAAAAAACTCTAACCGAACGGTTAGAGTTTTTCTTAAGTTGCTTATGCTTCTTTAGCAACTGGATATACACTTACTTGTTTACGGTCACGTCCAAGACGCTCGAACTTCACGACGCCGTCGATTTTCGCATATAGAGTGTCGTCTCCACCACGGCCAACGTTTGTACCAGGGTAGATCTTAGTTCCGCGTTGACGGAAAAGAATCGAACCGCCGGATACGAACTCGCCGTCTGCGCTCTTCGCGCCAAGACGCTTGGAGATTGAATCACGGCCGTTTTTTGTACTACCTACACCCTTTTTCGATGCGAAAAACTGTAGATTCATTTTCAACATATTGTCCCACCTCCTATGTGTGAGTAATTTGGATATGCTTGCCGTATTCCTCGGCAATAGCGGAAATGGATACTTCCATTCCTTGAAGGAGAAGTTGAATATTCTCATCCGTACGCTGATCCAGATGAGCTGGAACGGTACAGCTGAGATAGCCACCTTCGTCCTCCATGTCAACTATGAGATGTACATCGCAAAGGGATTCAATCGCGTTCACAGTTCCAATCGACACAGCAGAAACACCTGCGCATACTAAGTCATAGCCATATGGGCCAGACTCAGCGTGTCCAGATAGGGAAAAGGAAATAATGCGATTGTTAGAATCGCGCTTCAAGTTGAAACGTATCATCGTTGATATCCTTAAGCGTTAATTTTGTCGATAACTACTTTAGTGTAAGGTTGACGGTGTCCTTGCTTACGACGGTAGTTTTTCTTTGGCTTATATTTATAAACCGTGATTTTCTTACCTTTACCGTGCTTGTCAACTTTACCAGTTACAGTAGCGCCATCAAGCATAGGAGAACCAACTTTAATATCGTCTCCACCAACCATTAGCACACGGTCGAAAGTAACCGTTTCACCAGCTTCAGTGTTTAGAAGCTCGATGTAGATTTCTTGACCTTCAGTAACCTTGATTTGTTTACCACCAGTTTCAATAATTGCGTACATTACGTGCACCTCCTCTAATACTAAGACTCGCCATTGCAGGTGCTAGTGAATAGCTTAAAAACCTGTTTTTGAGCGGTTGTAGCTCTTTGGGTGCTTCCAAACGAACTAACCACTAAATCATACCACAGCGAAAATTGCGGTGTCAATGCAAGAAACGCGACTTCTTGCATTCCAAGCTTAAATCAGTTTACTGAGAGGAAGTCCCGCCTTTTTTCGCTGCATTTCAAACAGACCAAGCTTTGTGAAGCCCGCGACCTTCAAACGTTTGTCTGTGTTTTCCTTTTTCTTCATTTGAGCGAATAATGTTTGTCGTTCTTTCTCATCTACCCTTAAAAAATCAACAATAATCATGCCACCAATATTTCTAAGTCGCAGTTGTTTTGCAATTTCATCGATGGCCATCAAGTTTACTTCAAAATGGGTCTGGTTTTTTGTTATTTTTCTGACGCCGCCACTATCTACATCAATCGCTGTTACCGCATTTGTTTCTTCTATATGTAGGGCAGCTTTCCCTATTTTAACTGTTTTCTCCATTCCCTCAATCGTTCTTTCAAGAAGATGAAGAGCGTTTTTCTTTTCGTATTGAGACATCACTTTCGCCTCTTTTGACAATAGAGGCAGGAAGGTCTTAACCGTTTCGTCGTCATTTGTCGCTAGTTTAGTTGCTCGATGAAGAGGATAAAGTTTGCTAATTCGTTCAGCAAGTCCCCCGTTTTTTTTTATAAGACATGGTGCTCGAACCGAAGCGGAGTATGCAACAAGCCGGTTCCACTCTTCTCGATGGTTGTAAAACTCATCCAAAAGCTCTGCTTCACTCAGTTTTCCAGCGCTTGTCCGAAAGATAAGTCCTTCTTGTTCAAGGCAATGTTGATGAGCAATTTGAAGAAACTCTTCTCTCTTTGTTGGCAGCTGTTTTGATACGGCTGAATAACCGGCGTATGGCATATAGACGAGAGAATGTCCAGTTAACGCCACCAACTCTGATACAATCGGACCTTTTCGATCGATTCCAGGGTGCTTCACCTGAACAAGAATTGACTGACCTTCCTCAATACAATCAGAAACAGCCGGCATCCGTTCCCCGGCTGTCTTTTTTTGCTGTGCATTAACAAGTTCATCACCATTTAAAAGGCCTGGTTTTCCGCTACCAAGTGAAATAAATGCCGCATTCTTATCATCTAAAATAGACGATACTTTCCCGAGAATAAGGTCTCCCTCATCTGGTTTTTTGGGGTTGATTGCCTCCGCCCAAATATCTGTTATTTCATGATCGCTTACAATAGCGGCCGCCTGCCACTCGTTTTTTTTAAGAACAATGAATTCCATAGCCGCTCTCCTTTTTGCTCTTTTCTCTAGTTTACCTAAATAGTGTACCAACTGCACAGCCAATTTGATTTTTCTTAAAATATGCATGAAGTAAAACTTGCTCATCCGCCTCTACATTTAGATCTTTTATGACGATTTGATAGTGATATCCACGATAAAATGTTGCGAGAAGATCAGTTAATTTCATTTCAGAAGCTACTGAAACAACCTTCTTTTCCCCTTTAAACGTTGTTGAATAACGTTCAAGTAAAAACCGTAAATAAATATAGTGATGATGCTTCCACTCTTTGAACAATGATACGGTAAGAAAAATGATCACCATCCATAAATTTAAGTGAAATGGGAAAAAGACGATTGTTGCCATCATGAGTAAACATAAACAAATAAAGGACGAATGAAGCATTACTCTATGAGATGCTTTAAAAGGATAGCGTAGGGAATAAAATAAAAAAAGAAGCTTTCCGCCATCAAGTGGCCATATCGGCAATAAATTAAAAAGGAGAATCATTAAATTATGAAGTAGGAAAAGACTGAACATATCATCCCATAAACCTAAATAATAGAAGATCGCGCCAACTCCTATCATCCAAACATGTTGTAATGGACCAGCAAGAATAACAATAAGCTCTTCTTTTAACGGGCGATTTCCATGCTCATCCACTACAGCAACACCACCGAACGGCAAAAGAATGATTTCATTGACTCGCCACCCAAAAAAACGAGCTGCTCCCGCATGTCCTAGCTCATGAATAAGGACAACAAGGAACAGCAGCAGCATTTCTCGAAAACGCCCAGTTAGAATAGAAAGACCAATTGTCATCCAGAAAAGCGGATGGATTGTTATCATTCTTAGCATTATTCGATTGGTACAACTTGAAGCGGGTCAATAAACGCTTCGTTTTTCTTTATGGCAAAATAAAACGTTCCTGTCTTGCCATCTTCAGAGTTTGAGACGCTCCCAAGTTGGTCCTTCGTTTGAACAAAATCGTACAGAGAAACATCAATTGAATCCAGCATACCATACCATGACTCGCTTCCATCAGTATGTTGAAGAACAACAGTCTGCCCTATCCCTTCTTTATCTCCTGCATAGGTGACCACCCCTGCATCGATCGCTTCGACTCCAGAGCTTAGTACGGTTTCAACCATAATCCCTTTTCCAGTGGTCTCAAAATTCTCAAGTACTTTGCCACTCGCAGGTAGCGCATAGACAGGAGATTCAGAATTCGAATTTGTTTCTGGAGATGTTGGAAATAAAGCAACTGGATTTCCAAAGTTCCCTTCATACCACTCCTTCACCGAGGCAAACTGGAATTCTTCCGCCATCATATCGTTAACGTAATCCTGGGCCGGAACGAGGCGATCACTCTCTGCTTTAAATAAAATGCCAGCACCTAGAAATAAGCAGGCCGCAATCATCGCTCGCATTAAAAAACTTTGCTTGTTAAAAAGCGGGTGAATTTTCATTTCAACATTTTGATTTGTAAAAGTAGGCATATGATCATGACTTTGTCTTGATCGAGGTTCTCCACGCATTGGCTGACGCTGCTTCTTTCTCGAATGGAGTCGTTTTCTCACATCATCCAGATCTTTCCGCATTCCTCACCCATCCTTCCTATAAGTAGTATTCAGTTTATGACTTGTCCTGTGGGGATATGTCATTTGAATACTTTCAAGTAGGAATAAGTTTGAGTGTACGTTCGGGCTGCACAATCAATGGGTACTATAGACCAAGGATTCTCCAACAAAAAAATCCCGGCCGCAGCCGAGATTTAAGAACGCATTCCAAAAAACTTTTTCACTTTACTAAACACGCCTCTTTCTTCTTGAAGAGAGAGAAGAGGAACCGATTCACCTAAAATTCTTCTTGCGATATTACGATAGGCAATCGAAGCTTTTGAACTAGGATCGAGCGCAATTGGCTCTCCTTTATTTGAAGCTGTAATAACCGTATCGTCATCCCCTACAATGCCCAGGAGATCAATCGCAAGTATTGAAACAATTTCATCTACATCAAGCATTTCGCCACTTTCCATCATGTGGTTTCGAATGCGGTTTACTACAAGTTTCGGTGCTTCGATATTCTCTTCTTTTTCGAGAAGACCTATAATGCGATCGGCATCTCTTACAGCCGACGTTTCAGGTGTTGTGACAACAACCGATTTATCTGCACCAGCGATGGCATTTTTAAAGCCCTGCTCAATGCCTGCCGGACAATCAATTAGCACATAATCGTAATCTTGCTTTAATTCATCGATAATTTTCTTCATTTGCGCCGGCTGAACAGCAGATTTATCTTTCGTTTGTGCTGCCGGAAGCATGTAAAGTGCCTCAAAGCGCTTGTCTTTAATTAAGGCTTGATGAAGCCTACATCTTTCCTCAGCTACATCGACAAGATCATAAATAATCCGATTCTCAAGCCCCATCACTACATCAAGATTTCGAAGACCGATATCCGTATCAACCAGACATACTTTTTTCCCCGATAGTGCAAGAGCTGTTCCAATGTTTGCTGTCGTTGTGGTCTTACCCACACCACCTTTTCCGGAAGTAATGACGATAGCGTCTCCCACACAACATTCCCCTTTCTGTCTACAACCTAGTCAAATTCGGTCGTACTTTGGTCAGTATTTGAACGCGATCAACGCTAATTTCAGATTGACCGTCTTTGACAAAAGCACATTCTGCTTCATGAATGCTCGCCCCTACTTGATCAGGCGGCCTACTGATTAAATCTGCGATTTTAAGCTGCGAAGGTTTCATAACAGCGGCTGTAATAACCGCCTTCATATCTCCATAAGCCCCTGCATGAGCAATGCCTCGAAGTGCACCCATTACAAATATATTGCCAAAAGCTTTAACAGTACCACCAGGGTTTACATCACCAATCAGGAGAAGATCACCTTCCACTTCAAGAACCTGACCTGATCGTACCGTTCTCGCTACGGATGTAATCGTGGACCTCTTACGCTCTTCTTCAGCTTCGTCACGCGACATGACATTCGAATCAATGCGATCAATTTCTAGATTTTGCTTAGATTGAATTATCGCACGAAGTTCTCTTTCTTGCTTTTCTGTTAAATAGCGATTCCCAAGCTTGAGCGTTACTGTAATCGTATGTCCTTCCGTCTGCTGAATATGACGAGCGGAAAGTTTTTCATCAAGTTCATTTATAACATCACGAAAAGCGCAGGAATCATCTAAAATCAGATTCAAGCCGTCTTTCGTTCCTTTAATCGTAACAAAATGCTGTGTTTGCTTTTGTACCATAGACAATTTCATTCACCTCAACATAGAATAATTCAACGTTGCTAAAGGAAACTCCTTCTTTTGGCCTGATTTTCTTGTCTACGGCTTTCAGATAAATCTTCAAGCAACCGTTTTACAGGATAGTAAACAATAAGCAAAAAGATTCCATTTAAAAGTAAGGAAGGAAGATAGCGACTATAGAAAAAGGAAGTAAAGGATACGTCGGTTACATTTATTAAAGAAAATAGTTCATACACATAGAATTCCATCAATGTTACACCTAGTAACCCAAGTATAAGTGTCGTAAACCAATTTAGATGAAAAACTTTCGATAAGTAACCGATTATGTAAGCTGCAACCGACATTCCAAACATATATACACCAACAAGATCTGTATAAATCAGATCATGTAGAAGTCCAAAAACAACACCGTATAGGACGCCATAAGCAGGTGACAAAACCATCCCAATCATAACCACAATCACCGTTACAAAACGCGGGATGAGCTGAAAGTGAAAGCCGTATTGTTCAGGTGCGAACACCTGAAAAACGGTTCCTTCCAAAAGAAAAAGAACAAATAGCGTTCCAACTAGAAAAAAACGCCTCATTCTTCTTCACCTTCGCCCTCATCAGGATTTACGTTTTGTGCTCCACGGTCGATAATCATTACATTGTTAATATCATATAAGTCAGACGCTGGTTTCACATAAGCAGTCTGGGTCGTACCAACGTTATCCGTTTCAATATCAACAATTTCACCGATAACAATACCTCGAGGGAATATTCCGCCATTTCCTGCAGTAATAACGGTTTGGCCTTTTTCTACTTTCGTATCTACCGGAATTTTTGAGAAAAGCAACACTTCTTTTTCGGTATCATATCCTTCAATCGTTCCGAAAACATTCTTATCTTCCTGCGTCATTGCAGCAATTCGATTCGTGCGATCAACATCACTCACTAGTTGAACGGTTGAAGAGAAAGGCTGAACATTTTTCACTTTACCAATTAGACCATCAGGCGTGGCAACGGCCATATCCGCTTCTACCCCATCCTGTTCTCCCTTATCAATCGTTAACAAATCGTTCCAACGGTCAGGTGAACGCGCAATCATATTCGCATGGAAGGTTTGATAGTTCGCGAGTCCAGTTGAGGAGTCAATATTTAACTCGCTTTTTAAATCTTCATTTTCTTTCTTGACGGTTTTCAGCTCTTCTGACACCGCAACAAATTCATTGAGCCTTGACTTCAATAGCTCGTTTTCTTCATACATGTCTTTCATTTCTCCAATACTCTCAAATAAACCCGCTACTGAATTAGCGGGTTTATAGAAGATTGATTGAAGCCAACCAATGGAATCTTTAAAAAACTGCTCAGGCATTGTGAGTGCATCGCGTTCTTTCATTGATGTACCGATTAAAGCAACTAAAATAATAATGCTCACAAGCAATACAATGAGGCGTTTATTTGAGAAAAATTGTGGCATGCGTTACACCTTCCAACTACTTCTGTTTAGAGCGGGAAGTTATACCAGCTCTAGATTTGAACAAATGGATATTTTCTAGCGCACGCCCGGTACCAATCGCAACGCACTCAAGTGGATTTTCAGCAACAATAACTGGCATTTTCGTTTCATCGCTAATTACCTGATCCAGGTTTCGTAGCAATGCTCCCCCACCTGTAAGAACGATGCCCCGATCCATAATGTCAGCTGCGAGCTCAGGGGGCGTTTTCTCAAGCGTTACTTTAACAGCTTCCATAATACTATTAACCGTATCTCGAAGAGCACCAGACACTTCATCTGCCGATACGCTGATTGTTTTCGGAAGTCCTGTCACAAGGTCACGGCCGCGAATATCCATCGCGTCAATACCTTCTGTCGTTCCAGCAGAGCCAATTTCAAGTTTAAGCTGTTCAGCCGTACGTTCACCAATCATTAAGTTATATGTTTTCTTCACATACTGGATAATCGACTCGTCCATTTCATCCCCAGCAATGCGGATGGATTCACTTGTAACAATTCCTCCAAGAGAAATGATGGCAACTTCTGTTGTACCCCCACCAATATCAACTACCATACTACCTGTTGGCTCCCAAACTGGTAAATCTGCGCCGATTGCTGCTGCAAAAGGCTCCTCAATGGTGTAAGGTTCACGCGCGCCTGCCTGGCGCGTTGCATCTTCTACCGCTCTCTTTTCGACAGCTGTGATTCCTGAAGGTACACAAACCATCACGTTAGGCTTGCGTGCAAAAACGGAACGGTTTTTTTGAGCCTGTTGAATAAAGTATTTAAGCATCGTAGCCGTCGTTTCAAAATCAGCAATAACGCCGTCTTTCATTGGACGAAGCGCAACAATATTACCTGGTGTACGACCGATCATATTCTTTGCATCATTACCAACTGCCTCGATTGAACCTGTATCTGTCCGTAGTGCAACAACGGAAGGCTCACGAACGACGACGCCTTTTCCTTTTACATATGCCAGCGTATTAGCTGTACCTAAATCTATTCCCATATCTCTTGAAAATCCACCAAACATTTATGTTAAATCTCCCTTCAATTCAAGCAAAACTCATAACTATGATTATACTTCATCAGTATTAAAAACGGTAGTGGGAAAACTATTCCACAACCTATACATACCCTTTTTCTTTTAAACTAATAAACTTCTGATCTCCAATAATAATATGATCGAGCATATCAATACCAAGCATTTTACCACACTCTGCAAGACGTTTTGTAACTTCAATATCTTCCCTGCTTGGTGTAGGATCACCACTTGGATGATTATGAAAGCAAATTAATGAGGCTGCAGATCGTCTGAAAGCCTCACGAAAAACTTCTCTCGGATGCACTATTGATGCATTTAAACTTCCAACAAAGACGGTTTGACGATGCAACACCTGATTCTTCGTATTTAAGTATAAGCACACAAAATGCTCTTGTGATAAAAAACGCATGTCTTCCATCACATAATTCGCACCATCTTCCGGTGAACGAATCGTATATCGCTCTTCTAATTGAAGACGACTTACTCTTCTACCAAGCTCCATCGCCGCAATCAGTTGAACAGCTTTGGCGGTGCCCACGCCATTTAACGATGTTAACTCTTCGATACTGGCATCTTTCAAAAGACGCAGCCCTTCAAAATAATGAATAATGCGATAAGATAACTGAAGTACAGACTCCTGTTTCGTGCCAGTTCTGAGAATAATCGCCAATAACTCTTGATTGGATAACGTCTCAGGACCCTCTTTCACTAGACGCTCTCTCGGGCGCTCTTCTTCAGGATAATCGCGAATCATTAACGGTGTTTTAAGCAACACGCTTCCTCCCTGGATTCATCTTCGTGTCTGACTAACGCTGAATCTCCGGAACAATTCCAAACGCCTGCAACTCTCGAAGCGTTTTGGAAATCGGAAGCCCTACCACACTATAATAATCCCCGTGAATACGTTTCACAAAGGCGGCACCGAAACCCTGTATACCATAACCTCCCGCTTTATCAAACGGCTCTCCGGTATCGAGATAATTCTCAATATCTACATCTGTTAAATCCCAAAACTCCACTTCAGTTGCTTCATAGAACTGTGAACGCTGCTCATTTGAAAGGATGACCACACCTGAATAAACGATATGGGTTCGGCCAGACAAAGCTTTCAGCATCTGCCTCGCATGCTCGCGACTTTCTGGCTTTCCAAGAATATCGGCACCAAGCGTTACAACCGTATCGGCACCAATGACAACAGCGTCCGATTGGTTCGTAAATACATCATTTGCCTTCCCAAAAGCAAGCTGTTTCACAAGTTCAGAAGGGGGGACAGATTGAGAGTGATGTTCTTCAAAGCGGCTAACAATAATCTCAAATTGGAGGTTCACTTGCTCTAGAAGTTCTTTTCTTCGTGGAGACCCTGAGGCTAATACGAGGCGCTTCATTTTACCACCCTTTTTTTGTAAATGATTCACAAGTGGGAAAAGGGCTTGATAACAGCTTATCAAATCCCTTTTCTTTCCACAATTTAATTTTCTAACGTTCCTCTACATTTTTCGTTTTACTTCGATTCTGTATGTGCATACAGTTAAAATTTGTTTAATCTTATTTTATTTCGTTCCGAAAATGATATTCAGGAGGGTTGCTCCCAACATTCATATCGTACCGTTAATTTAGATACTCCGCAAATATCAGATTATTCCAAGCTTTCCACTACTTCTTGATATGTTTCTAGCGCATCCAATAAATGCTGCTGAGCAATCCATAACGAGGATACTGTTTTTTCTGATGAATAGGTTTCAATCTCTTTTGAGGCAGCTTTTAAGTTTTCTGCCAAAGCTTCCCCCTCGCCCTCATTCCATCCCTCTAATTCATTACCTTTTTCATTCCAGGTTTGAATCGCTTGCTTTACATCAGTTACTTCACTACTTGATACTTCTCCATCTGATAAAGCAACTAGATCAAGCTTTGTTAGCTGTTCAATTATTTCCCTACCCTCTTGCAAATGACTCTCCATTTCCGCACCCGCCACTACGCTAGTTCCATCAATCGTCCATAATTTCTTATAAACATCCTGTCCATTGTTTTCAAAATAAGCGGCAAGGGCATCCTGGCCTTCAGCAGAAGCTGAGACACCAATAAGCAAGAAGTATTTTTCACCTTTAAAAATCGTCGCTGGTAGACCTTGATCTTTTAGCTTTTCTTGAAATTCACTGGCGGACTCTTCTGTTTCATACGCACCCGACTGGACAACGTGAAGATCAAAAGATAAATCCGTCTGACTAGCTGTCACTGGTGCCGCTTCATTTGGCTTATTAGAGGGCGTCGCTACACTTTCTCCACCGAACACCATAAGTAAACCGAATCCAAATAAAACGCCAAGAGCGATCGCAAAGACCGCTGAAGCCACCACCTTTTTATGCAAGGTAATGACATTCTTACTTGGTACGAGATTTTTTTTCTTTTTACGCCCAACTGGTAACCTTGGGTTCTTCTTTGACTGATCAAAAAAAGAGGAGGCTTTTTTTTGACTATGCCGCTTCTTTAACTCTACGATCTTTTTAGAATCACGACGCTCCGGTAAAATCCATTCAAATTCCTTTTCCTCAGCCGCTGCGCTTTCTTTATGTGTTTCTGGAGTCTTATGGACTTCATCATCTAGTCGAATTGAAATCGTCCGTCTCTCCTTATCCATTCTCATCCTCCTCAAGTACCGGCTTGTACTACAGTCTATGAAATCTCGCGAAATACTAGAACTGAAAATACTAGAGTTGAGCAGGATGACAACACAAAAAACCCCTCATTCATGAGCGAGGGGTTTAAAGGTAACCTAACTTATTTTAGTTCGAGACAGTACAAGCTAAAGAGCCTGCTATTCATTTCTTCATATAAGAAAATCAAAATACCATTGTAAGAGTTGTTCACCATAAAAATACGTTATTAGTGCTGCCAAAGCCACAGAAGGACCAAACGGAATATGCTGCTTCCTTTTTACTTTTCCAATTAATAACCCTGTGATCCCAATAATCGTTCCAAATAAAGTAGAAAAGAAAAAGACGAGAATTAATTCTTGATAACCAAAAACAACCCCTAGCACCGCAAACAATTTAATGTCACCGCCACCCATTCCACCATGACTAATCACAGCGATTAATAGGAGCAATAAAAAGCCTCCTACCGCTCCTATCAAAGGGCTATACCATGGATCCATCGGAACAACAATTCGACCCAAACCAAAATAAGCTGCAAAAAACAACAGAATGCGATTAGGAATCAACATATATGTGATATCTGAAACAAAAATAATAACGAGAAGCGAAATCAATCCATAGGAAATCATCAATTCTTTTGACCACCCTACCAAAATAGGTGCGGTTGTAAAAAGTAGCGCTGTAACGATTTCGACACATGCGTAAATAGGTGAAATACTTGTAGAACATCCCCTACATTTTCCTCGCTGAAATAAATAAGAAAAAACAGGAACAAGCTCATATGGTGAAAGCTCACGTTCACATGTTGGACAAGATGAGCGAGGGGCGACAATCGATCGTTTGATCGGCACACGAAGACCAACAACATTAAAAAAGGAACCAAGCGCAAGGCCAATTAGAAATAAATAACTATGTAACAAAACCCCCATATCTTTCATCCTTCTTCATATTATTGTTTAAAAAGTAATGATAGATTTAGACCCAATCCACTAACCTGAGACGAACAACCTTTTTCGATATTAAAACAGACGAACCTGTCATTAAAATCATTGCTGCGCAAGCACCTTTTGTATAACCCGAAACAAAAAACCCTATCCTCCGCCTTGTGAAGGATGGGGATTTTCTTATCCAACATAGCTTGCAACGCGGTTTCTACCCCGCTGTTTTGCACCAGTATACATGGCTCGATCGGCATTTCGTATCAAGGTTTGTGCATCTTCTCCCTGATCAGGCGCTGTTGCAACACCGATACTTGCCGTCACGTAAATAACCTGACGATCGCCGTTATCCAAATCATTAAAGATCTCAAATGGTCGATCCGCTATGGCACATCGTAAGTCTTCTGCAACTTGTAAACTCTCATTATGAAAATGATTTTCTAGCAATACCACGAACTCTTCACCGCCAAATCGAGCGACGGTACCCTTATTTCCAATTTCTTCTTCAAGTCGATTGGCTACTCCACAAAGCACGTCATTTCCGCTATGGTGCCCAAATGTATCATTTACTTTTTTGAAATGATCCAGGTCGAGCAATATAATTGAAAATGGAGAAGGGTTTTCATCAAAACAGTTATATTTCTCGTCTAATACCTCGTTAAAGAAGCGAAAATTGTACAAATTCGTTAAAGGACAGCGCTCACTTCGCCTTTTGGTCTCTTCATAATGCCTTGCATTATCAACAGCTACAGCTAAATAATTGGCTAAAATTTGCAGCACGAGTATATGGTGTTTTTCATATGACCGAACGCGATCTGATGCTAGTGTGATAATGCCGACGACCTTTTTATTTCGTTTCATAGGTACCGAAATAACAGCATTCGCTGTTTGGGGGAGAATTCCCTGGGTGAGATTTTTCCACTGTGCACGCTTCGTGTATAAGCGGCTACGTCCACTACGCCAGACTCTTCTGCTAATCCCTTCTTCAAAAGAATGATCTTTTCTGCTAGCTTGAATGCCTCTTTCCTTCTCAAAACTTTTAATAATCCTTAAATTTTCTACCTGTTCTGCATCCATAATGTAAGCAAAATCAACCACAAACATATCCTTAACCTCATTTAAAAATAAGTGAAGAATTTCGTCTATATCGAGAGACTGAGTAATTTGCTGACCGATTTCACTCGTTTGTTGAAGTAGATCATTAACTTTTCGACTTGAGTAATACAACCTGAGCATAAGAGATGCCAACACAAATGGGACTCCAACAAAGAAAATCGCAATTGTTCCTAGATAGGTATGTAACATATAGAGAAGAAATCCAACCGGCAGTGTTACTCCTGTAGTAATGGCTTCCCAAAGCATATCTTTATCAAAAAACTTTGTATTAATTTCTTTATAAATATAAATACGTAAAAAATGAAGGAGAATTTGATTAACAATGATTAACGAAAGAATATAGCCGATAGAGGGAACAAGCTGTGTAATCGCATTTCCAGAGAATTCACCTGTGGACCCTCCAAGTAAATAAAAAAGTCCACCTGATAACAGGGAAACGATCATAAACATGAGCATATTAACTGGATAGCGATGACTATCTTTCTTTGTAACTCGCAAATTCAAAAGAAAGACAAGAATCGCTAACTGAGTTAAAATCGTTTCTACGAATAAGCCATATCTGAGAAATACAGCTAGTGAAATCCCCTGGATAAAAAAAAGGTCTGTTCCTTTTACGTTTATTGGCATCATTGCAACGACGGCAAGAAGCACAAATAGCGCAAGAACATCGGCCTTGTTTCCAGTAAAATCAGGGGGAAATAAATAGAACGTTGCAAAAATGAGTAGTGGCCAACACAATAGCCATACAATCCAAACTTTACGTTTCATTATTGCAGTCAATTGTTTCCCCCTCCATCTTCTGTGGTAAAGAAGAATATTTTTCCATTCTAATGTGATTATGTTTCATTTTAGCAAAAAGTAGCGAAAAAGTCCTATTTTTTTGCATTAAATTCTAATTTTTTAGAAAATGGCGTACTTCTGATACAAAATAGAGAGAGCCCGTAATTAGAACTAGCTCATTTTCACTTACTTGCTCAGTTGTTGTTTGAATTGCTTTTTTCCAGTTTTCTTCATACGTCTTGGCCGAAAAACTTGCACGTTGAAATAAACTCTCAGCTGAAATAGCTCTTGGAAAATCAAAGGTGGTAAACGTCATCGTTCGAATAAGCGGATAGAGTGGCTTTAACATTGACTCAATATCTTTATCTCCTAGTGCGCTAAAAATGACGTGAATATCCTTATCTGGATAGTGCTGCTCCAAAGTTCTCGCAAGACTTTCGACCCCTTCTGGATTATGTGCACCGTCTACAATGATAGTGGGGTTGGAACGAATCTTCTCAAATCGTCCTGGCCACGCTGCTCTTTTAAGTCCGCGCTGAACCATGTCATGTTCGATATGTAGACCATAAAAGACGCGCAAGTATTCGAGTCCCATTAGTGCTGCAGCTGCATTTTTCACCTGATGCTCACCCTTCATTTGAATGTGTAGATCAGCTAGTTTCCGATAAGGAGATTGAAATGAGAAATGTTCACCTTCATCATCACTTCTCTTGTCGCCAATCGAAAACTCTTCATTCAAACGATAAATTTTCGTCTTTTTCACTTTAGTTGTTTCATGGAAGAGTGTGAGAACTTCTTCTTTTTCTGCAGTCGTAACAAGAGGTACACCTGACTTAATGATTCCCGCTTTTTCATACGCAATTTGCTTTAGGTCACTACCAAGGATATGGGTATGATCATACCCTACATTCGTAATGACACTAATAAGCGGATGAATGATGTTGGTTGAATCGAGTCGCCCCCCTAGCCCAACTTCCATTAAAACAAGATCTGGATAGGCTTTAGTTCCAAAGTACAAAAGCGCGATTACCGTAATAACTTCAAACTCGGTTGGTGAACCAAGGGGGGAAGCTGTAGCCATTTCAACAAGCGGCTGAACGCGATTGCATAGCATAACTAAATCCTCTTCTTTAATAGGTTGTCCGTTAACCGCTATTCGTTCACTAAATGATTCGATATAAGGAGAAGTAAACGTCCCTACTTCATATCCAGCCTCCTCTAGCACTGTACGTAAGTAAGTAACTGTCGAACCTTTTCCGTTAGTCCCACCAACATGCACGGTTTTTAACCGTCTTTCTGGATGGTCAAGCTGTTCAAGCATCCAATCCATCCGCTCTAAACCAGGTTTAATGCCGTGATTTAACAAGCTATGAATCCAACTTACCGCTTCATCATAAGATTGAAACATTTCCTCTCCTCCTTAAAAGAAGACGAACCTCCAAAAGAGATTCGTCATTTCCTTATTTTTTTAGTTCGTTAATACGAGCTTCAACGTTGCTTCTTCTTTCGAGATAGTCTTTTTCTTTCGCTCGTTCTTCTTCAACAACTTTCTCGGGAGCCTTACTAATAAAACGTTCATTTGAAAGCTTTTTCTGAACACGATCTACTTCAGAATCGAGCTTCTTCATTTCGCCTTTTAGACGCTCTATTTCTTCATCAATGTTAATTAAGCCTTCAAGCGGAAGAAATAGCTCTGCTCCAGATACGACTGCCGTCATTGATTTTTCAGGAGCCTGAAGATCCGAAGAAATGGTTAGCGTCTCTGGGTTACAGAACCGCTCAATATATTGACTGTTTTGTTCAAGCTGCTTTTGAGCTTCCCCTGACTTCGGTTTAATGCGAAGCTCAATCGGCTTGCTTGGTGCTACATTCATTTCAGCTCGAATGTTTCGAACCGAACGAATAATCTCAGTTAGTAGCGCCATGTCGGCAGCTGCTTCCGGGAAATGAAGCTCTTCATTCTTCACTGGCCAGCTTGCAACAGTGATCGATTCTCCTTGATGAGGAAGGTGTTGCCAGATCTCTTCTGTAAGATACGGCATAAATGGGTGAAGAAGTCGCATCGTTTGATCAAGTACATAAGCGAGAACAGATCGTGTCGTTTTCTTAGCTGCTTCATCTTCGCCATAAAGCGGAAGCTTCGCCATTTCAATATACCAATCACAGAAATCATCCCAGATAAAGTTATAAAGGTAGCGGCCAACTTCACCAAATTCATAGTTATTAATCAGGCGCGTCACTTGTTCGATCGTATCGTTTAAGCGAGTTAGAATCCATTTATCAGCTGTTGATTTTTCACCTGTTAAGTCGAGTTCTTCATACGTCATGCCATCCATATTCATTAAGGCAAAACGAGAAGCGTTCCAAATCTTATTGGCAAAGTTCCAAGTTGACTCTACTTTTTCCCAGTAGAAACGCAGATCCTGACCTGGTGATGAACCAGTGGATAAGAAGAAGCGTAAAGAATCAGCACCGTACTTCTCGATAACATCCATCGGATCAACACCGTTTCCGAGTGATTTACTCATTTTACGGCCTTCAGAGTCACGTACAAGTCCGTGAATCAATACATCATTAAATGGACGCTGTTCCGTAAATTCAATGCCCTGGAAGATCATACGCGCTACCCAGAAATAAATGATGTCATACCCTGTTACTAAAACGTTCGTTGGGTAATAACGATTAAAGTCTGCAGCTTCTTCATCTGGCCAGCCCATTGTAGAAAACGGCCAAAGCGCTGAGCTAAACCACGTATCGAGTACATCTTCATCTTGCTGCCAGTTTTCGATATCTGTCGGTGCTTCCAGGCCAACGTGAATCTCACCAGTTTCTTTATGGTGCCATGCAGGAATGCGGTGTCCCCACCAAAGCTGCCTCGAAATACACCAGTCCCGAATATTCTCAATCCAGTTTAAGTAAGTTTTCTCGAATCGTTCTGGGACAAAGTTAACTTTGTCTTCTGATTTTTGAAGCGCAATTGCCTGCTCAGCAAGTGGGCCCATTTTAACGAACCACTGAGTGGAAAGATATGGTTCTACTACAGCACCACTTCGTTCAGAGTGCCCTACGGAATGAACGTGCTCTTCAATGTTGAAAAGAATCCCTTTTTCCTGCAAATCTTTTACTAGCTTTTTACGACATTCGAAACGATCCATTCCTTGATAGTCGCCTGCATTCTCATTCATTGAGCCATCTTCATTCATAACAAGGATACGCTCAAGGTTATGACGATTACCAATTTCAAAGTCATTAGGGTCATGGGCTGGCGTGATTTTAACAGCTCCAGAGCCAAATTCCATATCAACGTAGTCATCTGCCACAATTTCAATCTCACGACCTACTATTGGTAAGATCGCTTTCTTACCAACAAGATGCTTGTAACGCTCATCTTTAGGATGAACCGCAATTCCTGAGTCACCAAGCATGGTTTCAGGACGCGTTGTTGCAATTTCGATATGCCCTGAACCATCAGCAAGAGGGTAGCGCATATGATAGAAGTGTCCTGTCACTTCCTGATGAATAACTTCAATGTCCGAAAGGGCTGTTTTTGTTTGAGGGTCCCAGTTGATGATATATTCCCCACGATAAATTAAACCTTTTTGATAAAGCTTTACAAACACTTCGCGAACCGCATCAGAAAGCCCATTATCAAGCGTAAAACGCTCTCTTGAATAGTCTAAAGAAAGACCAAGCTTCGCCCACTGACTGCGGATAAAGTCTGCGTATTCTTCTTTCCATTCCCACGACTTCTCAAGAAACTTCTCTCGGCCAAGGTCATAGCGCGAAGTACCTTCCTCGCGGAGCTTCCCTTCAACTTTTGCCTGTGTCGCAATTCCAGCATGGTCCATTCCTGGAAGCCAGAGAACATCGTACCCTTGCATTCGTTTCACTCGTGAAAGAATATCTTGAAGCGTTGTATCCCATGCGTGCCCTAAATGAAGTTTTCCTGTAACGTTTGGCGGCGGAATTACAATTGTATAAGGCTCTTTCTCTTTATCCCCTGTTGCTTCAAAAAACTTACCATCTACCCAGTACGGGTACCATTTTTGTTCGGTTGCCTTCGGATCGTATTTCGTCGGCATCGTTAGCTCTTTATTCACCATTGCCACTCTTCCTTTCCATTCAATAAGTCTTAGGCCGTTTGCATCGGATTTCCCATCCCGTTTTCAACAAAGAGGTGTTTTTAAACAACAAAAAAACTTCCTCCATCCTTAGGAAAAGGACGAAAGAAGTTTCTTCGCGGTACCACCTTTATTTACAGCTAAATAAACGTTAGCTGTACGCTTCATTCGAATAACGGGATTACCGGATTCTCCTACTACTATTTCAGAGAAACAGCTCAAGGGCGACTTCAAATGCTTCAATCCTGAGAAATCTTTCAGCGGATGATTTCTCTCTCTGAAGGGTTCACATTCTACTACTCCCTGTCTTTGCCTGTCGACTATTTGTATAAATAAGTTTACCGTGTAGATTCAAGATCGTCAAGATACTAAGCGCCCTTTTTCTTAGCTTAGCCAGTTCTCTCTCTTCTTAATCACCCCATCCGCTTTCGCACATAGACTATTTGTAACGACAGATGAAAACAAAGGGGAAAACACTATGAAAAAACGTTTTGGGGGAATGAATCGCTACCAGCTCCCGCCAGCTGTTTATAAATTCAGGGATATTTGCGCTCAATTTGTACCGCCGTTTATTGTATTTCAAACGATTCGAACGATTCTTTTTCCAACTTCAGTCGATGTGCTTATCCTCATTATTCTTGTTGCATTAGAAGTGTGTTTTTATTTTGAATGGATCTAGAATGACTGCAGCACATTATGGATTCCATTCATCACTTCTATTTTTTTCGTAAATAAGCGGACATGCTTAATATGCGGCCAGCTTTGCCTGTTTTCATTAAAGAGGAGCACACTATTAAAAACAGGCTCTGGAAAATACAAATAGCTTGCAAGAAGCTCTTTCTCTTCTTCAAATAATGAAAATTGCGTTTCATATCGAGTGATATGCGCTGTTGTAGTAGCAGGGTTAAATTGAAATGGGTGAACAGAGGAACGAATAAAATAGGCCAGATCACGAACAGGCGTATCGACAACAGACCTTTCAAAATTAATAAAGTACCCCTTTCCACCATTCATGACATAGTGTGAAGGCGAACATTTCCCATGACAAAAAACACTACGATATCGTTTCGCTTCAACAACCTGTTCATACCAATTTCCCAATCTTGTTTTAGCCAGATCACAGTACTTCATTAACTGATGAAAATGAGTGACAAACGTTAGTTCAAAGGGTGAGAGGTAGATACGCTTTTCAATTGAGTTAACGTATTTCTCCATTTCAAACTGTCTGCTTTCTCTCATTAAGATCATCTTTTGATACGATTGTTTGATGACTTCTTCAGAGAATGCTTGATCTCTCGCTGTATATCCATGAAGTTCTGCAAGATTAAGAATTAATTTCTCCTCTTTTTGAGCAGAGTGCCCTTCGCCACCGTCGACCCATGGAGTTAAATAAGCTACACCTCCACCTGTAAAAACAAAGGAGTCACCGTATTTTGTTCGAACGAGCGGCACAAAACTTTCAAAATGAAGCTGTTTAAATCGATCCTCAATGGACAATATACGATCCATCTGTTCTTTACTTAGCTTTGTCTCCTTTAAGGCAAACGTTCCTCGATCCGTTTCAACCTTTGTTACTTTCCCCATTCTTACGACACGTTCAGGATATAAATCATATTGAAATAGAACTGCTGGATCACTCAATAACCGAAATCCTCCCCTCCGAAATGGAGAGCTGTACCGAACAGGTTATCTTTCTCATCGCTTCCCACTTTTCAAAAAATTCCTCCATCACTTGATTCACATTGACACCTTCATACTGAAGTGATTGAATACACGACCACCAGTCCCAAGGAGCGATAATCGTTTGAATAAGAAGGTTACTCGTTTCCCTATCCACCTCATTGATAAAAGCTTTAAAGCATTGTTTAAACTCTTCATGACCTTTCTTTTCATACCACACATGCATCGCTTTAGGGAGTACTTCATACACGGGAATAGGCACTTCATCACTACTTTCAAAGTAGAATTGGCCCATTACTTCTTTTATAGAATGATGTGAAATTGGAATGGATAACTGTGAAATGCTTTTATTATGACTAAGGCGTTTTTTCACTTCTGGAATTAAACTAATAAGGAGTAAATAGGGCTCTGGATATAGCGCCTTGATTGTACCTAGCGCTGTTACCGTCTCTCGGTAAGGAAATGTTGCAAATCCACGATAATTGTTCACATCTACACTCACACCTATTAAAGAGGAGAGAAGATATCCTTCCATTTCAGGGAACTGATCGAATGCAAACTCATCTTCAACCGAATCATGAACTGACAGATATCCTTGGTGTATCGGAATAAACGCCTCTTGATTAATCGTTCGAATCATACGATTACATAGAATGCCACATTTAGAAAAAAGACGGTCGCGGAAGTTGAGATGATACTCAAGCAAATCCCGCTCCCGCCAGTATGATAACTTCCGCTTACCCAAATGTGTCATGATGACTTCGGGTTTTCGAACCCAACTTACTTCTTTAAATCCATATTTTTCAGCTATGAGCACTAATAAATCCATCTTTATTACTCCTTTTCACACCACCAATAACAATTGATTCATTAGCTGTCAGGCAAGCGAATTTACCGATTCACTGGTATATATAAGATCTGCCCTTCCTTTACCTCTTCTTCTTCAAGACGGTTCACGCGAGCAAGGTGACTTGGAAGAACACGATAGCGTTCTGCAATTTCAGTTAATGAATCACCAGGTTGGATGATACACATTTTCATTTTCGAAAATTGCTCTTCTTCTTTTGTTAACATACTCGTTAAATAAAGGGCATTTTCTTCACGAGGTGTTTGTTTCTTTTGTTCAAGTATCTCCTCCTCATCATAATCGTTGTATTCATTTTGAGGAGAGCGCATTTCTTCTACAATAGGCTGATTGTTATATTCAGTTGATCCTTCCAATTGGCGAGCCATGCGTGTTAAAAAGTCATACGTCGGTTCCAGGAATTCCTCATTTTCTTCAACTTCTGCACTTGTCTTTGAATAATCAACTTCATCCGAATCAGATTGTGCTCGCATATCTACTTGAGGGGAACGTAAATGAGAGGTCTGTTCAAGTGATTCTTCCTCATGATCGACGTATTTAATATCATTCTCCCAAACACTTTCCTCTTCTTGACTCAATTCACTTTCGTCTTCTTCCACCTCATCGACCTCTATTTCTACACGATTTTGATCACCCTGGATCCCACTAATGGATATGTCAGCTTTCAACTGAAGGCAATTCTCCTCCACTATCGTGTAGTCAAACGTATCTACCGTAACAAATATATCTTCTAGACTTCTAATACGACTTGCAGGAATCGTAATATCTACCGGAAACCGGTGTCCCATCGACGCCGTACCATCTTCTCTTACATGAACTTCATGAATTGAGCGATAGGGAGATCCCTCACTGATATCTTCATGACCTGTTTGATCACGCTGCAAATATTCTCCCGTTAAATATAAACAGCCTTTCACAGCTACATAATCTTCATACTCTTCAATCGAAATTTCAGGATCAAGTGAAATAGATAGAACCTCTTCAACTTCCTGTCCTTTCTTTAACCAGACCTGCTCCTCTACGGAGAAATGCAAATATGAGCCTTCAGGCATGCTTTCTCCTCCTTTCAAACATTATCCATACATTACACATGTATGAGTAATTCACAGGATTATGTCTAATTTGAATAAGATTGAGAAAGTTCCCTCTGTCTCCTCAATCAAAAAAGCTACTGGCAAATGCCAGTAGCTTTGGATTAAACAAGCTTTGAGAAAGCCGCTTCTGCAGCAGCAATTGTTTCATCGATGTCGTGCTCAGTATGAGCAGTTGAAAGAAACATTCCTTCAAATTGAGATGGGGGTAGTGAAATTCCTTGTGCAAGCATTTCTTTAAAATAGTTTGTAAAGTGTTCAAGGTTAGAAGAAGATGCTGTTTCAAAGTTAATAACATCCTCGTTCGTAAAGAAGAAGCCAACCATCGACCCCGCACGATTAACGGTATGAGGGATATTGTATTTTGCTGCAGCTTTTGAAAGCCCTTTTCCAAGTCGCTCTGCTTTACGTTCGAAATCCTGGTAGCTTTCTGGTGTGAGTTGCGAAAGTGTTTCATATCCTGCTGTCATCGCAAGTGGATTTCCACTAAGTGTACCCGCTTGATAGATCGGACCGCTTGGAGCAATTTGCTCCATGATTTCCTTTTTACCACCATAGGCACCAACCGGTAAGCCTCCACCAATTACTTTCCCAAGACAAGTTAAATCAGGCGTAACATTATAGTACCCTTGGGCACAGTTGTAACCTACGCGGAAGCCAGTCATAACTTCATCAAAAATAAGAAGCGTTCCATTATCCTCTGTGATCTTACGAATTTCTTCAAGGTATCCCTGCTGAGGTGGCACAACACCCATGTTGCCCGCTACAGGCTCGATGATAACGCCAGCGATATCATCTCCGAACTCCTCGAACGCATAACGAAGGCTTTCGAGATCATTATATGGTACTGTAATGGTGTTTTTAGCAATGCCTTCAGGTACGCCTGGACTATCCGGAAGGCCTAGGGTGGCGACGCCAGACCCAGCTTTAATTAGCAAGGAGTCACCGTGACCATGATAGCATCCTTCAAACTTAAGTATTTTATTGCGACCTGTGTAACCTCTAGCTAAACGCAACGCACTCATCGTAGCTTCCGTTCCCGAGTTTACCATACGTACGATCTCAATTGATGGTACTCGTTCAATCACAAGCTCAGCAAGTTTTGTTTCATACTGACTAGGTGCTCCAAAACTCGTACCAAGCTCCGTTACCTCTTTAAGCCGATCAACAACCTGCTCATCAGCATGGCCAAGAATGAGCGGACCATAGGAAAGTACATAGTCGATGTATTCGTTTTGATCGATGTCATAAATTTTAGAGCCTTTTCCTTTTTCCATAAAAATCGGATCCATACCAACTGACTTAAAAGCCCTTACTGGACTGTTCACGCCACCTGGCATTACTTTAGATGCTTCCTTAAATGCTTCTTTGGAACGTTCATAATTACCCATTTAATAGTCCCTCTCTTTCAATTCTATTGATTTAGCCAGCGAGCAGCGTCTTTCGCAAAGTAAGTAATGATTAAGTCTGCGCCTGCACGCTTCATGCTTGTTAATTTCTCAAGAACCACTTCTTCTTCATTCAGCCACCCATTTTGACTTGCGGCTTTTATCATGGAATATTCCCCGCTAACGTTATAGGCAACCATTGGAAGTGGGAAGCGGTCTTTTAGTTCGCGAATGATATCAAGATAAGAAAGGGCCGGTTTTACCATTAAGAAATCAGCGCCTTCTTCAATGTCACTCTCTGCTTCTCGAATGGCTTCGAGTCGATTAGCTGGATCCATTTGATACGTTTTGCGATCACCAAACTGTGGCGTACTGTGAGCAGCATCACGAAATGGACCATAAAAGGCAGATGAGAATTTCACAGCATAGCTCATAATAGGAACATCAACAAAACCTGCTTCATCAAGGCCATGACGAATGGCCGCTACGAAACCATCCATCATGTTCGATGGCGCAATCATATCAGCTCCTGCTTTAGCTTGAGAAATCGCTGTTTTAGTAAGTAGTTCAAGAGATTCATCATTTTGTACGTAACCATTCTCAATCACGCCACAGTGCCCGTGATCTGTATATTGACACAAGCATGTATCTGCAATAACAGTTAACTCAGGAAACTCATCTTTAATTTGCGCAATTGCTTTTTGGACAATCCCCGTATCACAGTAAGCCTCTGAACCAACGGCATCTTTATGGTTTGGAACACCAAACATCATAATGGATTTAATACCAAGATCAACTACTTCACGCACTTCTTCATTCAACCGGTCTAATGAATAGTGATAAACACCTGGCATAGAAGGAATTTCTCTTTTCACATTTTCTTCTTCAACTGCAAAAATCGGATAGATAAAATCCTCTTTATGTAAATACGTTTCTCTTACGAGGGATCTCATTGATTCAGAACGTCTTAATCGACGGTGACGATGAAAGTTTGCTGTTTCCATTATCATTTCCTCCTATTTATTAAAAAATCGCTCAAGGCTTTCAAGCATTCCTTCAATGGTATATTGGTCAGGCACGACTTGGGGTACGATGCCGTATGATCGTAGCGTTTTCTCAGTAATCGGGCCAATTACCACTATTGTGATGCCTATGAGGTGATCTTTCAAATTGTCTGCATCGAGAAGCTGTACAAAATGATGAACTGTTGACGAAGAGGTGAACGTTATGACATCACAATCTTTGTTATGAACGATCTTTTTTAATGCTGCTTTCGACTCAAACGGAATAACTGTATCGTAGATTGGTAAATCGGTTACATCATACCCTAACTTGCTTAATTGCCCAGGTAATACCGCTCGACCAAGATTCCCTCTTGGTAGCAGTATTTTCTCATTAGGCTCAGCTTGCTTTGCCAGAGCGGCAACTAGTCCTTCAGCCACAAAATCATTTGGCATAAGATCAATTTGAATTCCGTACCGCTTCAGGGCTTTTGCTGTTTTACTTCCAACCGCGCCAACTTTTATACCTTTTGGAATATTCGCCTGCTTCAAGAAAAAACGTACGCCATTGGCACTCGTAAATAAGAGCCAGCTAAATTCACTTAATTCAATCGAATTTAGCAATTGATTACGGGGTTGGAACGAAATAAGAGGGATTTCAATCGAAATCCCCTCTCTTTCTTCAATTAATTTCGTAAATGTCGCTGCCTGCTCCCTAGCTCTCGTGACCATTACACGCTTTCCTGAGAGCGGAGAACTCATTGATCTAATTCCTCTTTCACACGATCAAGGATATCTTTAGCACCCTGTTCCTTCATTCGATTCGCAAGCATATTTCCTACTTGTATAGGATCACTACCCATTTCCATTTCTTTAATAATAACAGATCCATCCGGTTCTCCAACAAGGCCCGTAACAGTTACTTTGTCACCATTAAGAGTCGCATGACCTGCAATTGGAACCTGACAACCTCCTTCAAGTGTATGAAGGAAAGCTCGTTCTGCTAATACTGTCCTCGTTGTTTCTTGATCGCTAAATTTCTCAAGAATCGCTTTTAACTCATCATCGCTCTCTCGACACTCGATGGAGAGTGCTCCCTGCCCAACAGCCGGAACGCATAAGTCAGGATCAAGGTACTCTGTTACAATTTCTTTTGACCAACCCATGCGATGTAGACCTGCAGCGGCTAGCACAATCGCATCGTAATCTTCGTCTTTTAATTTACGGATACGCGTGTCAATATTTCCGCGAATCCACTTAATTTCAACATCAGGACGTATCGCTTTTAACTGTGCCCCGCGTCTTAGACTACTTGTACCAATAACAGCACCCTCAGGTAGTTCTCTAAATGTTTTTTTTGATTCAGATATAATGACATCTCGATGATCTTCACGTTCTGGAATACAGCCAATCATAAGACCATCTGGAAGAACAGAAGGCATATCTTTCATACTATGAACAGCCATATCGATATCACCGTTTAACATCGCGTCTTCAATTTCCTTAACAAATAATCCTTTTCCTCCAACTTTGGAAAGGGTAACGTCCAGGATTTTGTCACCACGAGTGACGATCTCTTTTATTTCAAAATCTACGCCGGGGTTTAACTCCTTTAACTTACTGATCACCCACTTCGTTTGAGTAATCGCTAATTTACTTCTTCTTGAGCCTACGACAATTTTACGCATGGTTACTCCTCCAACCTGTTCTCCCTTATACATACCAGAAATGAAATTCTGACAATGTTCCAGAAAGGAAGACATTAATTAATACGATAAGAAACGCAGCAACGTTCCATAACGCGAGGGAACGCCCCTCCATCTCTCTAGCCACTTTTTGATATAAATAAGTACTATAGGCGCCTAGTACAAAAAACGAAATAATTACTTTAGCATCGAACAAGCTAAATTGGTCTACCTTTAAGATTGCCCAAACAATTCCTAATATAAGACTTAGTAATAGAAGTGGAACGCCGAGAACGCTACATAAATAGGAAAGCTTCTCAAGCTGGGATAGATCGCCAAACCTTCTTAATCGTTTATTCCATTTTTTTCTCTTCAACATCTGGTAAAGAATCAAATACATGATTGAAAAAATAAACGAAAGCGAAAATGCCCCATATGATAAAAAAGCCATCGTAATGTGAATAATCGACAGCTCAGACATCAATTGTTCCGTGAGCAAACTTGAAGCCTGCTCTCTAGTGGCAAATAAATTGATAGCCATAATGCTGAAACCGAGTACATTTGCAAAAAAGACAAAAAAATCGACTCGAAAAAACCAGTTAATCAAGAGCGATAGCGATACAATCACCCATGCATAAAAAAATAACCCCTCAAAAGGTGTTAAAATCGGGAAACCGCCAATTTCAATAATCTGCGTTACAAGAAACGCACTTTGCAGCACCCAAACAATAGAAAGCAACCAGAAAGCAAACTGATTTACTTTCCGGCTGTTTTGCAAGAAATCAATAAAATAACCCAGTACACTAAGGGCATAAAGCAAAATGGTTATATCATAAAGCCAGCTGGCGTTGGTCACAAATCATGTCTCCTCTCCTAGGAGCGCAACTGCGATGCCTGTAATAAAGGGGAGTAGTCAACGGATTCATGCTGTCTTTTTTCTTCGTTTTCTTTCACTCGCTGCTTATGAAGTTCTCTCTCAATTTCTTCTTCAATCGCAAAGATTTTCGTGAAGATCTCAAGCGACTCCTCTGCATTTGGCTCTGCAGCCATCTCCTTCACACGAACAATGGGATCACGTAGCAGCTGGTTCACTATACTTTTCGTATGTTTACTTAATACTTTTCGTTCTCGATCCGTTAAGTTAGGCAATTTACGTTCAATACTATTCATTGTTTCTGCTTGAATCGCAAGTGCCTTCGTACGTAAAGCTGTAATCATCGGTACAACGCCGAGTGTATTAAGCCACTCTCTAAATTGAACAAGATCTTCTTCAATCATTAGTTCAATTTTCTCTGCTTCTTTCTTACGTTCTGCAATGTTTGTTTCAACAATTCCTTCTAGATCGTCAATATCGTACAAGAAAACGGAGTCCATATTATTAAGGGATGGATCTAGATCTCTCGGAACAGCAATATCGACCATAAACAATGGACGACCTCTACGCTTTTTGAGAAGCGGTCTTACATTTTGCTCCGTTAAAACATAGTTTGTAGATCCAGTTGAACTGATTAGAATGTCTGCATCAGCAAGCGCAGTTTCTACTTCATCCATAGAACGAGCCTGTCCTTTAAAACGAGAAGCAAGCTCTGTTGCTTTCTCAAGCGTACGATTCACGACTGTTACTTGATCTACGCCGTTACTTTGCAAGTTCTTAGCAGTAAGCTCACCCATTTTGCCTGCGCCAAGAATGACAACGTGTTTATTTTGAAGCCCACCAAAAATCTTCTTCGCTAACTCAACTGCAGCATAGCTGACCGAAACGGCGTTTTCTCCAATTTCGGTTTCAGAATGGGACCGTTTAGCAAGAGTAATCGCCTGCTTAAAGAGCTGATTAAAAATTGTTCCTGTTGTCTCTGAGTGCTGAGCAAGCAAGAAAGCATCGCGAACTTGTCCAAGTATTTGCGTTTCCCCGATGACAAGCGAATCAAGTCCAGATGCTACACGATAAAGGTGTTCTGTCGCCGCATCGCTTTCGCGAATCACTAGATATGGTGAAAATTCTTCTTTATCAATTCCGAACCATTCAGATAGAAAAGCTTTTGAATAATATCTCCCTGTATGAAGCTGATCAGCAACAACATATAACTCTGTACGGTTACATGTTGATAAGATCACCGCTTCTAGAATACTTTTAGAGTGACGCAACTTATCTAATGCTTCAGGCAAATCATTCTCCTGAAAGGAAAGTTTCTCTCGTATTTCCACAGGGGCTGTTTTGTGGTTCAACCCTACGACCAGGATGTGCATCGTTCCACCCCCAAAAAATTGTTAACCAAACCTAATCTTTTGCTATCATCTATTACCATTATAACATGTGACAAATTGCACAGAGTTATGAAATGTGAACAGACTATGAAAGCAATTATGATATGATGAATAAAGAATTATCTCTGCATATTATTAGTAATCATACAACTATTAATGTACCAGAAAATCAAATGTATAGCAAAACTTGTGTATCTCTTTCAACTAGGAGGATTTTCATTGAAACGTCAAAGTATTTTTCCGGGAGTTTTATTTATTGGAATCGGACTTTATTATTTATTTCAAACGCTAAACCTTCCCTTTTCAGATCATCTCATGAATTGGCAAGTTATTTTAATTGTGATAGGTCTTGCCATGATCATTCAAGGTTCTATTGCAAAAGAAGGGAATATGCTTTTTCCGGGAATTTTGCTCCTTGGGCTTGGTGTACATTTCTATTTTGTCACTAAAATCGCCGTTTGGCCTGATAGCTGGGGAATGTATACACTGATCCTGAGTGCAGCTTATCTGGTTACATACTATAAAACAAAAAAAAGCGGTCTGATCCCCGGGTTACTATTACTTGCCCTTTCCATTATTGAACTTCTTTATTCTGGTTTAGAACTCTGGCTCAACTCTACCTTTTCCTTTGTAGGCAAGTTTTGGCCGCTTGCTTTAATTGCTATAGGAATTTACCTTGTCTCGAAAAAAAAGTAAGGAGCACACGCTCCTTACTTTTTTCTATCTCAACATTTCAAGTTATAAAATAGAACTTAAAAAGTCCTGCGTTCTCTGTTCCTTTGGTTCATTAAATAACTCACTAGGGTGGCCTTTCTCTACGATTTTTCCATCATGCATGTAGACGACCCAATCTCCTACCTCTCGAGCAAAACCCATCTCATGCGTGACAACAACCATCGTCATTCCCTCTTTTGCTAGTTCTTTCATAGTAGATAGAACTTCTCCCACTAACTCAGGATCAAGCGCTGATGTCGGCTCGTCAAACAACATAATATCAGGCTTCATGGCAAGCGCTCGTGCAATGGCAACTCTCTGCTTCTGACCGCCGGAAAGTTTGTTAGGATAGACGTTCGCTTTATCTCCAAGACCTACTTTTGCAAGGAGTTCCTTTCCTTCTTTCTCCGCTTCGGCCCGCTTTATTTTTTTCACCATTAATGGAGCTTCAATGACATTCTCTAAAACCGATTTATGAGGAAAAAGGTTAAAATGTTGAAACACCATGCCGACGCGCTGCCTGACTTTATTTAAATCATTTTTTTGAGGGTCAATCGTTTCGCCTTCAATAATAACGTTTCCGCTATTTTTGATCTCAAGAAAATTCATGCACCGAAGCAGTGTACTCTTACCAGAGCCACTGGCGCCAATAAGCACAACAACGTCGCTTTCATTTACTTCAAGATCAATATCCTTTAGGACGTGAAGATCTCCAAATGATTTGTTCAATTTCTCTACTCGAATCATTTCTGCTTTTTCTACCATCGACAGCACCTCTCTCTTTCTTAATCACTAGCAGATAATCGTTTTTCAAGGAGATTAACAAGAAGCGTGAAGATTAAAACAAGGACTAGATAGTATACAGCTACAATGAGTAAATACGTCATCTCATCAAACGTTCTTGCCCCCTGTGTAGTCGCGACGCTAAACAATTCTGGAAGGGCTATAAATGCTGCTAGTGAGGAATCTTTCAACCCAATGATAAATTGGTTACCAAGAGGTGGCAACGCTCTTCTAAAAGCCTGTGGAAGAATAATACGTCGCATCGCAAGTGTATGACTCATTCCAAGAGAGCGCCCAGCCTCCATCTGACCTTTGTCAATGGATTGAATGGACCCACGAAAGATCTCTGCAATATAAGCCCCGTTATGTAGGGCAAGTCCAATTGAAGCAGCCCAGAATTTCGGGATATTAAACTCGGTTAAACCAAAATAGAAGATGAAAATTTGAACAATTAGCGGCGTGCCTCGAATAACAGCAATGTACACATTTGCAATCCAATTTAATATCTTTGATTGTGAAATTTTAAATAAAGCAAAAAACAAACCAATAAAAACAGCTATTAAAACAGATACGAAGGTAACCCGAATCGTAAGCCAGAGTCCTTCAAAGAATACCGGATAGCTCTCTAATAGCGTTTCAAAAAAATGAGCAAAAGTTGGCAAGTGCGATCAGCTCCTTAGAATTCAGTAACATTACAGGTAAAAAAGGAATGCGCGCACCGCACACATTCCTCATTCTTACTCACTTTCAGGATTCTGGGTGATGTCGACTCCGATGTATTCCTCGCTAAGTTTTGTTAACGTTCCGTCTTCTTTTAACTCTTCTAACGCTTTGTTAACTGCCTCAAGAAGATTTGAGTTTTCTTTCTTAATCGCAACAGCTTGTTCACTTGTTCCTAGCTGCTCTAATTTCTCAATCTCAAAACCTTCTTCCATTGCCTGCTTGCCTGTAATATCATCTGTTATGACCGCATCATGCTTTCCTTCACTTAGGGCACGTAACGCAGTTTGGTCACTATCATAATTGGAAATTTTATCAGTGTATTCCTGTGCTGATTTCTCATAAGTTGAACCTTTTGAGACAGCTACATCTTTGTCTTCAAGGTCTTCTAAACTCTGAATTTCACTTCCAGGTTGAACATAAAGAACAGGTCCTGAATAATAGTATGGCTCACTAAAATTCACGGCTTCCTTACGCTCATCAGTAATCGTATGACTTGCAACCGCTGCGTCATAACGACCAGACTGAATAGCGGATACCATACCACTAAATTTAAATTTTTCAACCGCGGGTTCAAGATCAAGTTTTTCCGCAATGGCTTTACCTACAGCAACGTCAAATCCATCAAGATCACCATTTGCATCAACTGTACTAAATGGAGGAAACTCTCCTGATACAACATAGCTGAATTTGCCATCTTCCGTTAATTCCAGACCGTCGTCTCCTTCAGAACTAGATGATCCACTACTCTCTTCATTCCCTCCACACGCTGTTAAAACGAGTACAAACATTAACATTAGAGCCGTGAGAAAACTCCATTTTCTTTTCATCATCACATGTCCCCCTTATACGACTTTTCTTTTATGCAGTTAGGATTATGTAAACTGCGTTATTCCTATAATATCAATATTTAGACATTTCTTTCAATTCTGACTCATGGTGCTTACACCTCCTATTTTGGTCTAAGCTCTGATAACACGCAAAGAGCTTGCGCATTCTTCTGTTTCCTCTATTTTATTCCCATTCCCTTTCTAATCAGTTTAAAAACATATTCTTCTTAATAATCAGAAAATGCACTCATAAGAAAAACCCGGTCCTTTGACCGGGTTTGAAAACTATAAATAAGATTTTATTGCATTCCAAACATCTTCTTTTCCCTGTCCAGTATGAGAAGAAAATGTAACGAGTCGATCCGTCGGTTCAATTTTTAATGTCTGGCTCACAACTTTTAAATGTTTTTGCCATTTCCCTTTAGGGATTTTATCCGATTTTGTCGCAACGACAATCACGGGAATTTCGTAGTGCTTTAACCAATCGTACATCACCACGTCGTCATTTGATGGGGCATGGCGTAAATCTACGATTTGGATGACTGCTTTTAACTGATCACGATCAGTTAAATAGGTTTCTATCATTTTCCCCCAGGCATCTCTTTCTTTTTTAGAAACCTTAGCGAATCCGTAACCGGGAACATCAACAAAATACAATCGCTCATTAATAAGGTAAAAATTAAGCGTCTGGGTTTTCCCAGGCCTTTGAGATGTTCTAGCAAGGTTCTTACGATTAATCAGTGTATTAATAAGCGAAGATTTCCCCACGTTGGATCGTCCGGCTAAGCCAATCTCTGGCAAGCCTTCTACTGGGTACTGCTCTGGTTTAACAGCACTGATAATAAAATCTGATTTTGTTACTTTCATTTGTTCTCCCCCACAAGTGCGGTTTTTAACACTTCGTCCAGATGTGACACTGGAAGGAATGTTAAATCTTTGCGAATGCTTTCTGGAATATCATCCAGATCTTTCTCATTTTCTTTAGGCATTATAATTGTTGTTAATCCAGCACGATGAGCACTTAGCGACTTTTCCTTCAGTCCACCGATTGGAAGAACTCGTCCTCGAAGCGTAATTTCTCCAGTCATCCCTACGTCTCTTCGAACTGCCTTACCTGTTAATGCAGATACAAGGGCTGTAGCGATTGTAATTCCTGCAGAAGGACCATCTTTAGGCGTAGCACCTTCTGGAACATGGATGTGAATATCGTTTGTTTCATGGAATGTTGGATCAATCGAGAGCTCTTCGGATTTCGAGCGAATGTAGCTGAACGCAGCCTGTGCTGATTCCTTCATCACATCCCCTAGCTTCCCTGTTAAGATCAATTTGCCTTTTCCTGGCGATAGAGATACTTCAATTGCTAACGTATCTCCTCCCGCTGTTGTATAAGCGAGCCCTGTCGCTGTACCAACTTGATCTTCTTTCTCAGCTTCACCATAACGGAATTTCGGATGACCTAGCAACTCTTCCAGCATTGTTTCAGTAACAATGACTCGTTTTTTCTTCCCTGATACAATTATTTTTGTAGCTTTCCGACAAACCGTTGCGATTTGGCGTTCTAGGTTACGCACCCCAGCTTCTCGTGTATAATGACGAACAAGCTTATAAAGACTCTCTTCTCTAATTTGGAGATTACCTTTTTTCAACCCGTGATCTTCAAGCTGCCTAGGGACAAGGTAATTTTTAGCAATGTTCACTTTCTCAATTTCAGTGTATCCTGCAATTTGAATCACTTCCATTCGATCAAGAAGTGGCTCAGGAATCGTTGAAAGATTATTCGCTGTTGTCACAAACATCACTTTCGAAAGGTCATACGGTTCTTCGATATAGTGGTCACTAAACGTATTATTTTGCTGCGGATCCAATACTTCCAATAATGCTGAAGATGGATCACCACGGAAATCATTCGACATTTTGTCGATTTCATCCAATAGGAAGACCGGATTGACAGTACCCGCTTTTTTCATCCCACGGATAATACGACCAGGCATCGCACCAACGTAAGTTCTACGATGTCCACGAATTTCTGCTTCATCACGTACACCACCGAGAGAAATTCGAACAAACTCACGGCCAATTGACCGTGCAACAGATCTTGCAAGTGACGTTTTCCCAACTCCTGGTGGTCCAACGAGACAAAGAATCGGTCCTTTTAACGACTGTGTAAGCTGTTGAACGGCAAGGTATTCGAGCACTCTTTCTTTCACTTTCTCGAGACCATAATGGTCCTCATCAAGAATTTTTTCGGCATGATTAATGTCAAGGTTATCTGTTGTCTCATTGGACCAGGGCACTTGTATTAACCAATCGATGTAATTCCGAATCACAGAACTTTCGGCGGAGCTTTGTGGAATTTTTTCATAACGATCTAGCTCTTTATACGCCATTTCCTGAACGTTTTCAGGCATATTGGCTTCCTCGATCTTTTCCTTTAAAGTAGCGATTTCACCAGTTTTGCCTTCTTTTTCACCAAGTTCTTTTTGAATAGCCTTCATTTGTTCACGAAGGTAGTACTCTTTTTGCGTTTTTTCCATTGAGCGCTTCACTCGCTGGCCAATTTTCTTTTCAAGATCAATAACGTCTTTTTCATTTTGAAGAATTTCGATCAACTTATTCAATCGTTCATGGGAACTATACGTTTCGAGAATTTCTTGTTTTTGGCGAATCTTTAAAGAGAGGTGAGAAGCAATGATATCAGCTAATCGCCCAGGCTGTTCAATATCACTCACTGAGGCAAAAGTTTCCGCCGTCACCTTTTTTGAAACTTTAATGTATTGTTCAAACAAATCAAGCACTGTGCGCATTAACGCTTCCTCTTCCACATTCATATCAGCACTTTCATCGATTTGTTCGATCTCAACTTCGTAAAATTCTTCTGTATCTTTAAACTCAACAATCTTGCCTCGCTGAAGTCCTTCAACGAGTACACGAATTGTACCATTTGGTAATTTCAACATTTGCTTTACAGTAGCAAGCGTTCCAATCTCATAAATATCATTTACTTCAGGTGTTTCAATCTCCACCTCTTTTTGTGTAGACAGAAAAATCTTTTGATCATCCATCATGACCTTTTCAAGCGCTTGAACCGACTTATCCCGGCCTACATCGAGATGAAGAACCATTGAGGGATAAACAAGCAACCCTCTTAAAGGTAGCAATGGTAATGTTTTATGTTCATTTTTCAATCATGGCACCTCCAGACAACAAACTATAAAAACGTTATGAAAATAAGTTTTGATCCGAGCTTATACTATTGATAAGTTGTACTTCATTGTATCCTAAGTTTCTTCTACTTGTCTAATCATCCCTGCTCAAACTTTAAAAAAACTTACACCCATAGAAAACTCACTTTGTAAAAATAGTAGCAATTGCTTCCTGGAAATGAAAACCGTTTAGACAATTCGATGGTTAAAGCGTTACATAGGAAACTGGACGAATCACTATTGCAAAAAAGAAAATCCCCGCCCGTTAACTTCCTGGCTGGGATTTTCCAATAACGACGGAAGGGAATTCTTGGGATTTTCCAGTTGCAAATGCTGCATCAAACACTTCCGAGAGATGTGTAACGGCTACAACTTTAATGCCTTTAATTATTTGCAACATTTCTTCATCGTTTTCTTTCGGAATAAGCGCTAGTTCAGCTCCGGCATCACGCGCAGCCGTAACTTTTGCAAAAACACCGCCTACTGGCTTAACAAATCCATGAATACTAATTTCGCCCGTCATCGCAATTTTATTACTAACTGGAGTTCCTTTAATTGCTGAGTAGATCCCTGTTGCAATGGCTACACCAGCTGATGGACCATCTACAGGCACTCCTCCAGGAAAATTAATATGTAACTGATAAGCGTCAACAGGAATGCCCATGGACTTTAATACAGTCATCACATTTTCTACGGAAGATTTGGCTAAACTTTTTCTTCGTATGGACTTTGATTGATTCCCGATGCTTTCTTCTTCTACAATTCCTGTAATGGTAACGGAACCTTCTTTATCTAATTTTCCTTTAACTGCCGTGACCTCAATCTCAAGTAACGCACCAGTATTAGGTCCATAAACCGCTAGCCCGTTTACGACCCCTACTGCCGGATAAAGCGGAACTTTTCTTTCAGGTCGAGGCGTAAGGCGACTCGCATGGACGACCCATTCCATGTCGGTAGCCGTTATCCTATCACGGTTTTCTGTAATGGCTAGTCCAGCTGCAATTTGCATTAAATTAACTGCTTCGCGTCCATTCCTTGCATAACGACTTACTCGTTCAATGCCGTCCTCATCAAGAGTTAAATTTAGCTTTTTGGCTGCTCTGGTTGCAATTCGTGCAATTTCATCCTGACTTAACTCACGAAAATATACTTCCATACACCTTGAACGAATAGCAGGAGGAATGTCGTCAGGTGTTCTTGTTGTAGCTCCGATCATCCTAAAATCTGCCGGTAGTCCGTTTTGAAAGATATCGTGTATGTGATTCGGAATTGTTGTGTTTTCTTCATTATAATAAGCACTCTCAAGATATACTTTACGATCCTCAAGCACCTTCAATAGCTTATTCATTTGGATCGGATGAAGCTCTCCTATTTCGTCAATAAAGAGAATACCGCCATGCGCATTCGTAACTGCTCCTTGCTTTGGCTGAGGGATACCCGCTTGTCCCATCGCTCCAGCACCTTGATAAATAGGGTCATGAACAGAACCGATTAATGGATCTGCTATCCCTCTCTCATCAAACCTCGCCGTCGTTGCATCCAACTCTACAAATACGGCGGACTGTTTAAAAGGCGTTCCCCGATTACGTTTCGCTTCTTCAAGTACAAGTCGTGCTGCTGCCGTCTTTCCTACTCCTGGGGGGCCATATATGATTACGTGCTGTGGATTCGGCCCACAGATCGCTGCCCTTAACGTACGAATTCCTTCTTCCTGACCAACGATTTCTGAAAAGCCTGTAGGGCGAATACGCTCTGATAACGGTTCGCTTAAAGAGATGCTTCTCAATCGACGTAAATGCTCCATTTCTTTTCGTGATTCTTTATCTATAGAAACCTTTTGAGTTCGCTGATTACGAAGTAAATTCCAGAAATACAATCCTATAACAATCCCAAAAAACAATTGTATCGCTAGTGCTATCCCTGTCCAATTCATACTCCTACCTCCTGATGATTGATCAATAGCACTAGTATCTCCTGAGCATTGGTTCCATAAACCGGAAAATAACAAAATGACTAGCCGAAAGTCAGCATATTTAAGAACCGATCCACTAAGTGTAAGACCGAGAAGGATATAGCGTTAATTAGAGAGGAGCTATACATACAAAAAACCAACCACACTTTAGTGGTTGGTTTTTAGATTAAGCACTTTCTTTTGGCGATTTCTTATCTTCATCGATCACTGAACCATCTTCAAGGATTAATTTTGGTGTCGTTTTTTCGCTTACTGTAGAAGCAGATAATACGCACTTTTTAATTTCATCACGTGAAGGAAGATCATACATGACATCAAGCATGATGCCTTCAATAATGGAACGAAGTCCACGCGCACCTGTTTTACGTTCAATTGCCTGTTTCGCAATTTCAACAAGTGCATCATCTTCGAATTCAAGTTCAACATCATCAAGTTCAAGAAGCTTTTGATATTGTTTAACAAGCGCATTCTTAGGTTTAGTAAGAATTTCAACAAGTGCTTCTTCATCAAGTGGCTCAAGGCTTCCAATAACAGGAAGACGGCCGATGAATTCAGGAATAAGTCCAAAGCGAAGTAAATCTTCTGGAAGGACTTTACCTAGATATTCACCCGGTTTAAGATCCTCTTGTTTCGCTTCACCACTAAATCCGATAATCTTCTTACCAAGACGACGCTTGATAATTTGCTCAATTCCGTCAAATGCCCCACCACAAATAAAGAGAATATTTGTTGTATCAATTTGAATAAATTCTTGATGTGGATGTTTTCGGCCACCCTGTGGAGGTACGCTAGCTGTTGTACCTTCAAGAATTTTAAGAAGCGCCTGTTGAACACCTTCACCAGATACATCACGCGTAATCGACGGATTTTCCGACTTACGAGCTACCTTATCAATTTCATCGATGTAGATAATTCCTTTTTCGGCTTTCTCCACATCGTAATCCGCAGCTTGAATTAGCTTAAGAAGAATGTTCTCAACGTCCTCACCAACATAACCAGCTTCTGTTAACGACGTAGCGTCTGCAATAGCAAAAGGTACGTTTAGAATTCTAGCAAGCGTTTGTGCAAGTAGTGTCTTACCACTACCGGTTGGTCCGATAAGAGCAATGTTACTTTTCGCCAACTCCACATCATCAGGTTTCGAGGATGCATTGATTCGCTTATAGTGATTGTAAACTGCTACTGATAATGACTTTTTAGCTTTCTCTTGTCCAATGACATAGTCATCAAGAATTTGGCAAATTTCATGAGGTTTCGGTACTTCTTTGAAATCCACCTCTTCTTCAGTTCCAAGCTCTTCTTCAACGATTTCAGTGCAAAGTTCAATACACTCATCACAGATATAAACACCTGGTCCTGCAACTAACTTACGGACTTGATCCTGTGTTTTACCACAGAAAGAACACTTAAGTTGTCCTTTTTCATCGTTAAATTTAAACATGAATTCACCCCTAACCTTTGATCTCGATGAAACCCGAGTAGGTCTATCTGGAAAAGGAACTCCGTCTGTTCATTTGAACTCCGATTACAAAAAGCAATCATAACGGTTATCCACCACTGGTTTCTCATCCTATTTATGTACTGAAATTGTATCATATAACGCAAAAGGATACGAAGTAAAACGACTCTTTATAGCTTATTATGTATCGAGTGATTGTCTTACTACTATGTTTAGCAACTTCGTGTCATTTCATTACTACTTCTTTTTGTAAAAACAAGGCGCAATTAAGCGCCTTGTTCAAAATAAGCCAGTCTATTAGCTTGAATTATGCTTTTTTGCTGTTATCTACAAGAACATCGATTGCTTTACGAATGCGTAGGTCACCTTTAAGTGCATCAGTGCCACCTTGCATCGTTAACATAGAACGAATTTGTTCTTCTTCCATGTTGTACATTGCAGCCATCTTCGAAAGTTCTTCGTTTACTTCTTCTTCAGAAACTTCCACGTTTTCAGCATCTGCAATTGCTTCAAGCGTTAAGTTTGTGCGCACGCGCTTTTCAGCGTCTTCTTGCATTTGTTCGCGAAGTGCTTTCTCATCTTGTCCAGAGAACTGGTAGTACATTTCAAGGTTCATACCTTGTTGCTGTAGACGCTGCTCAAATTCTTGAAGCATACGATCTACTTCTGCATCTACCATTGCAGATGGAAGATCAATTTCACTGTTTTCAGCAGCTTTTTCAATCAACGAGTCTTTCTTTTGAACGTCAGCATCTTCTGCTTTTTGTTTTTCAAGATTTTCTTTCGTTGTTTTCTTAAGCTCATCAAGCGTTTCAACTTCTTCATTTACATCTTTAGCGAACTCATCATCAAGCTCTGGAAGCTCCTTGCGCTTAATGTCATGAATCTTCACTTTAAAAGTAGCTTCTTGTCCAGCAAGATTTTCAGCATGGTACTCTTCAGGGAAAGTTACTTTAACTTCCTTCTCAGCGCCAGCTTTCTCACCAATCAATTGCTCTTCAAAACCAGGGATGAAAGTGTTAGAGCCAACTTCTAGTGAATAGTTATCGCCTTTTCCACCTTCAAATGGTTCTTCACCAAGGAAACCTTCGAAGTCGATGACAGCAGTATCGCCTTCTTTTAGCTCGCCATCTTCAACTACTACAAGCTCAGCTTGTTTTTCTTGAAGAGATTTAAGCTCTGCTTCTACTTCTTCATCTGTAACGTTTGTATCTTGTTCTTCAACTTCAAGACCTTTGTATTCGCCAAGTTTTACTTCAGGCTTAACGGTTACAGTTGCTTTAAAGATCAAGTTTTGACCTTTTTCCATTTGCTCAACGTCAACTTCAGGACGGTCAACTGGTTCGATGCCAGATTCGTCAATTGCTTCTGAATAAGCTTTAGGAAGAATAATATCAAGAGCATCTTGATAAAGAGATTCTACACCAAAACGTTTTTCAAAAAGAGAACGTGGCATTTTTCCTTTACGGAATCCAGGAACGTTAACCTGTTTTACAACCTTTTTGAATGCTTCATCAAGCGCATTATTTACCTCAGCAGCGTCTACCTCAACAGTAAGGACGCCCTGGTTACCTTCAAGCTTTTCCCAATTTGCAGTCATTTACACATTACCTCCAACAATAAATATATTTCCACTAATCGAGCGTTTAAAAAAGATGACGCCTTTTGGAGTATAAAAGCGTCTACTGTCTTTTAAACGGTCTCTTTTACTAGTAAATATGGGTTTGCAACTATTGTATTATAACATAGAACAGCCAGTTTTCAACACATACGGCGTGAATGAAAACCGTTTAGCCATAGTACAGCTTAACGATAATGACGCGTTAGCGCAAGTAAAACCATTTCGTTTCCATGTATTACTATTCGAAAGGCCGATAAAAGGGTTGATTCTCAATATTCATGATTCGATTCGCAGCCACTTCAAACTCGGACGGCTTTACTTCGTAATACATACGTAGATCTTCATTTGTTACGTCTTCACCATTCATTTCAGATGCAACCTTATGGACAGCAGCTGCCCACACCGAACTATTTGAAGGCTCTGCTTCAAATGGAGAGATGGCAAATAAATAGTGCCACCAAATCTGCATGCACATTTCAAATAGTGCTGGATTTCCCTGTTCGACAACATCAGAGAGCTTAGATTTCACACTTAAAGAGAAATCTTGTAAAAAGATATCCTGTAATGTAGCTGGATTCACCTTGATCTCTCTTCCAAACTTATGTACGACAACTTCTTGATCCAATTCCTTTTCTCTCAATACTTGTAAGACAAGACTTTTCAGAAGTGGATCATTGTTTGTTGCATTTAAATATGTAAGATATACGGGGAGAGACTTTTGTTCATCCACAGTGCTTAATTTCTGAATGGCTAACCACTGTTTTTCCGTCTTATCGCTCTCAAGATAATCAATGAGCTTATCAACATCTTCCTCGTGACCAGCATCATAATCAGCCTCAGAATCAAGGTCATAACTCGTCATTTGTCTGCTAAAATGTAGCAGCTGGTAGAGCGACTCCGCAATGTTAGACGGAAGTTGATTTTCTTGTAATACTGCTTCGATCATCGTAACTACTTTCTGATACTTTCCAAGCTGAACTAAAATTGATATGTATACTTGAAAAATGTCGTAATAGTCCCCGATCCCCTGCTGCATCATTGTTTCGCAGCGTTCTGACGCTTCACTCAAGTCGCCAATCTCCACCAGGCTTAAAACCATTCCAAAATGCCCCTGTGGATGTTCCGGCTCGATTTCAAGCAGCTGACTAAAATGTTCATGCGCTTTTTTTATTTCTTTAGCTTTAAGTGCTGCCATTCCTTTTTCGACAAGCTTACCTGCCACATTTGGAAAATAAACTATTTTCCTTTCATCCTTATCTTTATCCATGACGTAATCGCTCCACTCTCTTATATTCTCTATTAAAAGAGTTTACAGCAGGAAAGGCGCAGCTACGATTAGATATCAGTTTATCAGTATCCACCTGTAAACTCAAGCTGAAGCACGCTACCGGAATCTGAAATCCTTTTATCTGTTTATTCATGACTGCTGTAAAAGCTAATTAACGATATAAGATATACAAAAAAAGCCATTCTATCACGAAGGATAAATGCCTTTACAGAAAACATATTATGGTGTCCCAGGCAGGATTCGAACCTGCGACCCACAGCTTAGAAGGCTGTTGCTCTATCCTGCTGAGCTACTGGGACATTGTTAGTATAAAATGATTTAGTTTCTAGCGACATTTATTAATATATCGGATTACATTAGTAAAGTCAATAGAAAACATTAGAAAAAAACACAGCATGCGCTGTGTTTTTTTCTATTATGAAAGAGGAAACATTGTGGAAATTTCCTCAATCACTTTTCCATTTTCATCATGGAATGTCACTTCAATTGCATCACTGGTCCACTCCACAATAGCGTAAGTTTGAATAGCGGGTTTTCTCGGAAGTTTCACGCTGCCTGGATTAAGAAAAAGCGTACCTTCTTCGAATACTGTTAACACTTCATGCGAATGACCAAAGCAAACTAAATCTGCCTGGGCTTCTTTTGCTTTATAGTGCAATTTCATTAAGGTCATTTTTACATTATACAAGTGGCCGTGCGTAGCGAAAATAGTTTTATTTCCCACCGTTTGCACTAACTCATCTGGATAGCGGTCATCAAAGTCACAATTCCCTCTGACTCTTACCTGGAACGGAAGCATCTCCTCTGCATCATAATCAAATTCAGAGTCCCCACAGTGGATCATACATTCCACTTCGTGCTTATGTCGTTCTACCAGGTGGTGTAATTCTTCACCAGAGCTATGATTATCACTTACAACTAGTACTTTCACATTGCGCCACCTCTTTTCGTTAAAATAATTCCTTAAACACCTCTTCTAAACGGTCGAGTGCTTGTCCCCTATGAGAAATCGCATTTTTCTCTTCAGGAGAAAGTTCAGCCATCGTTTTATCATAGGAAGGCACGTAGAAAATCGGGTCATAGCCAAAACCATAGCTTCCAGAGCGTTCAAACGTAATCATGCCACTGCACGTTCCCGAAAAAACTTCTGTATTTTGACCTGGTATCGCTACTGCAAGGAGACAATGAAAGGAAGCATTTCGCTGTTCCTTAGGAACATCTTTCATTTCCATTAATACTTTATCAATGTTTGCCTCATCATCTTTATCAGGTCCTGCATAACGAGCAGAATACACGCCTGGGTCTCCATCAAGCGCATCGATAACAAGTCCCGAGTCGTCAGCAATAACAGGCTGGTTTGTTAGCTTCATGATTGCTTCCGCTTTTAACACTGCATTTTCAGCGAACGTACTACCCGTTTCAGCTACATCCGGAGCGTTTTCAATGTCAAGTAAAGAAAGAACGCTCAGCTCATCAGATTCAAATCTCCGCTTAAATTCTTTTACTTTACCTTCATTTTGCGTCGCAATAAGCAGTTTACGCATCTGCTGATGATGCCTCCTTGATCTTAGTGGCAAAGTCTCCGATTACTTCAGCTTGTGTGTTAATTAATTCTTCCACACCAGTTTTTCCAAGTGCAAGCATTTCATTAAGTTGGTTCATATTAAACGTTGCTTCTTCACCTGTACCCTGAAGTTCAACAAATTCTCCGCTTCCTGTCATAACAATATTCATGTCAACTTGAGCAGAAGCATCTTCTTTGTAGCATAAATCTAATAAAGCTGAACCATTTTGGTCAATGCCAACTGATGTAGCTGCAAGGAAGTTCGTTAAAGGCATTTTCTTAATTTGCTTCCGCCCCATTGCTTCTTCTACCGCAATTGCAAGAGCCACAAATGCTCCTGTAATGGAGGCTGTACGTGTTCCACCATCGGCTTGAATCACATCACAATCAATCCATATAGTACGCTCGCCAAGCGCTTCAAGATTAACCACGGTCCGCAGCGCCCTTCCGATTAACCGCTGAATTTCCATCGTACGACCAGCCACTTTCCCTTTACTTGATTCCCTTATGTTTCTCTGCTCAGTCGCACGCGGTAACATGGCATATTCAGCAGCAATCCACCCTTTTCCCTGTCCACGCATAAATGGAGGAACTCGATCCTCAATGGAGGCAGAGCAGATTACTTTTGTTTCGCCTACTGTAATTAAAACTGAACCCTCTGGATGTTTTATATAATCTCTTTCAATATGTACCGCTCTTAACTCATTTTCTTGACGCCCGTCAACTCTCATATTCGTCCTCCTATTAGCAAATCTTCCCTTTTCTCATAAACGATCATGTAGTCATTTACCTCTCTTAATAAACATGAAAAGAGGCAGTATCCCTGCCTCTACATCCTATCATATTCTATTTTAAAAACCCACTTTGTTAACGTCCTCCGGTCTTGAAACCGGCTCAGATAGAGCGTTTCCAGCTTCATCAATCACTTCAGGATGACCATCTACGGTTATTGCCACTTCTTTAATATCTGCTTGTTCAGTTAACGATAAAACAAGACTATTTAACATATCTTGCTGAAGCACCATTTCTTCAGATCCTGTTAAAATCGCTTCATTGAAATCAAGTGTTAACAAACCACCCTCTTCATTAGCACCCAATAATTTGATATCTTTAGAAAACTGACTAAATAATCCAGATTGCACAGGAGGCCCTTCCATTAAACCTTTCAATACTCCTCTTACATCATCGGAAACGCCTTCCATCCGCTTCGTTACCGGTACATAATAGGAGTAGTCTTCATTTTGAGCCATGAAGTAGACTGTAACGTCTTCACTATTAGAGACATCTACAACATTGCCCATCTCATGATTTATACCATTCGCTCTGCTTACATTTTCTCCAATTGGCGTGCCATTTACGGGCATTTCTGTTTGATCATAACCGTTGATTTGGATCTTCACGTTCTCTACACCATCAAATTGGGTAAGAGTCCATGTAACTGCTTCAAGAATTTGCTTCTCATTTTCAGCAGCATAGTCTTTAAACTCGTTTGAAAAATCGACAACTAACGTTTTATCCACCTGATCAATTCCCTGAACAACCGTACCTGCAGGTAACACTGCTTTAAACCCGTTAGGTAGCATTTCAGTTACTGGACCATCCACCACGAGATATTCAAGCGCTTGTTTTGCAGCGCTTTCTACTGCAGGGAGCTGAAAACTTTGAGGCACTACCATTCCATTTGCATCAAGTAGATAAAGCTGACGAGTCGTCATTTCAGTCACTTCTTCAGAAGGTTCTTCACCAGTTGCCTCTTCTACCTCTCCTTCCTTAGTTGCGCCAGTTTCATTATCCTCCATCTGCTCCCCCTCGTTAACATAATCGACCTTTGGTGGATCAATTTCCTTCAGTGACTTTTCAAAACCAAATCCACAGCCAGATATCGTTAGTATACATGAAAGCAACAATAGCGCGAATCCAATCCCGCGTAAACGCATAGCTATCCCTCCCCGGATGGTTTGTACTACCATTTATACGAGTTATATTTCAATTTATACCTGACTGTTGATAATAAGTTGTATAGCCATTTGGAAAGGTAAAGGTGTGAATGATTCAGATGTTCGTTATGAAACTGAGTGATCAGGGATGTTTTATTAAAGAGCGTCATCATATACTTTTCTATAAAAAAACTCTAACCCAAAATGGATTAGAGCTCGATACGTTTCACATTTTTCACAGGATATTCTAGCCAGTGGCTCGCAATCCTTGTAAAATTATCTATTGATCCAGTTGTTAGAAATGTATGTGAAGGACGGTTATCACCAGTATATAGTAGCGAGCTATATTCTAGGATACCACTTACTTCATAGGCCGTTTCATCACCTGAACAAATAATAGTCGTTTCTTCTCCCATCACCGATTGGATAACCGGTTCTAACAATGGATAATGAGTACACCCGAGAATCAATGTGTCAATCCCTTTATTAAGTAGGGGGGCAAGGGTATTTCTAACAGTCTGGTAGGTTTCTTTACTGGATAGATTACCCGTTTCAACAAGTGGGACGAAAGGTGGACATGCGAGGCTTTCCACCTTAACATCGTCATCAATTGCTTTTAGTGAGTATTCATACGCCCTGCTTTTAATCGTGCCAGCTGTACCGATAACCCCTATATACTTATTCGTTGTTTCTTTGATCGCACTTCTTGCTCCAGGATGGATCACGCCCCTTACTGGTATATTGAGCTCATCCTGAATTTCTTTTAGAACTACTGCTGTGGCAGTATTGCATGCGATAATTAACATTTTAATTTGATATTTCTCAAGAAGATAATTTGTCATTTCCCACGTAAACTGCTTCACTTCAGACGCAGACCTAGGTCCGTATGGACACCTTGCTGTATCGCCTAAATAAACAATCTCTTCCTTTGGTAATTGACGCATTATCTCGCGAGCTACCGTTAAACCGCCAACTCCAGAATCGATAACCCCAATTGGTTTTTTCAAAACAATTCGCCTCTCTACTTACCGGTCCTATTCGTTCTTTTTCATTTCGTCATAAAGCAAATGCAAACTTTCTTCCAATGCTTTGACTTGATCACCTGAAAATTTCTGTGTAATCTTCTCCAAATAGACCTGTCTTTTATGAATAACTTTTTTGATAATGTCATTTCCCTTATCAAGTATATGAATTCGAACAACGCGACGATCGTGTGGGTCTTTAACTCGTTTTACTAGATCCGTCTTCTCCATTCGATCGACTAGATCCGTCGTTGTGCTACAAGCAAGGTACATCTTATTTGATAGCTCACCAATGGTTAAATCTCCATATTCAGAAAGCCATTGGAGTGCCAGGAATTGAGGAGGTGTAATGGAGAATTCACTTAAAAGTTCACGTCCATTTTGCTTAATGATACCTGCCACCATTCGAAGTGATTTCTCTATATCAACAATCGAAGCTGGTTCTCTCGTTAATTCTTCAGACATTTAGTCTCCCCCTTATCTTATCCTATAGTCTATTTTGATTGTAAGCGCCGTGAATTGCAAGAAGAGTGTGCTTTCATCTACGTTTACCTATTTAATTCGTTCTAACTCAACCCAAACGCTATGAGACACGCGCCAACTTTTTTAGTCCCTTAAGAAAACGAATTAAAACAAAAAAAAGAGCTATAGTTTCCTATAGCTCTCCCGTTGCAAAATGTTCTTGTACATAGGTAACCACTTCTTCATTTGTTGCAAGTGAAAGAATGTGATCGATGTGCGAAGAAATTTCTTCTTTTGATAGCTTCGTCATTTGACTTCTAGCAGGCAAAATTGACGTTGCACTCATGCTGAATTCATCTAGGCCAAGACCAAGAAGAATCGGAATCGCAATTTGATCTCCAGCCATTTCACCACACATACCAGCCCATTTGCCTTCTTTATGAGCTGCGTCAATAACCATCTTAACAAGTCTAAGAATTGCAGGGTTATATGGTTGGTAAAGATAAGAGACTTTTTGATTCATTCGGTCAGCAGCCATCGTATATTGAATAAGATCATTCGTTCCAACACTAAAGAAGTCAACTTCTTTAGCAAAAACGTCTGCCATAGCAGCAGTTGCTGGAATTTCAACCATCATTCCAATTTCGATTTCCTCTGAAACTTGGATCCCTTCACCAATTAGCTCCTCTTTAACAGTAAGAAGCATTTCTTTCGCCTGACGGAATTCACCAACAGTTGCGATCATAGGGAACATCACTTTCAGGTTTCCAAAAACACTAGCACGAAGAAGTGCACGAAGCTGCGTACGGAAAATTTCTGTCTCTTCCAAGCAAAGACGAATTGCACGGAACCCAAGGAAAGGATTCATTTCTTTTGGAAGATTTAAGTAAGGTAGCTCTTTATCTCCACCGATATCAAGCGTACGGATGACAACAGGTTTGCCGTCCATTTTCTCAAGAACTTCTTTATAAGCGTTGAACTGCTCTTCTTCTGAAGGCAATTCGTTACGCCCCATATAAAGGAATTCAGTACGGTAAAGACCAACACCTTCGCCGCCATTTTCAAGAACACCTTTTACGTCTTCAGGTGTTCCAATGTTTGCAGCAAGCTCAACATGTTTTTCATCTTTTGTTGTTGTAGGCTCATTAACAAGCTTAGCCCACTCTTGCTTTTTGGCTTCAAAGTGTTCTTTTTTCTTCGTATACTGTGCGATTTCTTCAACAGAAGGATCTACAATCACGTTACCATCGATTCCATCAATGATAACCATCTTACCTTCCACATCTTCAGAAGTAATCGTCTTCGTTCCAACGACAGCTGGAATTTCCATTGAACGAGCCATGATTGCAGAGTGAGATGTTCTGCCGCCAATATCAGTAGCAAATCCTTTAACAAACTGCTTGTTTAATTGAGCAGTGTCTGAAGGTGTTAAGTCTTCAGCAAGTACAATCACTTCATCTGTAATCGCTCCAGGTGAAGTAAACGTAACGCCAAGTAAATGAGCAAGTACGCGTTTAGATACGTCACGAATATCAGCAGCACGTTCTTTCATGTACTCGTTATCCATGTTCTCAAACATGCTAATAAACATATTTGAAACGTCACTCATTGCACTTTCAGCATTTACTTTCTCGTTATTCACTTTATCTTTAACCGCATTCAACAACTCAGGATCAGATAAAACGAGAAGATGAGCAGCGAATATCGCTGCTTTATCTTCTCCGAGCTGTTCATTGGCGTGATTCTTAATAACTTCAAGTTCTTCTTTAGCGAGATGAACAGCTGCTTCAAAACGTTCGATTTCAGTTCCAGCATCAGTAATTGAAGTTTTTTCAATTTCTAGCGCAGGGTTTTCAAGTACGAACGCTTTCGCAATAGCTATTCCCGCAGAAGCGCCAATTCCAGTCAACTGATTTGACATTACTTGCCTAGACCTTCGTTTTCCATAACTTCAGTAAGTCCTGCAATCGCCTCGTCAGCATCTGATCCTTCTGCTTTGATTGTGATTTCAGAGTTTTGTTGAATACCAAGGCTCATAACGCCCATGATGGATTTCAAGTTTACAGACTTCCCGTTATAATCAAGTGTTACGTCAGAGCTATATTGACCCGCTTTGTTTACTAGTGCAGTTGCTGGACGAGCGTGGATTCCTGATTCGCTTGTTACTGTGAAATTTTTCTCTGCCATTTTAAATTCCCTCTTTCAATTGTTATATTTTTTATTTTGATATTGTGATAATATCTTTGTCTTCCCGAGAAACAGTGCCTTCTTTTGAAAGGTCAATCGTCTCTCCCTCTTCAAGGTTTGTGAACACAATAGGCGTGATTGTTGAGGTTGCATTTTCTTTAATATAAGCGAGATCAACTTTCATAAGCTTTTGGCCCTGCTTAATTTCATCACCTTCGCTAATGAATACTTCGAAACCTTCACCTTTGAGGTTAACCGTATCAATTCCAACGTGAATTAGAATTTCACGACCATTAACAGACTCAATACCAATTGCATGCTTCGTTGGGAACACATTCATTATTTTGCCATCAACCGGTGCGACAATCAAGCCATCTGTTGGTTCAATCGCAAAACCGTCACCCATCATCTTACCAGAGAACACCTGATCAGGCACTTCCGTAATTGGCATGATTTTTCCTTCTAGAGGAGATATTAGATGATCTTTTCCTTTAACACCAGAAGGTTTTTCAGACTTTTCTTCTTTCTTCTGGTCTTGAAGTGGTTTTGGTGTTTTCCCACTAATGATGTCTCGAATCTGACCTTTTAGCCCATCAGATTGTGTACCAAAGATTGCCTGAATGTTATTTCCTACTTCCATAACACCTGAAGCACCAAGGCGTTTTAGACGTTTTTTGTCAACTTCACCTTTATCTGCCACAGAAACACGTAGTCGCGTAATACAAGCATCCAGGTTCATGATATTGCTTTCGCCGCCAAGGGCTTGAAGCACATTGTATGCTAGCGCAGTATTTTCTTGGCCGTCGTCTGCAATTTCATCTTCTTCATCTTCTTCGCGTCCTGGCGTCATTAAGTTAAACTTACGAATCGCAAAACGGAAGCCGAAGTAGTAGATTAAAGCAAACACTAATCCTACTGGAATAACTAACCACCAGGCTGTTCTACCTTGTAGAACTCCGAATAGAAGGAAGTCAATAACACCACCGGAGAAAGTCATACCAATTTTAACATCAAGTAATGCCATTGTCATAAACGAAAGTCCTGCAAAAATAGCATGAATCCCGAAAAGAACTGGTGCAACGAATAGGAATGAGAACTCAAGTGGCTCAGTAATTCCTGTTAAGAAAGATGTTAGCGCAGCTGATCCCATAATACCCGCTACAACCGCTTTCTTTTCCGGTCTAGCTTCATGGTACATTGCAAGTGCTGCTGCAGGAAGCCCAAACATCATAAACGGGAATTTACCGGTCATGAACGTTCCAGCTGTAAGCTCAGCACCATCTTTTAATTGTTCAAAGAAAATCTTCTGATCTCCACGGATTATCTCACCAGCAGCATTTGTATACTGTCCAAACTCAAACCAGAAAGGTGAGTAGAAAATGTGGTGAAGGCCGAATGGAATCAATGAACGTTCAATGACACCGAATACAAATGCTGCAAGAGCAGGATTCGCATCAAGCATGTTGTGAGAAAAGGCATTTAGGCCTGATTGAATTGGCGGCCAAACAAAAATCATGATCACGCCAAGTATCAAAGCTGAAACCGCCGTAGCGATTGGAACAAAACGTTTCCCAGCGAAGAAGCCAAGATATTGAGGAAGTTGAATATTATAATACCGTTTATACATATAGGAGGCAAGAATACCGACGATTATTCCTCCGAATACCCCCGTTTGAAGAGTAGGTATTCCTAAAACATTGGCATATGATGCGCTTTCAGCTACTTGATCAGCAGAAACACCTTCAAGCACGCCCATCGTAATATTCATAACAAGGAAACCAACAATTGCGGCAATACCAGCAACTCCGTCTCCATCTGATAACCCAATTGCTACCCCAACCGCAAATAGTAGAGCAAGGTTAGCGAATACAATCCCACCAGACTCCTCCATTACTGTAGCGAGAAGTTGAAACCATTCTGCGGACATAAATGGTAATTTTTCAAGCAATGTTGGGTTTTGAAAAGCATTACCAAACCCAAGTAGAAGACCAGCAGCAGGTAAAATCGCCACTGGAAGCATTAGTGCTTTACCAACGCGTTGTAAAACCCCGAAAGCTTGTTTAAACATGTGTTTTCCTCCTTTTATTTTTCCCCCAAAGAATTTAAATATAAAAAAGGCATGAGTGACGGTATGACAATTCAATCAGGATATACTATACCCCAATCAGTTTTTGTCATTCCGGTTTCACTCATGCCTGATCGTATCAGTAACACGTTACCGTTAAGTATTAAGTTATTTAGGAGAAAGCCTTTGCAAGTGCATTGTTAAGTAAACTGCTTCTGCATCAGGAAAATTCGTACGAAGTTCCTTTTGCATTATCTTAATCAACTTCCATGAAAGATTATAGCACACAGGATATTCTTCTTTCAACACTTTTTCTAAACGTTCGTGAGCTTCAACTGGCTGATTCAATTCACTTCGTTCAATCGCATGTCTGAGATGACGAACAAGTCGTAAATAATCAATCCCAGTTCGATCAATTCCAAGATAGAGTGAGTCTTCAATCACATGAACCAATTGATTGATTAAAGCTGAATATTTATTAAGCTTTCCAACACTACGATTTGTAATGGCGCTATGGATATGTAGTGCAACAAAGCCGATTTCTCCATCTGGAAGAGCGACATCTAGCTTATGATTAATGTGCTGGATCACTTCTTCAGCAATCGTATATTCTTTTGGATACATCGTTTGCGTTTCTACCAAAAAAGGATATTTCACATCTAGGCCTTGACGAAGACGTTTAATCGCAAAGGAAAGATGATCCGTTAATGACACATGAATATGTTCATCAAGTTGAGAATCTAATTTGTCTTCAATCAAAGATATCGAATCATTCATAATGGCAATAAAAGATTCCGGAACATTTGGTACCAATAATTTGTATTGTTCTTGTTCATGCTTGTCGATAAGAACAAAATACTTGTCTACTTTTGATTCATCGAGCCTTTCGCCCTGTTTCTGATTAAAGCCGATACCTTTCCCAGTTAATACTACCTCAGTATTTTGGTCAGAAATAGCAATAACGACGTTGTTATTCAGAATTTTTTTAATTTCAAATCCACCATTCATGTTCAAGTTCCCCTCATTAAACCGGTTTCATTTGTGATTATGAACGTACTAATGATAGTAAATTACAGGTATTACGTCAATGAGAAAACGTTCCAATCGATCGTCTTCCCTCCATCATAAACGTTTTGGGAATATTTTTCACCTTTGCAGCTTGTATTTCTTCCCCAAGTTATTATTCATGTCTCTATATTTACAAGCGCCTCTAAATCTATTAGCCTTATTTAGTTGTTGAAAACATCGCACGAAAATTCATCTTTACCGTTATTTTAGAATAGTATAATAAGGGTTCAACAAATCCCTTGAATTAATAGGAAAAACCGGCTTTATTAAAGCCGGTTCAACTAAATCTCTAACTCTCCCAGTCGAAGCAATTCAACAACAGCCTGAGAACGCCCCTTTACTCCAAGCTTTTGCATCGTGTTCGAAATGTGGTTTCGAACTGTTTTTTCACTAATAAACAGTTCTTCTGCAATTTCTCTTGTTGTTTTGTCTTGAACAAGTAGTTCGAAAACTTCTCTTTCTCTTTTGGTTAATAGTGGCTTTGGTCGGTAGTGGTTCCCTTTCAACATTCCACCCTCCTCGATAGGGCAACAAAGCTACTTCAACTGAAATCATATAGTCCATACAATATATGAATTTCTATCATACGTGTTACATCTATTCACATTTTCAACCAGATATCTTTAATAAAACCAATATGACAACCTTCGCTCTTGTTCATCATTTCCTGAGAAATATCGTAAGTAAAAGGAGAAGCATACATCCACAACTATCTTCATCAAAAAAGATCCCCAAAAGGGGATCTTTTTTAGTGATCACTTCCAAAGAAGTTTTTAAATGTTTGGAGTGAAGTCGCTCGATTCATTGCAGCAATAGAAGTTGTTAATGGAATGCCCTTCGGACAGGACTGTACACAGTTTTGCGAGTTACCGCAGTTGGCGAGGCCCCCATCTCCCATTAAACCTTCAAGACGCTCCTCTTTATTCATTGCACCTGTTGGGTGGGCGTTAAATAAGCGTACTTGAGATACAGCCGCCGGGCCAATAAATTCGGAGCGGCTGTTTACGTTCGGACATGCTTCAAGACAAACACCGCAAGTCATACATTTTGATAGCTCATAAGCCCACTGACGCTTATTCTCCGGCATTCTTGGTCCTGGACCAAGATCATAAGTTCCATCAATTGGAATCCAAGCTTTTACTTTCTTAAGCGCATCAAACATTCTACTTCGATCGACTGCCAAATCTCGCACTACAGGGAATGTTGTCATTGGAGCCAAACGAATCGGCTGTTCAAGCTGATCTAAAAGAGCTGTACAAGATTGGCGTGGTTTACCGTTAATCACCATCGAACAAGCTCCACAAACTTCTTCAAGACAACCCATTTCCCAAATAACTGGAGTTGTTTTCTCACCATTCGCATTAACAGGATTCCGACGTATTTCCATTAAAGCAGAAATAACGTTCATGTTTTGACGATATGGAATTGTAAACGTTTCTTCATACGACGCAGACTCAGGGCCATCCTGCCTTTTTATTTTAAGAGTAACGGTTTTCTTTTCACTCATCATTTATTCCCCGCTTTCTTCTTAGAATAATCACGTTTACGAGGTGTAATTAATGATGTATCTACTTCTTCGTAGTAGAACTCTGGTTTGTTGTTAACTGCATCGTATTTCGCCATAGTTGTTTTCAACCACTCTTCATCATTACGTTCAGGGAAATCAGGCTTGTAATGTGCTCCACGACTTTCATTACGATTTAAAGCACCGATTGTAATCACTCGTGCTAACTGCAACATGTTTGAAAGCTGTCGAGTAAACGAAGCCCCTTGATTACTCCATTTGGACGTATCATTAATATTGATGTTCTCGTAACGTTCCATCAATTCTTGAATCTTTTCATCCGTTTCTTTCAACTTATCATTATTACGCACTACTGTAACGTTGGCAGTCATCCATTCGCCAAGCTCTTTATGAATTTGATAAGCATTTTCTGTTCCATTCATCTTCATAATAGCATCTTGTTTCGCTTGCTCTTCTTGTTGGTGTTTCTCAAATAGAGAAGAAGAAAGATCTTCTACAGTTGATTCTAGTCCATTAATGTAGTCAACTGCATTCGGACCTGCAACCATTCCACCATAAATAGATGATAGAAGAGAGTTTGCTCCAAGACGATTACCACCATGTTGAGAGTAGTCACATTCTCCAGCTGCAAACAACCCTGGAATATTCGTCTGCTGATTAAAATCAACCCATAGTCCACCCATTGAATAGTGAACAGCTGGGAATATTTTCATAGGTACTTTGCGTGGATCATCTCCCATGAATTTTTCATAGATTTCAATAATACCGCCAAGTTTAACATCTAGCTCTTTCGAATCTTTGTGAGAAAGATCAAGGTAAACCATGTTTTCCCCATTAATTCCAAGCTTTTGACTAACACAAACATCGAAGATTTCTCTTGTCGCGATATCCCGCGGAACAAGGTTACCATACGCCGGGTACTTTTCTTCAAGGAAATACCATGGCTTCCCATCTTTATAAGTCCATACGCGTCCACCTTCACCACGTGCAGACTCACTCATGAGGCGAAGTTTATCATCCCCTGGGATTGCAGTTGGATGAATTTGAATAAATTCACCATTTGAATAAATCGCTCCTTGTTGATAGAGCGCTCCAGCTGCAGATCCAGTATTAATTACTGAGTTTGTACTCTTACCGAAAATAATACCAGGTCCACCTGTCGCCATAATAACCGCATCAGCTTCAAAACTTCGGATTTCAGAAGTCGTTAAATTTTCACCAACCACACCGCGACAAACACCATCATCATCGAGAATAGCTGATAAGAACTCCCATCCTTCATACTTCGTAACAAGTCCTGCTACTTCATGACGACGCACTTGTTCATCTAGCGCATACAGAAGCTGCTGACCAGTCGTAGCACCCGCAAACGCAGTACGGTGATGCTGTGTACCACCAAAGCGGCGGAAATCAAGAAGACCTTCAGGTGTACGGTTGAACATAACACCCATTCGATCCATTAAATGAATAATACCTGGTGCCGCATCACACATTGCTTTTACAGGAGGCTGATTTGCAAGAAAGTCTCCTCCATAGACCGTGTCATCAAAATGTTCCCAGGGAGAGTCACCTTCCCCTTTTGTATTAACGGCCCCATTAATTCCACCCTGTGCACATACAGAGTGAGATCGTTTAACTGGAACGATGGAAAGTAGATCCACATTCATTCCAGCTTCAGCAGCTTTGATGGTTGCCATCAATCCTGCTAGGCCGCCTCCAACTATCACTAATTTACCTTTACTCATAAGAACGGTTCCCCCTTAAATGCTGGCTCTGTCTGAAAAGTTATGTATCAGACGTGGTGAAGACAGTTCACTTTCTTAAACAAATGCAAATAATGCGCGCATGCCTACTACTGAAAGTGCAACGAAAATAATCATTGTGACATATGTCATCGCACGCTGTGATTTTGGTGTTACCGTGAAGCCCCAGCTTACGAAGAATGACCATAAGCCATTGGCAAAGTGGAAGACAGTACCCAGAACACCGACAATGTAAAAGATCATCATTGCTGGATTCGATAAGATGTCAGCCATCATTTGAAAGTTCACTTCTGCTCCCATAGCGGCCTGTAATCTCGTTTGCCAGACGTGCCATGTAACAAAGATTAATACGATCACGCCTGAGATCCGCTGCAAGTAAAACATCCAGTTACGCAAATAGCCATAGCGGCTTACGTTATTCTTGGATTGAAATGCGATATAAACACCGTAAATCGCATGAAATAAGAGCGGTAAGAAAATGACGAAAATTTCAAGCAGGTACCTGTAAGGAAGGCTCTCCATAAAGTGCGCTGCGTCATTAAATGCTTCGGGCCCTCTTGTTGCAAAATAGTTAACTGTTAAATGCTGAGTAACATAGAGTCCGAGTGGAATTACTCCTAGAAGCGAATGCAATTTTCGGCTTACAAAGTCTCGACTTGCGGCCATGTTTTGTGTGTCCCCCTTTTAAGTTGTTAAGCTACCATCTGCCAGTGCATTTTTTCTATTAAAGAAGTCTTTGCATGCACAGAAATCATCGCTTTCTGTCGATTATATTGTGACATACCCATTGTACTCCCATCATTTAGGACCGTCAAGAAAACGCGTACATTTTGAGTTTTCAAAATTGCTTTGCAAGACTTTCATTTCTATCTATTGAATGCGCTTCCTTTGTTGCAAATTCTATCGTTTGTGCTATGGAGGATTTTACTATTAAACGTTATAATAATTTAGTAGAAAAGCTGGGAGGAATTTATGTTTAAGAAGCGTACAAACTCGATTGATTACAGCCATGAACTAGAAACAACTACTTTTGGGTATGAATTCTACCGAGAAATTCTTATTCCTGAACTTCTTGGAAGTGAGCAGCCTGCTGTTTTATACTGGACTGGAAAAGAAATGGCCAGACAGTTCCCTCTCTCCACACGAGAAGAGATTGAAGAGTTTTTTCAGCGTGCTGGCTGGGGGAGATTATCAATTTTACAAGAAAAAAAGAATGAAGTAACGTTCGATCTTCATTCAGAACTCATCACAGAACGAAAGAAAACAAATCGTATTGCCTGTTATCAACTAGAGGCAGGCTTTCTTGCTGAACAATATCAAAACATGCTCCATTGCATTGCTGAGGCCTATGAAATTGATAAAAAGAATGACATTCAATTTACAGTAAAATGGGACCCCAAAGATCAGATTTGATTGATAAAAAGGAGACCACAGCGTGGTCTCCTTTTCGATTACATTTGATTAACAGGTGTTCTCTCATCTAGCTGGAATTTGTCATGTAGTGACTCAATTGCATAAATCATTTTTTCTTCTGGTACGATCGTTGATACTTTGATTTCTGATGTACTAACCATCTTCATTTCAATTCCATGTTCAGCAAGAACCTCAAACATCTGTGCGGCAACACCTGGATTTGAAATCATACCAGATCCGACTATTGATACTTTAGCTAAATCTGATTCATGATAAATATGTTCATAAGGAAGTTTTACTTTGATACGACGAAGTACATCTAGCGTTAATTCGAGAGATGCTGTTTCAATTGAAAACGAGATGCTCGTTGTATTTTTCTCTCCTGTGCTTTGAATGATCACATCTACGTTAATACCATTTGAGGCAAGGGATGAGAATAGAGTTGGGAGCGTTGTAAGCTCATTCGGTAAACCTGAAATTGTTATTTTTGTGACATTACTTTCAAAAGCAAGACCTCTAACCACCAAATTTTGTTCCATTGATACAACCTCCTCAATTAGCGTTCCAGGTTCATTTGTAAAGCTCGAGCGTACCTCGAGCAGAATATTGTAGTTTTTTGCAAATTCTACCGCTCTCGGATGCAGAACACCCGCTCCAAGGTTGGCTAGTTCAAGCATTTCATCGTATGAAATGGTAGAAAGCTTTCTTGCACCTTTTACATACCGAGGATCGGTCGTATACACACCATCTACATCCGTATAGATTTCACAACGATCTGCCTTAAGAGCGGCTGCAATTGCGACAGCTGTTGTATCAGAACCACCGCGTCCAAGCGTTGCAATGTCAGATGTATCCGTTAGTCCTTGAAATCCTGCAACAATCACGATTTTCCCTTCAGCAAGGTGTTGATTCATCCGGGAAGCATCTATGTCAAGAATTCTTGCATTACCGTGAAACGTTTCTGTTTTAATTCCAGCCTGCCAGCCTGTTAATGAAATAGCATCGTATCCTTCTTCATTTAAGGCCATTGTAAGAAGTGCTGTTGTTACCTGTTCGCCTGTCGTTAGGAGCATATCAAGTTCTCTTGGAGATGGTTTAGAAGTAATTCCTTTTGATAACCCCACAAGTTCATCCGTTGTTTTCCCCATCGCGGAAACAACTGCTACAACCTCGTCTCCATTGTTTACAGCTTCCATTAGTCTTTTGGAAACATTTTTAATTTTTTCTACATCTCCAACAGACGTACCTCCGAATTTCAATACACGTAGTCCCACTCTCTCCATCCTTTCTTTCATACAGCTTGGTTATCCCTATGCGTTTTACTCACATCTTACTCATACTCACGAATTTAAGAGTCGAAATGGATAAATTGCTCCGCTAATAAAAAGCGATGCCTCTGTTTTTTTAATATACTTTAATGATTCTTTTCGCTATTAAAGTATAAAAAAACAACAATGAGAAAAACCTCACTGTTGTTTTCATAACAAATCCAAGAAAACGTCCCTTTGTGAGATAGTTCTCCATCCAATTCCCGGGTAGGTATTGAATGACAGCTCTGCATTTATTCAATACAGGTCCAGTTTCAGACGGATAAGCGCCTTTCCACTTCGGCAAATTCCCCTTTCAACTACGATCAACGAGTCTTAACACTCTCCTGTAAGCTTACTAATGGTTTTTGCGCCTCTACCATCACTTCAACTTTCGAAGTGTGGAACTATTAAATTTCACTCATTATAACGAACTTACGTGAATGCCGCAAGATGTTCTTGAAAATTAATTTGATTGATTTTCAAATCGAGCCACAACTTCCTCCGCTACATTCATCGGTAATCCGGCATTATGAAGATCTTCTGCAGTTGCTTCTTTCATCTTTTTAATGGATCCAAAATGATTTAACAACTTCTTTTTTCTTTTCTCCCCTATACCTGGGATGTCATCAAGGCTTGATTTAAGCATTGATTTACCTCGAAGCTGCCGATGAAATGTAATAGCAAACCGATGCACTTCATCCTGAATTCGCTGTAAAAGATAGAATTCTTGACTATTTCTTGGTAAGAATACACCCTGTGGAGGATCACCAATAAGAAGGTGAGACGTTTTATGTTTCTCATCTTTAGTAAGAGAGCAAACAGGAATTTCAAGACTAAGCTCATTCTCAAGAACGTCTTTTGCTGCTTGTATTTGAGCAATGCCCCCATCAATGATAATTAAATCAGGGAGTGGTCCACTTTCCTTTAACACTCTCGAGTATCTTCTTCTGACAACTTCTTTCATAGATCCTACATCATTTGGACCATCAACCGTTCTTATTTTATACTTTCGATATTCATTTTTCTTTGGTTTTCCATCAATAAACACCACCATCGCTGAGACGGGGTTGGTTCCCTGGATATTTGAATTATCAAAAGCTTCAATTCGAAGAGGTGCGTCTATGCCGAGCTGGTCGCCCAAATTTTCAACAGCATCAATCGTTCTCTTTTCATCCCGTTCTATTAATGAAAATTTCTCATTAAGCGCAATTGTTGCATTTTTCATTGTAAGCTCTACAAGCTCTTTTTTCTTTCCGCGCTTAGGTTGATGAACAGGAATTTGAAGAAGTTCTTCAACCATCTGAGCATTTACCTGCTGAGGAAGTAAAACCTCTTTCGGTTTAGGATGATTTTGCTGAAGGTAGAACTGGCCGATATAGGTTAAGAAATCTTCTTCAGCGTCATTATAGAAAGGAAAAAGCGAAACATCTCTTTCAATTAATTTCCCCTGTCGTACGAAGAAAACTTGAACACACATCCATCCTTTGTCAAAGCTATAGCCGAATATATCTCGATCGATGCCATCATTGGATTGGATTTTCTGAACTTCCATTACTTTATCGATATGAAACATTAAATCTCGGAACTCTTTTGCTCGCTCGAAATCCATGTTTTCTGAAGCAGTCATCATTTTTCGTTCGATATCTTCTTTTACTTCTTGATGACCTCCGTTTAAAAAGCGGGTAATGCCCTCAATCATTTCTTTATTTTGTTCCTTCGTAATGTCGTTAACACAGGGCGCGAGACATTGTCCGATATGATAGTAAAGGCAGACCCGGTCAGGCATCTTTCGACACTTTCGCAATGGATAGAGGCGGTCCAATAATTTCTTTGTTGCACTAGCTGCATATGCGTTTGGATATGGACCAAAGTATTTTCCTTTATCTTTTTTGATTTTGCGTGTAGTGATTAAGCGCGGCTGCTCTTCAGCCGTTATTTTAATATAAGGATAGCTTTTGTCATCTTTAAGCATGACGTTATATTTTGGATCATGTTTTTTGATTAGATTAAGCTCTAAAATAAGAGCTTCAAGGTTTGTAGATGTAACGATATATTCAAAATCGCGTATTTCGCCTACTAGACGCTGTGTTTTTCCATCGTGTGATCCGCTAAAATACGAACGGACTCTATTTTTTAACACTTTCGCTTTCCCGACATAAATGATCGTTCCCTGGCGATCTTTCATTAAGTAACACCCGGGTTGGTCAGGAAGAATCGCTAGCTTATTTTTAAGATGTTGTTCCATACTGACTCACCTCTTTACTCCCTTTCAAGGCGTATCTATGTTCCCCTTTTATTGTAACATAGTCACTCTTCAACCGATTACTTTAGAAACTCATATAACACAATGTCATGATAGACAGGATCATATAGCGTTGAAGAATGAAATGTTTGGATTCGTTTCACTTGATCTTGAATGGGTATCCCTTGTTTTTCAAACCCTTCCACTACTTGCTCTGTTAAAAACACACGATGATCTTGATAATATTTAAGATCTGCGATAAAGGTTGAATAAGTGTAAATTTGTTCATGTTCAAATGAAACTTGATTAAAAGACATTACCCTTGTTTCTTCCCAAGTATACACAATAAGCGGTTCACTCTCGTCTTCTAAGTAATCAATTAATTGATAAACAGCCGCTGGATCGTTTGCTTCCTTCATGGTTGTATAAGAAACCACTGACTGCACGCTAATAATGACGGCTAACAATAGCAACATTCTTTTCGACCCATCACATTGTTTTTTTAACCCACACCATAGAAAACCAAGCAATACCATTCCTGGAAGCGGGAGAATATGTCGAGGCTTATCTATATTCTGTGCAAATAAAGCCCAAAGAAAATAACTAAAGATCATACTGGCAAACGCCCATCCAAACCAAGAGACTTCCGTAATCCTTATTGGTTTCTTCACTCGAACCATTGTTAAGTATACGAAGAGTGCTACGAGTGATAACAATACGAAAAGGTTTTGCCCACCAATCCCTGTCCATACAATATTATTTAGAAAAAGATGAGATAGGCGCTCAATAAAAGAACTCGATGCGGAAACAGCTGTTCCTCCCCATTCTTCAAAGTGACCTTGAGAGAAGCCTAATGCTAGCTGAAGAAAAGCAGCGACCCCTCCTTCAGAAACAGCAAGACCACCAACCCATATGAACTGAAAAGCTGCAGCCACTAGCACTTGCATCATCAAAAAAGAGAGGTATTCTTTAGTTGTGAATTTGTTTTTTCGATGAATCAATAGCAACACGAAACCAATTCCGAACGGTAAATACGATAATCGCACTCCTAGTAATAAACTAAAGAAAAATGAAGATATTACGATCCAAACAGTTGAATCTTTAGTAAAGGCATGTTGTAAACTCCACAAATACCACCAGAGAATTGCAACCGCTGAAGCTTCACTCATCGGTTGAACCGTTAGCACATTTATAAACACCATAGATTGAATAAGAGCGACTGCTACAATGCTAAACGTCTTTGAGAGAAACGAACGACTAATTATATACATTGGGTACATGGCAAGTAGCATAAGAAGAGAATTCCAAGTTGCAAGTGCCTGAGCGGGGTTAAAAATCCATTTATTTAGCCAAATACCCCCAAGAATAAAATAAGGATATCCTGGAAAATGTGGCTGCATTGCAAATAAATCGAAACGATCGAGTGCTAAAGTAAAGTCAACCTGATCCCATGAACGTGGGAACTGGATTGCATAGGTAAATCTCCACCATACGAGTAACATAAGGCTAATGAGTGACAAAACCCATACCAGGGTATGAATGGCATACCGTTCCTTTCGATTTCTAAAAGCTCGATTCATTTTGTATCATCCTTTTCAGTTTCAAACAGAGGCGCAAAGCTATCTAAACATCGTTTGCGGTACTAATGATGAAAAAAAGCACAAGACGATTTATTTCGCCTTGTACTTAGTGAGTTTATTTTACTGCAGATTCATTCATCTCGTTCGTTGCTTTAAAAACAGCTTTATTATTAGGTTCTTTTACTTCTGTTTTTACTGGCTCTTTCTGGTGATTGACGAGCAAGTAAATCACGGTAAAGTAACCGACATACGCTATAATTTCTTCAATGGAAGGCATTGAGGAATAGCCAAACAATGCTTTAAAGAAAATACCGATATCACCAGAGAGTAACGGCGCTACCCCTTGATCTCGCACGTAATGAGCATAGTCAATTGGATGCTCAGGTAAAAACCATGTTAAGTCATACACATGAGGCATAACACTGCCAATTAATTTAATATCCTGCATCATTGATATTCCCTGTACAAATAACCCACCTGCAATGAGTACAATAAAAATACCAGTGATTTTAAAGAAGGATTTAAGTGGAATACGCATCGTACCTTTAAAGAAAAAGTATGAAACGGCTGAAGCAATTAAGACTCCAGTAATCGCTCCCCATCCTTCAAATCCTTTACCGATGTCCCCTCCAGTAATAGCTGCAAAGAAGAAAACAGTTTCGACACCTTCTCGTAGAACAACTAAGAAAGAGTGAATTACCATGCCAATAACATTACCTGTTGTAATGTATTCCGTCATCTTCCCCTCGGTTTTACTTTTAAGGTTACGGCTATGCGAAGCCATCCAGAATACCATTTGAGTTAATAAAACAGCTGAGATAAGCATAATGGAAATCTTCAGGTAGATCTCGCTTCCCATCGCAGCGAATCCTGTGAAAACAACCTGAAACAGCATGGCAACTCCAATACTTGCTACAACGGCAAGACCGGCTCCTAACCAGACAAACTTGTTATACTGGCACTGTCCCATTCGTTTCATATAGGTGGTTATGATGCCTATAATGAGAAGCGCTTCAAGTACTTCCCTGAACATGATCAGTAATGCCTGAATTTCCATTAAACTTTCCCCTTTCTACAAACAAATACTTTACGAGCGACGACGCTTTCTTGTTGTATAAACGACAACTCCAACAATAATTGCTACAAGAATGATGAGCGGGAGCCAATTCGATAGTTGGCCTAAATCAGTCCAATCTGTTTTCCCACTCGGCGTTTCTTCTTCAGTCGCACTTTCTCCAAAGTGGCCGATTTCAACCGATTTCATTTCAAAATGATTTTGTAATCCATCAAGAATAACTTTCTTGCTTTCAGCAAACTGCTCTTCATTCGACTCTTTCTCACCAACTCCGAACAAACCAGGGTTACCGAGAGAATCAAGTAAAACTTCAAACTCATTTTTTATTGTTTCGTCAAGTTCAGGATTTGTATCTTTGACTACTGGAGAGAGCGTTTTATATGTAGCATCTGCTTTCCCAACCAATTTTCTTGTTGTATCATACTCTTCAAAATCTTTCTCTACATTTTCAAGTCTTCTAGAAATATTAAGCACGAGAATTTGCTGCATATTTGTAATCACTGCTTCTTCGTTCTCATTATCTAATTCAGTTTGAACAGCCTGAACCGCATCATCACCCATATGTAATTGTATTTCTTCTTTTACAGAAGAAAATATTTCTTTGGCTTGATTGAAATTAGGAGGAGATTCATTTAATTTAGCAGACATCTCACTATAGGCTTCAGCTACTTTTTCTTCAGTAGGATCACCATACGAATAAGCTTGAGCAAGATTTGGTACAGCAAGTGTACAAATAAGTGTTAGCAAAAAGACTGATGATAGAATGCGTTTTTTCATTTGAAATCCTCCTCATTGATAATGATAATGATTATCATCATTGAAGTCAATAACAGATCGGTAATTAGTGTGACTTTTCTGCCATGGTTGCTTCCATCTTGTTAAGATCGAGATCATGTGCATGATAATTGATCGCTACCTTCTGAACGGGGCGAGTCATTTCCTTAAAAATAGCTGGTAAAACTGAAGTTAAATACGCTTTAAATTTAATATATGATTCACCTGTCGAGCGAACTTGATAAGTGATTGGCACTTCCTTAACTCTAAATCCTTTTCTAACAAGATTTAATGTGAGTACCTGAGCATAGTTGTAATCATGAATAATTTCACTGTGCTCCATCGCCTGTCTTGTAAAAACCCTCATTCCTGATTGGCCATCATAGATCCACTTTTGTAAAAGGAGTGATTGAAGAAACGTAAAACAATAATTGCCTAGCCGCCGATGTAATCGCATGCCATCAATCGTTCCTTTAAACCTGGATCCCATCACATAGTCTGCTTCGCAATTAAAAACCGGTTCGAGTAGGTCAGGTAATTGCCATGCCGGGTATTCATTATCAGCATCAAGCATAACGCCGATATCTGCGCCAAGTTCGACTGAGTGAGAAATTCCTTTACGAACCGCGGCACCAAGTCCTTGATTTGTATTAAAAGAATAAATGTAGTCTGCACCAGCTGATTTTGAAACTTCTACAGTTCGGTCCGAAGACCCATCGTCTATCACTAGTACACTTACGCGAACTGTAGGATGAATATCTCTTGGGATTTGTTTGATTACTTCTCCAATAGAGTCTTCTTCGTTGTGTGCAGGTAAAAAAACAATGACGTGTTGCTTCATTTTATTACTTCTTCCTTCCTATCTTGAAAAGCTTCTTCTAAAATCGCTCCCCTACTATGCGATGGAATTGGAGCTCCAAGTAAATGAGCCACAGTCGGTGCAACGGACGTAAGGCTATGTTTTTCTTCGACAATTTTTCCTTTTGCAATCGATGGGCCATTTAAGAAAAATGGCACGAACCGTTCCCCTTCATCAAGATGTCCGTGTCCCCCGATTCCATCTGCCTGTCCATGATCCGCGCACACAATCAAAGTTGTGTTTTCCATAAATCCATTTTCATGTAGGAAGCGAACATAATCTTCTACTAATTTATCCGCTTCTTCAATTTTTTGAATATAATCATCATACAGTACACCTCTTGCATGTCCTGTTTGATCGGTACCAATTAGCTGTACCGTAAAGAAGTCAGGGTTTTTATCTAGCATAATCTGACGAGCACCCTCCATAATTTTCGTATCCGCCACATCATTGTTCATAACAGCCGTTACAGTATCAACATCATCACCCATCGCATCAACAAGATGAGCAATACCAAGAAGCCTTCCTGTCTTTCCAACCTTTCGAAGTGAATCAAAAATCGTTTCTACTTTTACACCAAGATTCCAAACCATATTGGACTTGATACCGTGCTCAAGTGGATATGTACCTGTCATCATAGAGGAAAAACAAACAACAGTACGAGCTGGATAGACCGTTTCCATCTGACTGTATTCTGTCCCATTTTTCTTTAAAGAATCAAGGAATGGTGTGTTCGCTTCCTGAAATCGTTCTTTCCGCATCCCATCAATCACGATCATAATGACACGCTCATTTGTAGGAGTAGATTTCACTGTTTTTGTGTAATCCGATTTCACTGCTGGTTTCCAGTCAAACAGGTAATGATGAAGAATAAAGCTAAACAACCATATTCCTGCATAAAAGAAAGCAAGTGTTGTCCAATCAAACGTACTTCTATTCGTGAGAGAAGTTTCAATAACCGCGGTCCAGATCGATAAAATCAACACAAATTTAGGGAGCTGTTCCTGTGCATTACCGCTCGTGGAATCACTATTCTTAAGTACCAACTTCCAGAAGCGAGTGAAGTTAAGCCAACTTGTTCCTATACGAAGATGATAGTAGAACGTGCCCCAAAAAAAGACAGTAAAGAAAAAATAAAGACCGATCCCCAGCATAGCCGCTGATAAGGAGAACTGATCAAAAATCAATAAATATCCTACTAAAGGAATCCACAAATAATTTCGTAAAAATAAAGGATAATCATAAACATAATAAAGTACGAGAAGTGGCAATACAGCAACGAACCCTAGAACAAATGCTCCCCAAAACGCGCCCGAAGTCCACTGCGTAATAAATAATAACAACATCGTCCCCGTTACAAAAATAGGGGTAAATGGTTTACCTTCATTTAGAAGATTCCAGCATCTAGCTGCTATCTTTTCAAATCCTGAAGCTTGTTTCATGATGTTTCTCCTTTCTTTTTCATAAACGACCTCAACTCCTGAAATCGAAGAGGGTAAAGATAAAAAGCAACTAAACCGGCGACAAAAGAATAAGCATATTTAAAAGCATGAGTAACAAGCGCAATTGAAAAGGCTTCTTCCCATCCAATACCAACCTGATGAAGTGAGAAGCTCATCACACTTTCATAAGTGACAAAACCACCAGGAGCAAGCTGGAACACCCCTGACCCAACTGATAAAGCGGTTACCCACATAGCGTCTAAATAGACAAAATGATGGTTAAAGCCAGCAACGGAATAAACGACTATTCCTTCAGCTATCCAGCTGAGACATGAAATGAGGAAGATAAGAACCATGTAAGGCGAGTTTAATAGTTTCTTCATCATAGCGAACTGTTTATACAAAAAACCCTCATTAGTTTTTTTTCTTAAATACAGGATAAGAGTTAATACGCTCAATAAAAAGAGAGTTAGCATACCTAATAAAAACGTTGTCCTAACCGTAATCCCAAAAAGTTCTGCACCAATCATGGCAAAAACACCAAGCCAGAAAAGATCAATCGCACGTAGAATGACGACGGATTGAATAGAAGTTGTCCACTGTCCTTTTTGTTTATGCGCAAGAACCCCCATTCGTACAGCTTCTCCTCCCTTAAATGGTAAAAGGTGGTTAAAAAACAAGCTGTAAAAGATTCCTGCCAAATAAACTCTCATGGAAATGGTCCTGTCAACAAGTAACCTCCAACACCAACTTCGTAATATAAAAGAGCACGTATACCCGATAACCATTGCAAACAAGAGGCCCGGGTTGCTGATTAACTCTTTAGTAAGGGTGGTTAGGGTAGTAACATTAAATTCATTTAACAGTAGAAATGCAAAGAGAGAAATTAGTAACAAGCCAATTACCCATTTTATAATTCGTGATAGCTTTTTGCCCATTCAATTGTCCTTCTTATCCCTTCTTCAAAGGTTACTTCAGGAGAATATCCCAGTTCATTTCGTGCCTTACTAATATCTCCCCACGTATGTCGAACATCTCCTCGCCGAAACGTATCTTCTTTCACCTTCGCTCTAGGAAAATACTGAGTAAGCAATTGGATCAACTCTGAGAGATGCACAGGTGATCCCGAACCTAAATTATAAACTTCAGATAAACCGTCCTGCTTAAAGGCTAACGTTATGCCCTGAATAATATCATCAATATAAGTGAAATCTCTTGATTGCTCACGATCATACACGGTGATCTCCTCGCCTTTTATCAACTTCTCAATAAAGAGAGGAATCGCCATGTCTGGACGCCCCCACGGTCCATATACAGTAAAGAATCGCAGTATCGTTAATTTAAAGCCATAGAGCGATTGATAAGCGTGACAAAACGATTCTGCTCCTGCCTTCGCCGCTGCATAAGGTGATTTCACCTTCCCACTTGCTTGCTCTTCCTTCACTGGACCCTCTTCTCGACTTCCATATACAGAAGAAGATGATCCGAACAAAACATGAGATATACCGGTTTCACCCGCTGCACTTAAAACATTAACGACTACTTTGATATCCTGATCGATATAATCTAATGGATTTTTTAATGAATATTGCACTCCAGGAAGGGCAGCAAGATGAATCACTTTATCATAAGTGTAGGCTTTGAAATGAGCCAATGTTTGATCAGCATCTAACAAATCAAACCTATGTACACTTATAGGTCCATTTTTCTTAATTTCCTCTAAATGTTCTACCTTTCGCTCTACATGATAATATGATGAAAAATGATCAATTAGCGACACGTCATGACCAGCTTTTAAAAGCGTTTTTGCAAGGCTACTGCCTATAAAACCTGCCCCTCCAGTAATTAATACCTTCATACTATGCACTCCCGCTATACACTTCAATCTTAAAACTTAATTACAAGAGAAATGGCCGCAATTAGCGGCCATTTCAATCTAAAACTATTCTACTACACTTTCTAGTTTGGTCAAAATTTGTTCACTTAGTTTATTTGCCTCTTCAGCATCGTTATTTGACACAGCATCAAACCAACTTTGTGCGTCTTCATACATGGCATTTGTCTCTTCTTCACCTAGTGCTTCCATTAACGGCATTTCGATAGCTTTTAAGAAAACATTGGCTTCCATAGCAGCTTCTTTTCCTTCAGAAAGATTATTTTCATCTAATTCAGCTACTTTTTCATGATAGCCTTTAATTTTTCCAGCAAATGCTCTTTCGAACAAGTTTGATACTTCATCCGCTTTAATGGCTTCTGGATCATTGCTAATATCGAATAGCTCGCTTAACTTCTGTGCAGCTTCTTCATCTCCGCCTGAGAGAGATCCTTTAATAGCTTGATAAAATCCAAGTGCTTCCGTTTGCATAATTTGAAGCTCTTCTGTTTCACCAGAGTTTACGGCTTCTTCAATTTTCTCAGCATAAGAATTCGCTGCCAAGTAGTAGCTCTTATAAATTGATTTATCAGTTACCTGCTTTGTAACAGCAAAGTTTTCCATATCCCCTTCAGAAAGAGCGTCTTCCTGTGCTGAAAGACCATTATTGATGTTTTCTACAAGACTAGAATCTCCTTCAAGTTCATAATAGGAGTCGCGTTTTTCTGCAGTAGGAACGAATACTTTCTTAGTAAGTAATTTTACTTCTTCAAAATGAAGCATCGCTTCTTCATCTTTTTTCGCGTCCTTCGCATCAATTACCGCTTGTTGAAGAGACTTTTGTTTCTGATAAAAGTATGACTGTGTGCCTTTATCAATCATTTGTCGCGCAACGTTTTGATCAAGCTCACCTGATTTACCCGCTTGTATACCTGTCGTGATAAAGGTATCAAATTCATTATCGATTTCATTCACAGCGCTTTTCAATTCGCTTGAGTAGGTAGATTCAATAAGATCCCAGTCCACTTCTTCGTCTTCTTTCATTTTGTTCAGCTCATCCAACATCTTTTGATACGCTTCCACTTGCTTTGTAGTAACAGCGTTTTCAATCGTCATATCATTTGATTGAGTTTCAGATGATTGTGAAGCGGAATTTGTTTGTTCCTGAGAATTGCTACCTGTATTTGCAGCATTTTCAGAATCATTACCACATGCAGCGAGAACCGTAGCTGCAAGCGTAATAGAAGTAAATAGCATAGTTGATTTTTTCATTATGTAAAACTCCTTTTCGTCAGGTCGTTTATCCATGATGATTATATCGAGAACGATTATCAGTGTCAATAGCATTTCTTTTGGAGATCCCACAGAAAAAAGCATCCGAATCTGATTTACAGATTCGAATGCTTTGATCATTCTTCCTTATTGATGCTTAGAAAGTGTTTGTGCAAGTGCTTCTTTTGGTTGGAAGCCGACAACTTGGTCAACAACCTCTCCATTTTTGAAAACGAGAAGCGTTGGGATGCTCATTACACCAAATTTGCTTGCTGTTTCCTGATTTTCATCAACGTCAAGTTTTACTACTTTCACGTCGCTCATTTCAGCGTCAAGCTCTTCTAGTACAGGAGCGATCATTTTACAAGGGCCACACCATGGTGCCCAGAAGTCTGCAAGAACGAGACCTTCACTTGTTTCTTGTGCAAAACTTTGATCTGTTGCGTGTACGATAGCCATACTGTATCTTCCTCCTTAAACATTTATCACTTGAGAATACCAGGTTAAGGCCGGTTGCCTCAGTGTGCTCTGCCATCTTGATATTTCATCAACTGGCACAAAATGAGTATATCATTAATCGTCTTTCTGATTCCATTGTTTTGACTTACATTCATTCTTCCCTATCTTTTAGAGAATAAAACGCTCCCACTAAAAACACGATTCTTAATTAATTTCATCAAAAAAGCGAGCTGTATTAGCTCGCTTTTATCTTAGCTTGTTTGTAAAACTTTTTTGAATTCCTGTGTCAGAAGTGGCACCACTTCAAACAAATCTCCAACAATTCCATAGTCCGCTACACTGAAAATGCTTGCTTCAGGATCTTTATTAATCGCTACAATTACTTTTGAGTTAGACATACCTGCTAAGTGTTGGATCGCACCAGAGATTCCACAAGCAATGTAAAGATCTGGCGTTACCACTTTACCTGTTTGCCCAATTTGAAGCGAATAATCACAATAGTCGGCATCACAAGCCCCGCGAGATGCCCCTACTGCAGCACCGAGAAGATCTGCAAGTTCCTGAAGTGGTTCAAATCCTTCTTCACTTTTAACGCCTCGACCGCCAGCTACAATAACTTTGGCTTCTGAGAGGTCGACACCAGAAGTCGACTTACGAACGACTTCCTTCACAATCGTACGCAGATCTTTGATCTCTACGTTTTCTTCAAACACTTCTCCAGATCGTGATTCATCGATCTCAAGAGCAGCAATATTATTAGGACGAATTGTAGCAAGGACAATGCCTTCTTTTACTTTTTTCTTTTCAAATGCTTTACCGGAATAGATTGGTCGTGTAAAGATGACTGCTTCTCCATCAAGTTCAATACCAGTAGCATCTGAAATAAGACCAGCATCAAGTTTGCTTGCAAGACGTGGTGCCAAATCTTTCCCCATAGACGTATGTGGCATTAAAATAGCATCCGGATCGACGCTCTCAACAATCTGCAAAAATGCTTGACCATATCCATCACTTGTATAATTTTTTAGTTTTTCATCTTCTACTTTAATGACACGATCCGCTCCGTAGTGAAAGAGTTGATCTGTTAAGGAGCTCACATTTTCTCCAGCGATGGCTGCAATCACTTCACCACCGGCTGCGATTTCTTTCCCAGCACCAATTGCTTCAAATGAGACATTTCGTAATTCATTATCACGCGCTTCTGCAAATACAAGTACTTTTTTAGCCATGGTTGATCCCCTCCTATATAACTTTCGCTTCCTGGCGAAGTAATTTCACTAATTCTTCCACTTGGTCTCCAATTTCACCTTCAAGCACTTTTCCTGCTTCTTTCTTTGGTGGCAAATAAACTTCGATTGTTTCTGTTTTAGCTTCAATTTCATCCTCATCGACATCAAGATCATCGTAGTCAATTTCTTCTAGTGGCTTTTTCTTTGCTTTCATAATTCCTGGAAGGGATGGATAACGTGGTTCATTGAGCCCCTGCTGAGCCGTTACGAGTATTGGTAGCTGCGCTTCAACCACTTCCATATCTCCTTCTACATCGCGTTCCATTGTAGCCGTTGTTCCATCAATATCGAGCTTCGTAATCGTGGTTACGTAAGCGATTCCAAGTTTTTCAGCAAGACGTGGACCGATTTGACCCGTGCTATTATCGTTTGATACATTTCCGCCAAGAATAATATCGTATTCTTTATCCTCAAAATAAGCTGCAAGAAGGGCGGTCGTCGTATATTGATCACTTTCATCAAGATCTTCATTGTTAATGAGGACGGCTTTATCTGCGCCCATTGCTAGAGCTGTGCGTAGCTCTTTTTCAACTTCTTCATCCCCAATGCTAACCACTGTTACTTCTCCACCATGATCGTCGCGTAGCTGAATGGCTTCCTCAATCGCATACTCATCATATGGGTTGATGATAAACTCAACGCCTTCTTCGCTAATTTTTCCATTTTCAATCACGATTTTTTCCTCTGTATCGAAAGTTCTTTTCATAATGACATAAATGTTCATATCTTTATCCCTCCCTGAATTAATTTACCTTATTTATCTTGAAAGTTTGGCTGACGCTTCTCGATGAACGCTCGAATTCCTTCTTGTCCATCTTCTGAAGCGAATGCCTTTCCAAAATACTCTCTTTCTTTTTGAACGCCTTCATCAAATTTTTCTGTTTTTGAATAAGTAAGTAGTTTAAGAGCATAGCTTACAGCTACAGCGCTTTTCTTAGCAATTTTTTCAGCGAATTCTTTCGCTTTTGGTAAAAGGTCTTCCTCACTATATACCTGATTCGCTAAGCCAAGTTCTAATGCCTCGCGTCCTGAGATGGGTTCACTCGTTAGTAGCATTTCAGTTGCTTTTGCTTTTCCAACTAACGCGGGCAGTCGTTGTGTACCCGCAAATCCAGGGACCAAACCTAGCTGCAGCTCAGGCAGACCTAGCTTGGCATCTTCTGTTACGAAGCGAATGTGACATGCCATTGCAAGTTCTAGCCCTCCTCCAAGCGCAGCACCATGAATAGCAGCAACAATCGGTTTTGATAACGCTTCCATTTTGTCGAATAATTGTTGCCCATAGCTACCCAGATCCGCAAAGCCTTCTTCAGTGCTAACCGTTGTAAATTCTTTAATATCAGCACCTGCTGAGAAGAATCTTCCTTCACCAGAAATCAAGATCACCTTTGTATTAGGATCGTCTTCAATTTGAGTGAATGCCTCTGACAATTCTCGCAAAACGTCCGAAGCCACAGCGTTAGCTGGAGGACGATTCAACGTAATGTGTGCTACTTTGTTTTCATTCGAAATGTTAATGAACTCCACTTCTCCACTCCTCTCAGAACTTTACTATCCCGGTCAAAGCCGGGATATCTATTTATTTGCTTAAGCCGTTAATTAAAAGATGATGTAGCGGCTTAGCAAGTGGTTCCAATTCGAACTTGTGATCTTTCATGACCCAGTTTGTGACGGTTTCATCAAGTGTTCCAAAGATCATTTGTCTTGCGAGGCGAATATCTAATTCCTCTATAAATAATCCTGACTTAATCCCCTCATGCAAGATGTGATCCACAAGCGTTAAGTATTTTTTTAATACTTCGCCGATTTGTGCGCGAAGTGCTTTGTTCGTCTGTCTTAATTCTAACTGAGTTACAATTGCAAGTTCATAGTCAGAACCAAGGTGCTTGAAATGCATATCGATCAGCGTAAACAATTTATCCATTGCATTCTCTTTTTTTGCAATTTGTTCTTCTGTCTTATCGATAAAGTTTCCCATTTTTTTCTGAAATAACGAAATTAGCAGATCTTCTTTATTTTTAAAATAAAGATAAATCGTACCGTCTGCCACTCCAGCTTCACGCGCAATTTTAGATACCTGCGCCTGGTGATACCCATTCTGGGCAATGACTACAACGGCTGCATCAATGATCTTATCGTATTTCGGACCCCTCTTTTTCCCCTTTTCTACCATATGAAGTTCTCCTTTATTCTTTATCCGGCACTCAATCAAAAATGAATGAGTGTTCATTCATAATCTTATTGTAGCGATATGACCACAACATTGTCAACATTAGATTTCTGAACGAGCGCTCGGTTGGAATCAGGAGCTTTTTCGCAAGTTAATCATACCACAAAAAAGCAGAAATGTGCGAATCTTTCCAGAATAACCGTAACTTTTTCTATCATTCTAAGGATATAGAAGAAAACCAACCGCTAAAGCGATTGGTTTTCTTTTGCTCTCTCTTCATCCACAAGCACTCGTCGCAAAATTTTCCCAACTGTTGTTTTAGGAAGCTCCTCCCTAAACTCATACAACCTTGGCACTTTATAAGCAGCTAAATAGCGACGGCAATGCTGATTTAACTCATCCTCTGTTACCTTTGCAGTATTCTTTAAAACGACAAACGCTTTTACCGTTTCACCACGATAAGCATCCGGTACACCAATAATCACAGCTTCTAGAACAGCAGGGTGCTCATATAAAATTTCTTCAACTTCTCTAGGGTATATATTATAACCGCCAGCAATAATCATGTCTTTTTTTCGATCCACGACATAGAAGTAACCTTTTTCATCTCGGTAAGCCATATCTCCAGTATATAGCCAACCATTTTTTAACACAGCTGCCGTTTCATCTGGTCGATTCCAATAGCCCTTCATCACTTGAGGGCCTTTCACAATAAGTTCCCCTATTTCCTTAATCTCAGCCTCTTCATCAGCTGCATTGACAATCTTTGCATCCGTATCAGGCCACGGAAGTCCAATGCTCCCTACGACCGTACCATCCAAAGGGTTGGAATGAGTAACAGGTGAGGATTCTGTTAACCCATAGCCCTCAACTAGGCGACCGCTTATTTTTTCTTGAAACTTTTGTTGAACTTCAATTGGAAGCGGAGCTGATCCACTTATACAAGCCTTGATTGATGATAAATCATATCGATCAATATCTGGATCATTCAATAAAGATATATATATAGTAGGTGCACCTGGGAAAAGAGTCGGTTTTTGTTTTTGGATTGTTTTCAACGTATCCTTCGGCTCAAATTTAGGGAGAATAATCATTTTTGCCGCATACATAATTGATAAATTCATTACGCAAGTCATTCCATACACGTGGAAAAAAGGCAGAATTCCTAGCACACGTTCTTCTCCATACTTCGCATCATGAATCCAGTGCTTACACTGCATTGTATTAACCACAAGATTGAAGTGAGTAAGCATTACCCCTTTTGCAAGCCCCGTCGTACCACCGGTATACTGAAGAAGAGCAAGGTCTTCTTTTACATTAACATCTATCTTTATCTCTTCATCCTTACCAGATGCTACCCATTCTTGAAACGTATGAATTTGATTTGTTGAAGGCATTTCCACAAGCAATCCTTGTTTTTTCTGTTTTTGTACTAAAGGATAAAGCATATTTTTAGGAAATGGTAAGTAATCTTGAATTTTTGTTACAATGATATGCTGCAACACCGTTTTATCTTTTACCTTCAAAACCTTAGGTAAGACGAGGTCGAGGCATATAATCATATCTGCCTGAGAATCTTTTAACTGATGTTCAAGCTCTCTTTCCATATAAAGGGGATTCGTTTGGACAACAACCCCTCCAGCCATAAGAACACCATAGTAACTAATAACTGCCTGAGGACAGTTTGGCAGCATAATCGAAACTCTACCACCCTTTTTGAGACCATTTTCACGCAATGAATTTGCGAGACGTCTTGAGCGCGTATGAAGTTCTTGGAAAGTTAGTTCCTTTCCAAGGAAATGAACGGCTTTTTTATTAGGATGCTTTTTAGCTGCATCAACAAGATAAGCATGAAGAGGCTTTTCCTCATATTCAATTGAGGTCGGTACTCCTTCTTGATAAAAATTAAACCACTCTTTTTCGGGCATGTTCATCATTTTTTCATCAACCTCCCTTTCACGTCTCCTTCCAACCAAAAATCTCTCTTTATGATAATTATAATGAAAACGCTTCAATTATCCTATCTTTTTTTGATTTTTTTGAATACATCGGCATTTCCCGTCGTAAAAGGGAGACGAGTTTAGTAAAATAGTTTGCTTTCATACAAAGCGTTTCATAGCTTTATTCAAAAAGGATTATCTGTCCCAAGCCTCTTAATTGATCTATATCTAAAGAAAAGAAGAACAGGCCCGGCCTGTTCTTCTTTTCAATCAAACAAAATAAATCAAGTATATAATTCCCGCAATAAAAAAGATTCCTGATACGACCATTAGAACTTTCCATAATGTTTCCATAATGTGCTCCTCTTACGAAATCCCTGCACCAATAACAAAGGACAGTCCAATCGAAATAACCATTGAAATAAATCCTACTGCCCGATTATCCTCTGCAATTTCTTTATCAATTCGAAATTTAGGTGTCAAAAATTCAAAAGTAAAATACCCAATCAACAATAAAACAAAACCAAAAACGCCCCATCCCATCATTGTGACGAGAGAATCGTTATGTTCAATCGAAAAGCGAAAAATGTTGGCGATTCCAAAGATCTTCCCGCCGGTAGCCATAGATACGGCGAGATTTCCTCTTTGGATCTCTTCCCAGTTACGATAAGATGTCACAAATTCAAAGACTGATAGAAACACGATCATGCAAACAATGACAACACTATAATTTGCTGCGGTTTGAAATGCTACACTATCCCAAAGTTGTTCCATCGTGTAAAATCCTTTCTCTACTTCAGTTCAACGACGGTAACACCACCGCCACCTTCATTCATACCACCCATACGAAGGTTTTTCACTCGCGAATGGCGTTTTAACCATTCATGAACACCTTTTCTTAGTGCCCCTGTGCCTTTTCCGTGAATGATTGAAACCTGATGATATCCAGCAAGTAAGGCGTCGTCAATATAGCGCTCTACTTCCATTTGTGCATCTTCGTATCTTTTACCTCTTAAATCGAGCTCTGTTTTGACCTGGCTATTATTTCCTCGCACCGTAACGAACGGTTTTCGTTCTACTGCGGGCTTGGATTTAATCGCTTCAAGATCATTTGCTTTTACCGTCATTTTCATAATTCCTAGTTGAACCTGGTATTCGTTCTTTCCTACTTTTTCGACGATATGGCCTTTTTGATTAAAACTAATTACTTTTACTTCGTCGCCAGGTTCATAAATTTTTGCCTGCGCTTTTTTCGGCTTCGGCTTTGAAGTTCTTAATTCAGGCTTTGCATTCTCAAGCTGCTTCTGGGCATCAATTAACTGATGCTCTTTTACCGCGCCTTTTTGGAAAGTACGAAGATCGTGTATAATTTTCTTCGCCTGTTCCTGTGCTTTCTCAACTTCTTCGGCAGCTTTCTGTTCCGCTTCTTCGAAGAGTCGCTCACGCTGCTTTTCGAATTTCTCAAGCTGCGTTTCTAGATCTTTTTTTAGTGATTCTGCTTCTTTTCTAAGATCAGACGCTCCCTGTCGATCCAATTCGGCCTGCTTCTGGCTATCTTCAAGGGAGGAAATCATTCGATCCACCTTATTACTTTCACTAGAAATTTGCGACCTTGCATCATCGATAATATCATCCATTAGTCCAAGGCGTCTTGAAATTTCAAATGCGTTGCTTCGACCAGGAACGCCAATTAACAGTCGATAGGTAGGACGTAATGTCTCTACATCAAATTCTACACTCGCATTCATAACACCTTCACGATTATAAGCATACGCTTTTAATTCGCTATAGTGAGTCGTTGCAATCACTCTCGATCCACGGTTATACACATAGTCAAGGATGGAGATCGCTAGTGCAGCACCTTCCTGTGGATCAGTTCCCGCACCAAGTTCATCAAAAAGAACGAGACTATTATGATCAATATTTTTTAAAATCTGAACGATATTCGTCATGTGAGAAGAGAATGTGCTCAAGCTCTGTTCAATTGACTGCTCATCACCGATGTCTGCAAAGATATCCCGGAAGACTGCCATCGTTGAGCCTTCATCAGCCGGAATATGCAATCCGGATTGAGCCATAAGTGTAAGGAGACCAGCAGTTTTAAGCGTTACGGTTTTCCCTCCCGTGTTTGGACCCGTGATTACTAGTGAAGAGTAATCTTTCCCAAGGTAAAGGGAGGAAGGCACAACTTCATCTTGAGGAAGAAGCGGATGACGCCCCTGCCTAATTTCGAGTTCTCCTTCATCATTCATCGAAGGGTTTGTCGCTTTTAATTCATTTGCATATAGAGCACGTGCAAATATAAAGTCGATATCAGCAAGCACCTCAACATTGTGTCGAAGCGTTTCAGAAGCTTCTGCTACACGCCCTGTTAGCTCAGTTAAGATCCGCTCAATTTCAAGCTTTTCTTTCACTTTAACTTCTTTCAACTGATTATTGATTGAAACAACCGATTGAGGTTCAATAAATAATGTTGCCCCTGAAGATGATTGATCGTGAACCATTCCGCCAAATGAACCTCTATACTCCTGCTTAACTGGAATTACGTAGCGTTCATTTCGAATCGTAACGAGCGCATCAGAAAGCATTTTCCTTGTGCTTGAGGAGCGAATGAGGCTTTCTAACTTCTCTCGAACGCGTGACTCAAAACTTCGCAGCTGCGTTCTTAAGCGTCGCAATGAATCGCTCGCTGAATCGAGTACTTCTCCATCCTGATCGATACAGGCGTTTATTTCTTTTTCAAGATCCGTCTCCGGCATAATTTGGTGAACTAAATCTCCTAGAAGAGGTAGCTCAACTCCATCATCGATCATATTTTCAAGAAAGGTTTTAAAACGACGTCCTCCATAAATAGTGCTGGAAATATCGAGTAATTCAGAAGGATTTAACATGCCACCAATCTCAGCGCGTTTCACACTTTGTCTAATGTCACGTATACCACCTAGCGGAGCCTGTCCGCGAAGGCGAATCACTTTTCTTCCTTCTTCTGTCCCTTCCAACTGATGATTCACGTCTTCAAGTGAAAACAAAGGCATCAATTGTTCAACTTTCTGTTTTCCTAATGAAGATGAAACATGTTTCCCTAATCGTTCTTTTACTTTATCGAATTCAAGTAGCCGTAACACTCTTTTCTGCAATGGTCGTTCCTCCTAAAAAACGGAATATAATTAGTAATGCCGATGAAAGAAAGCTTCCAGATCTTTCGCCGTATACGTATTTAAGACGCTCTCTTTACGCAGCCATCCTCTTCTTCCAGCTGATACACCAATTTCCATATGTTCAAGCATGTCCATGTGATGGGCATCTGTATTTATCATTATTTTAACATGATTGTCTTGTGCTTTTTGAAGCCATTCAGCTGCAAGATCTAAACGGTTTGGGTTCGCATTTAACTCAAGTGCAGTACCCGTCTCTTTTGCAAGTTTAATTAGTTTATCATGATCCAGTGCATACCCGTTTCTTCTTCCAAGCAGTCTCCCAGATGGGTGTGCGATAAGATCTACATGGTGGCTTCGGAGCGCTGTTTCAAGCCGCTTCATAATGGTATCTTCGTCTTGAGAAAAGGACGAATGAATCGAAGCGATGACGAAATCCATTTCAGCAAGCAGCTGATCGTCATAATCTAGTGTACCATCTGGCAAAATATCCATTTCGACCCCAGCAAATATTTTGAAGTCTGTCCATTTTTTGTTCAGACGGTTAATTTCTTCTCTTTGTTCACGTAGCCTCTCTGGTGTTAGTCCATTTGCAACTTTTAAATACTGTGAATGATCCGTAATTGCGATATAAGAATAGCCCTTATCCCTAGCACGTTCAGCCATATCTTCTATCGTATATGCCCCATCGCTCCAGGTAGAGTGCATATGTAGGTCACCTTTAATATCTTGTAATTGCACGAGATCAATCTTGTTTTTCTCTGCTTCTTCAATTTCACCGCGATCTTCACGAATTTCTGGAGGAATATAAGCTAGCCCAAAATGACCATAAAATTCTTTCTCATTTTCAAACGTGATAACTTCTCCTGTTTCAACAGACTCTACCCCATATTCACTAATTTTCTCGCCTTTCTTCTTAGCAATTTGCCTCATCTTTACATTATGAGCTTGTGAACCAGTAAAATGGTGTAGGGTTGAAGCGAATTCTTCTGGCTTTACAAGTCTAAAATCTACCGAGACGCCATACTCATCATCAAGCTCAAGCGTGATTTTCGTATCTCCTTTGACGATGATTTTTGAAATCCCTTCTAGTTCAAGGAGTTTTTCTGATACATCAGCAGAAGCAGTCGTAGCAATAATAAAGTCGAGGTCTTTAATGGTTTCCCTCACACGACGCAAACTGCCTGCCCGTGCAAACTTTTCGATTTTCTCGAATCCACTTAATTGTCGTTCAATCTTTTCAGCAAGTGGAAGCATGTAAGCAATTGAAAGTCGCTCAGGTCGTTTCCCTGCTTCTTCGATCGCCTCTAAGATCTTCTCCTCACTTTTCTTTCCAAACCCGGGAAGTTCTTGAATTTGTTGCGCTTCACACGCTTTTTTTAATGTAGGCATATCAATAACACCAAGTTCTTTATAGAGCTTAGCAAGTTTTTTTCCACCAAGACCTGGTAATTTCAATAAAGGTACAAGACCAGACGGCACTTCTTTTTTCAATGTCTCAAGCGTTTCTGACTCGCCATTTTCAAGAATCTCGTTTATTACCGCTGCAGTCCCTTTTCCAATTCCATTAAGCTCAGCCGGATCTTCAATTTGTTCCATGCTCCGATCATCCGTTTCCAGCGCACGTGCCGCCTTACGAAAAGCTGATATTTTAAAAGGATTTTCTCCTTTAAGCTCCATATAAACCGCAATATCTTCTAAAAAACGAATCACATTCTTCTTATTCATTCCATCCTCACCCTTCATAAAAAGATCATTACTACTATCGTATCCATAAACCCAAACAAATCCAATTATTTTTACTTGAAAAGCGGAAGCGCCCCGATTAGGTCCGACAAGCGCTGGAACCATTCGATTTGAACACGCCCTTTGTGTTCAGAGCGAAAGGTGAAGCGACTCGAGGACCTGGGCGCTACAGCTAGACATTGAAAAGCGGAAGCGCCCCGTTTAGGTCCGACAAGCGCTGGAACATTTGTATTTACAAACAAATAACCCTTCTAGTTGAAGGGTTATGCGACATGGGTACTCCATAAATCTTTTATTTGTTCCGTTAACACCGGGGTATGTTTAACGATGCTTTCTGCAAGAAACGAATTTGAAATCGCTGTTTGGACCGTTTCATTCGGTACAAGTGCTGCAATAAATAGAAACAAGAATACGACAATATATACTTCTACAAATCCTAGCACTCCCCCGAGCCAGCCATTCACTGTTCTTAAGATAGGAAGATCAGCAAGAAAGTCGAGCATCGATCCAATAATTTGCATGATGATTTTGGTACCAAAGAACAATAGCGCAAACGCAATACCACTATAATAGGTAGCTTCTAAATTTATCGCTTCAAATACCATCGCAGTTGAAGAAGCTTCGTTTCCAAAGGATGGATACGGAATCCATAGCTTCAGATGCGGTGCAAGATCCTTAAAATACAGATAGGCCACTATAAATGAAACGATGAATCCAGCTAAATGAACAACTTGTAGGATAAGCCCTCTACGAAGACCAATAAGAAAACCTCCTACCAGTACTATAAAAAGAATGAGATCAACCATCTATCGTTATTCCTCTTCTCTCAGTTTTTTCTTTAAATCTTCAAGTTCTTTCTTAATCATAACGTAATCATTCACAATATTCACAGCTGTTAATACAGCAAGTCGCTTTGTATCTAAATAAGTATTCATTCCTTTAATCTCATTCATCTTCTCATCGACTAATTTCGAGACTTCAAGGATATGTTGATGACTTTTATCACCGACGATTGTATATTGTTCACCATAGATTTCCACAGTTGTACGAACTTTACCACGACTGTCTGTCACCCCATAAGCCTCCTATCACGAGAAAGAATCCTAACTTGTATCTTAGCACGAAAATAAGTGTTTTTGAAATACAGCGCTCCCGAACCATTCTTCTTGGTTAACAGATTCTGATATAATAGGATGCAAGCATAGTTCACAAAGGAGTTTTGTTATGTCACAGGTTGTATTAACTGTATCACCTACCATTATGAATGAAATTAAAAAGAAATACAACAGTCACTTAAGCGATAAACAACCGCCAGGGAGCGTGTTCGTAGCGAAAACGTCAGCCTGTACTATTACAGGCTATAAATCTGGAAAGGTAATGTTTCAGGGGGCAGCTGCAGAGCAAGAAGCCAAACAATGGCAAACGAGCGGTACAGCGAACCCCAAAAAGCCTACAGGATCAAAAAAGAAAACAGTTGGTGACCACCAATATGCACCCCCATCCACTATCTCAACGCTATCAGCAATCGGAAGTGATGAAGTTGGTACAGGGGATTTCTTTGGTCCAATGACCGTGGTTGCGGCTTATGTTGATCAAAACCAAATTCCGCTTTTAAGAGAACTTGGTGTAAGAGATTCTAAGGGGATGAAAGATCCAGAAATTATCGAGATCGCACGAAATCTAATAAAAACGATCCCGTATAGCCTTCTTATTCTTCCGAACGAAAAGTACAACAATATGCAAAGAAAAGGATTGAACCAGGGTAAGATGAAGGCTCTTCTACATAATCAGGCCATTCAGAATGTGACACGGAAAGTAGACGGCTACGATGCGATCTTAATCGATCAGTTTGCAAAACCAGAGATTTATTTTAATTACTTAAAAGGTCAATCAACGGTCATAAAAGAAAACGTCTATTTCGCCACAAAAGCAGAGGAAATCCATTTAGCTGTTGCAGCTGCTTCAATCATTGCTAGATACTCCTTTGTAATGGAAATCGATCGGCTTGGGAAAGAAAACAATGTGAAACTTCCGAAAGGAGCCGGACCGGCGGTAGACCTTGCAGCTGCTAAATTAATTCAAAAGCACGGCGATCAAGTACTTGAAAAAATAGCCAAGATGCATTTTGCCAACAGCTTAAAAGCAAAGAAAATCGCAGATCAAGGTCGGCACTAAAACATCCACAAAACAAAAGCTGGCTCAAAGTGAGCCAGCTTATTCATATTACAAATAGAGTTGTGGTGCTTCTAACCCATCCTCAGCTAGAAGCATGACAGAAGTAAAATATTGAAAGAAAAGATCACGGTCTACATCGTCGACAACGACAACTTCACGGCCTGTTTTATCAAGTACCGTTCTCCCTTGACTTACGCCGTCTTTTTCAACACGACAGTTTACTTTTCTTGAGTGAATGAAAGACTGAGGTGTGACAGAAACAGTTGTAAGCACGTCCCATAAGTAGTATGTTGAGTTGGTTTCAACGTGAACGAGTGGCGGACACATGGCATAGCACTGCCCAATAAAATCTACACCAATTTCTTTTCTCTGTGCTGCCCACATGTTTCTTACATCATTGGTTAAAGGAACTTGATTTGTACTTTCAAGCGCCACCATTTCAATCGTGATTGACGTATCAAAGACAGTCGCAACGGCTTCTGGATCCCAGAACGCATTCCACTCTGCCGTCCCGTCATGCTCAGGTTCTTCCACGTTTCCAACCTCTAAAAATGTGCCACCCATCCACACTAACTTTTCAATTTTTTGTTCAATCGCTGGTGCTAATTCTAACGCTCTAGCAAGATCGGTTAAAGGACCAGTAAAAAGAAGCGTTATCGGTTCTGAACTGCTCTCAAGTACATCGATTAGATGCAGATGAGCAGGTCTTTCTGACATTGGCGTATTCACTTGATTTGATTCATTAAGAATCGGTAGTGCGTCAACGTAGAAAGCATGCATACGCCACTCTTTAGGGAATGGGTTAATCCCCCTTGAGTTTGAGGCTGAAACATCCAAATCAATACCTTTTCCGAAACGGTCAATGATCTTTCTACTCGCTGATACAGCCGGTTCTAAATAGCAATCCGCTGGAATAACTGACACGCCTACCAGTTCAACTTCATCAATGTTCAGCAATAAAAATAGTGATGCTAAGTCATCCACGCCACCGTCATGATTAAAATACACTTTCGTTTTATTCATTTTTATCCCCCTGTGTCACACTCTCATGTCCTTTACTACCGTCTCTACCAAACGCCATTTAAATGAAAATCGATTCACTCATAGTCCTATTATTTCAGGTAACAGGGTAGAAACGTGCAGGCCAATTCCCGACATATATGAGTTTCCATTATTTAATCACTTTGTACTCTAACAGAGCGCGAATAAGGAAGCAACATGTATTGTTTTGTCGAACGCTTACATATAAGACAGGAATATTCAAAACATTGTAACTTTACTAGTAGGTCTTGCTACCTATGAAATCTTCTGATAGATTGATGAATACAACTTCACATTTATCTCTATATAATTTTGGAAATAGGGTCCAAAGAGTATCTACCCGGCAACCGAGAATTGCTGGACTATAGGGAAAGTATGGCATCGTCGATCAGACAAGTATGTTTTGTTTTTTTCGTGCCGGACTTCTTCCTGTAAACTCGGACTTTTCTATAAAGGACGGGTTTTTTATTTACCAATTTTTATTTGTGAAGCAACAATTCTTTTTCAGGGGGAATCAGACATCATGAGTATTTTAACAGGACTACTCTCTATCATCGGCGTCCTTGCAATTGCATGGTTAATGAGCAACAAGAAAAAATCAGTAAAGTGGAGAACGATCGGGGTCGGTATTTTCATTGAAGGTCTTTTCGTTCTATTCGTATTAAAAGTTAATGCGGGGAAGATTATGCTAGAAAAGGCTTCCGCTGCTGTACAAAACGTTATTAATTATAGTAACGAAGGGATTCAATTTGTATTTGGAGGATTATATGAACAAACAGATTTAACATTTGTTTTTGCGATCAATGTTCTCGCCGTAATTATCTTCATTTCAGCTCTTGTATCAGCACTTTATTATATGCGCATCATTCCTTTAATCGTTCAAGTCATTGGTGTAACAATTGGGAAATTAATGGGTACAACTAAAGTTGAAACATTCAACGCTGTTGGAAATTCGTTTCTAGGCCTAGCAGAAGCACCTTTACTTGTAAAACCATATTTGAAGATGCTTACGAGATCAGAGATCTTTGCCATAATGGTAGGTGGTACAGCTTCTGCAAGTGGAGCTATTCTCGTCGGCTATTCGCTTATGGGAATTGAGCTAAAATATTTATTAATCTCCGTCTTTAGTGTTCCTTTCGTCTCGCTTGTCATCTCTAAAGTGATGGAACCTGAGACTGAAGTATCACAAACAAACGATAAAGTTAAAATGAAAAGATCTGAACATGCAAACGTGTTTGAAGCGATTGCGGAAGGTACGGTAAGTGGAGTCATGCTTGCCCTGAACATCGGTGGCCTTTTGATCGCTTTTATAAGTATTCTAGCTGTAGTTAACGGCATGTTAGGTGTTGTGGGAACTGACCTTAGCTCCATATTGGGTTATATTTTCTATCCATTCTCGCTACTTGTCGGTATTCCAGCTGATGAAGCCTTTCGCGCTGCGTCTATTATCGGCACAAAAATGTCGATTAATGAATTTGTTGCCTTTCAAAATTTAACGGCAATTCAGGATCAGCTTTCTGATAAAACAGTCGCCATTCTTTCTGTAGCGCTATGTAACTTTGCCAACTTCTCATCTATTGGTCAATTAATCATTGGGCTTGGCTCACTTGAACCTTCAAAGCGTTCACAAGTATCAAAGCTTGGATTAAAAGCCATCATTGGCGGAACTCTTGCCTCCTTTATTACTGCTATATTTGTCGGAATGTTTATGTAAAACATCCATTAGAAAAGCCTCCCTGACTGGGAGGCTTTTCTTACTATTGACGAAGTGCAGCTCCAAACTGTTCTTCTACGGCTTTAAGAACACGGTCATGCGCTTTCTTTACTTCTTCTTCAGTTAACGTTTGTTCAGGATTGTAATATCTGAGAGAGAAAGCTAGTGATTTTTGTCCTTCATCAAGATGTTCCCCTTGATAGACATCAAATAATTGAATCTCAACTAGCTTGGATCCACCCGCTTCTTTAATGACGCGCTTCACTTCACCTGCTTCAAGTGACTCGTTCACAACGAGCGCAACATCTCTTGTAACCGATGGGAAACGAGGAAGCTTCTTGTATTTAAGATGAGCGACATCCGCTTTAAGTAATTTCTCAAGATTGATTTCAAACACGTATGTTTCACTCAAATCAAGTTCTTTCTCTACTTCAGGATGAAGCTGACCAATATATCCGATAAGCTCTTCATCGAGATAAACAGCTGCTGTGCGACCCGGATGAAGCTTAGGCTCTTCTGCACGTGCGAAAGTGAGACGATCTTCAACACCAAATTGAACGGCAAGTTCTTCAAGAATTCCCTTTACAACAAAGAAATCTGACGCTTTCTTTTCTTTTTGCCACAGATGCTCTTGCCATAGACCTGACACGACACCAGCAAGATGTTCTTGTTCAACCGGTAGCTCATCACCTGGTAAGAATACAGAAGCTGTTTCATAGAAAGCAATATTCTCTAACTGACGGTTTCGGTTATATTGAGCAACCTCTAATAGGTGAGGGATTAAACTCGTTCTAAGTTCACTTCTTTCTTCACTCATTGGCATCGCAAGACGAACAGCTTCTACTGACTCATCAGAGAAGAAGTGGCGCCTTAATGGTGAAGTAAGTGAATACGTTACCGTTTGGAATAGACCTGCACCTTCAAGCGTACGGCGAACATGGCGGCGTTTCCCTTGATATTCTGACAACTGTCCAGGTGTACTTTCTGTAAGAGGTAACGTTGCAGGAACATTATCATATCCGTAAAGACGTCCTACTTCTTCGATTAAGTCCTCTGAAATTGTAATATCCGGACGACGTGGTGGTACTTGAACCGTAAACGTGCCACCAAAATTTTGATAAGAGAATTGCAAACGCTCAAAGATAGCGGCAACTTCTGTTTCAGTAATTTCCGTCCCAAGAACTTGATTAATTCGATTTACTTCAATGCTAACGTCAAGAGCTTCAATTGTACGAGCACCTTGCTCAGCAATGCCTTTTAGAACTGTGCCTCCAGCAATTTCTTGAATAAGCTGAGCAGCACGTTCGCTTGCGCCCACAACGCGATTTCGGTCAATCCCTTTCTCGAAACGAGCACTTGAATCACTTCTGAGTCCGAGGTCTTTCGATGACTTTCTGACAAGCTTACTATTAAAATAAGCAGCTTCAAGTAGGATGGTTGTCGTATCCTCTTGCACTTCAGAGTCAGCCCCACCCATTACACCAGCAACAGCAACAGGTTTTGAACCATTTGTTATCACAAGATGTTCACTTGAAAGCGTACGTTCCACATCATCCAGAGTGACCATTTTTTCACCTTTAGTAGCTCGGCGGATAACGACTTCCTTTGATCCAAAGCGATCATAATCGAAAGCGTGCAGCGGCTGTCCATATTCAAGTAGAACATAGTTAGTAATATCGACAACGTTATTAATCGGACGAATACCAGCAGAAACAAGACGGTTCACAAGCCACTGTGGCGAAGGTTTTATCGTTACGTCTTTAATAACGGTAGCCCCGTAATAAGGATTATCTTCTTCATTTTCTACACGAACTGACACATAGCCTTCTACGTCTTCATCCGAGCGAACAAGCTCTGGTAACGGAAGTTCAATCGAACGATTCAATACCGCACCAACTTCATAAGCGACACCAATCATGTTCATCGCATCCGCTCTGTTCGGTGTAAGACCTAGCTCAAGAACTTCATCATGTAGATTTAAATATTCAAGGGCATCTTCCCCAGGTGTCACATCATCACTAAACACAAAGATACCATCAGCATATTCCTTCGAAACAAGTTTACTTTCAATTCCAAGTTCTTGTAATGAACAAATCATACCATGTGAAGCTTCACCGCGTAATTTTGCTTTTTTAATTTTAAAATTACCCGGAAGGACTGCTCCAACTTTTGCAACAGCAACATATTGACCCTGCGCAATATTTGGTGCACCGCAAATAATTTGGACCGGTTCTTCCTCGCCAATCTCAACCTTACAAATATTCAGCTTATCGGCATCAGGATGTTGCTGACATTCAAGAACGTGACCAATCACCACTCCGCTAATTCCTTTATTAAGCTGTTCAACTGTTTCAACCTCAATACCACCTTTAGTGATAAGGTCTGCCAGTTCATCAGCTGAGTAACTATCTAAATCTACATACTGCTGTAGCCAATTCATTGATACAAGCATTTATTCTCCTCCTAACCTTCAAATCGTTCTATAGTGAGTTAAATTGTTTAATAAATCTACTATCATTTGTATAGAAATGACGGATATCATCGATACCATACTTCAGCATCGCAATTCGCTCTGGTCCCATACCAAATGCAAAACCAGTCACTTTCTCCGGATCGAATCCTGACATACGAAGCACATTAGGATGCACCATGCCCCCACCAAGAATTTCAATCCATCCAGTTCCCTTACAGACAGAACAGCCATTACCACCACAATTAAAGCAGGAAATGTCCATCTCTACAGATGGTTCTGTAAATGGGAAGAAACTAGGACGAAGGCGAATTTCACGTTCTTCCCCGAACATTTTCTTCGCAAAAGATTGAAGAACACCCTTTAGATCACTCATACGAACATTCTCGCCAACCATTAATCCTTCTATCTGCATAAATTGGTGAGAATGAGTCGCGTCATCCGTATCACGTCGGTAAACTTTCCCTGGTACGATGATCTTTACCGGGCCTTTACCATTTAACTTCTCCATTGTTCTCGCTTGCATTGGTGATGTATGCGTACGTAGTAACGTTTCTTCAGTAATGTAGAAGGAATCCTGCATATCACGAGCAGGATGATCTTTTGGAAGGTTTAGCGCTTCGAAATTGTAATAGTCTGTTTCAACTTCTGGTCCCTCTGCAATTGAGAAGCCCATACCAAGAAACAGGTCTTCAATTTCTTCAATTACCCTAGTTAATGGATGATGGTTTCCTCTTTTCACTGGACGACCTGGAAGAGAAACATCGATGGTTTCCTTCTTTAATCTTTCTTCTACGGCTGTTTTTTCTAAACGAGCAATTTTCTCCTCAAGTTGATCTGAAATCGCATTTCGTATTTCATTAACGAGCTGCCCCATTTTAGGACGCTCTTCTTTTGACAATTTCCCCATACCTTTGGAAATTTCGGTAATGGGTCCTTTTTTTCCGAGAAACTTCACTTTGATATCCTGTACTTCCTTCATGGAAGAAGCTTGCTGTATTTCCGACAGCGCTTCTTCTTTTAACGCTTGTAAACGTTCTTGCATCGTTTCAACCTCCACTTCATATTCGTGTTACTTCCTTTAGGCAATAAAAAAATCCTCGCTCCCCAGAAAGGGGCGAAGATTTGATTTCGCGGTACCACCCTAATTCACCGATAGATTTCAACTATCAGCCTTAAGCAAAGAATAACGGCTTGTAAACCGATCCGCTTTCGTACGAACAAAGCGGCAACTCCAGAGTGAATTCGGCAACGTCCCTATAGAAATGCTTCCAGTCACGGCATTTCCTCCCTAAATAGGCAGTGGTAGCTTACTACTCTCTATCATTGTTTTTATCATATATAAGTTGCTTTTAATTATAGAAAAAAAATGCTATATCTGCAAGTGCAATTATGAAGGAAGAAGTCCATACATCAGAATTCCAGCAGCAACGGCAACATTAAGCGACTCCGCTTTTCCATAAATCGGGATATACACGTTCTCATCAGCAAGATTTTGAAGCTCCTCTGATACGCCATTTGCTTCATTCCCTAGAATAACTGCAAACTGAGAACGTCCTTTTAAATCATCATAAGGAGTTCCTCCACTCACTTCCGTGGCGTAGATCGGCATGTTAAGCTCTTTGAACTTTTGCACTTCTTCTACAAGATCTGCTTTTTTTACAGGGAGGTGATAGATAGATCCCTGAGTAGACCGGAGCACTTTACTGTTATAAGCATCTACTGTTCCATGCCCAAGAAGAATGCCGTCGTAGCCTGCACTATCCGCTGTACGAATGATTGTTCCTAAATTACCTGGATCTTGTATAGCATCAAGCAGTAAGAATTTCCCTGCACCTGGGAGATGAGGCTCCACCATTTCACATACTGCCATAATTCCCTGCGGCGTTTCGGTATCCGTTAATTCTTGCATTACTTTCTCCGTTACAGTATACACAACAGGACGTTCTTTAAACGGATAGACAGATACATCATTGCCCTCCGTTACGATCACTTCAATAATTGGCGCTTCAAACTTCGCAGCCTCTTCAACGATATGTGGTCCTTCAATGAGATAGCTTTGAGCTTTCTCTCTCCCCTTGCGCGTTTGGAGCTTTTTCCAATCTTTCACTTTTTGATTTTTTGCGGATTCAATAATCATTATGCTCTCCTTCAGTTTTCAATGTTTCTATTATAAAGGGTTAAATGGGAAGATTCCAATAGTACTCATGAAATTTATTGCATTCGCTCATACTAATGATGCTTGATCGAACAAGCGAATGAGAAAGGTGAGGTGGAAAGCATGGACCTTAACTTACGAAAAGCAATTCTCGCCAACATTAATGGCAACAACGAGGAACAGATTGAAGCGACGATCCTCGATGCCATCCAAAGTGGCGAAGAAAAAATGCTCCCTGGACTAGGTGTTCTTTTTGAAATCCTATGGAAAGAAGCACCTGAAAATGAACGAGAGCAGATGCTCTCTTACATGGCTCAGGGTGTAAATTAACGAGCAAAATCCGGTGGCCAACGCCACCGGATTTTGTGTTTAATTGAAAATAATTTCTTTTACTTTATCAGCATCAAGCTTTTTAATCACTTCAACAATTAAATTAACCGCATTTTCAAAGTCATCACGGTGAAGAATCGCTGCGTGTGTATGAATGTAGCGTGTCGCAATAGTGATAGAAAGAGCAGGTACACCGTTAGCTGTTAAGTGAATTTTTCCTGAATCCGTACCTCCACCTGCAATGGAGTCAAACTGATAAGGGATGTTGTTCTCGTCAGCAGTATCTGTAACAAAATCACGAAGCCCTTTATGACCGACCATTGAAGCATCGTACATAATAATTTGAGGACCTTTCCCCATTTTCGATTGAGCGTCTTTATCGCTCACTCCAGGAGTATCGCCAGCAATACCAACATCAACAGCAAAACCGATATCTGGTTTAATCATGTTTGTTGCAGTTGTCGCTCCACGAAGGCCTACTTCCTCTTGAACTGTGCCAACACCATATACCGTATTTGGATGTGCTTCACCTTTTAGCTTACGAAGCACTTCAATCGCAATTGCACAGCCAATACGATTGTCCCATGCTTTTGCCATAAGCATTTTTTCATTATTCATGACTGTGAATTCGCAAATCGGAACAACGGAATCTCCTGGCTTTACGCCCCATTCCATTGCTTCTTCTCTGCTTGATGCACCGATATCAATAAACATATCTTTCTTATCAACTGATTTCTTACGCTGCTCAGCCGGCAATATATGTGGTGGTTTTGAACCGATCACGCCCATAATATTGCCATTACGAGTCATCACGTTCACACGTTGAGCAAGCATAACCTGTTCCCACCAGCCGCCAACGGTTTGGAAATAAAGGAATCCTTTATCGTCGATGCGCGTAATCATAAAGCCAATTTCATCGAGATGTCCTGCAACCATGATTTTAGGACCTTCTGCATTACCTTTTTTAACAGCAATTAAACTGCCGAGGTTGTCATACATGACTTCATCAGAAAGAGATTCAATATGCTTCTTCATTACTTCGCGAGGCTCACGCTCGTTACCCGGGACACCATTCGCATCCGTAAGTTCTTTAAGCATCTGCAACGTTTCGTCTAGCTTTGCCATATGTATTGCCCCCTTAATATGTATTCACTGTTCATTATAACGGTTTCCGAAATATTTAACAATTCAGAGCAGTCTTAAACCTAATATCCCTGATCCTGGCGATTATGATTCACTTTATTTTTTTTCAAATACGCCTCACCTATTTCTTTATACTCAAGTCCAATCGTTTGTCCCAAAGTTAGGTAACTCTCCATTAAACTGTAATAAGGCTCTTCTTTCTCAGTAGAAAGTCGATCAATCGCGCGATAAACTTCATGAAAGGCCTGTACTTCTGATGACGCCGTTTTTTCCGGCAGGCCTTCATAAGCAGTAATGCCTAACTCTAGTCCTAATGATAAAATAAAATGAATCCCATCAACATACTCTTCTAAAATTGTTTCTTTCGGTGAAGGTGCTTTTTTACTCCAATATTTAAAGCAGCGCGTTTCATTCGCAAGTTCTCCTAATTCAACTTTAAGAGCAAGAAGCTTATTTTCAAACAAATCAACGTCATCTAGCCCGTGTTCTTGTACAATTCGATCATCTAATTGTTTTTGTAATGTAAATAATAACTCAAAATTCATTTCAATCGTCCCTTCAAAATCTTTTCATTTTATGAAACCTTTCTTTATCATATACGTATAGAGAATAGAAGCATAGTGAAAATGAGGTGCTGACTAATGATACTTATCCTATTTCGTCTTGTCATTCTCGCAGCCATGGTGTTGATTGCTTATTCTGTCATTCGCTTTTTTATGGATCCAAAACGCAAGCTCGAAAAAGCCCACGATCATAAAGAATACTATTTTTTCGATGACTCGTCCAATGTTCGAAAGAATTTTCTTGTCACTTACAAAGGTGCTCTCTTTGAAGGGGAAAAATACCTTGGAACAACCGAAAATTCCTTTGATATTATCACGCTTTCTATAGGCGTAAAAAACGCCTCAGAACTTTATTTACTTGAGAAAGAAGATTTCTATTTTCTAGAGAAGGAAATGGACATCCGGTATCCAAGCGCTAAAATTGAATGGAAAAGCCCTGTGAAAGAATTTCTGCGTCACCGTGAAGACTCATAATGTCAAAAGCCCCCTCCAAGTTGGAGGGGGCTTTTAACTATCATCTTATTTCGTAATCGATTTATCTTGCAGGTTGAAAAAAATCCTCCCACTTCATAACCCATTCCTTTCTTTTAAGTAAAAAGAAAAGAATAACAAGGCCTAACAGCATTAATAGAATAAGTACAGGGTCAAAACCACTGATCGCTGTTCCAAAGAAGGAATAAAACAAAGCAAGAGGCAAGTTTGATATAAGAGAAGAGCGAAGATAATCTCGGAAATCCTTTGACACCTCAATTAAGCAAAGCGAAATAAAATGAAAATGAACAAAGGGTACCAATCTTAGAATAGCAATTTGCCCAATTGACATAGGCATATGCTTTCGCGTCCATCTTTCCTTCATTCGAATGATTTTTTTGAACAAACCCGGTGTTCGTTTCACGACCAGATAAAAAACCGAACTTACAACAGTAATTCCAATGACCGAATAGATAGTTCCATAGATGGCTCCAAACAATACACCACCTGCCACACAAACTACACTAACTGGCACAAAAACAAACTGACGAATAAAATGAAAAATTATGAAATAGAACGGGGCGTAAATTCCGCTGTTCGACACAACCTCAACAAGCGGCAGGACGAGCTCATTCATGATGTTCCCCCCTTCCTTTTACCTTTATGACAAGAGACGAGCTGTTATGTCAAAAAGCGAAGCTCCAAGAGAATATTTTCTGGAAATACGTGGACAATAAGGGGAGATTTGATGAGAACGGTAATTGGAGGGGATATTAGATGGATGAACTCGTTATTGCTCGTTCATTGTTTGGCATGACAATGGGCGTACATATTATTTACGCTACGCTCGGAGTAGGGCTACCCTTAATGGTGCTTGTAGCTGAACTCATGTATCAAAAAACAAAAGATAAGGATTACGCGCTCATGGCGAACAGGTGGACAAAAGGGTTTGCCGTATTACTCGGAGTCGCAATTCCAACAGGAACGATTGCAGGCGTGCAGCTTTCTCTGTTATGGCCGGGATTTATGGAGGTTGTAGGACGAGTCATTGCCTTACCATTCCAAATTGAAATTTACGCCTTTTTCCTCGAAGCACTCTTTATGTCGATTTATGTGTATGCAGCAGATCGACTTTCACCGCTTATGCGGATCGTTAGTGTTACACTCGTTGCCTTTGGCGCGAGCGCTTCAGCAATTTTAATTACAAATGTCCATGCTTTTGAAGGCACACCTGCTGGATTTGAAATAGTAGATGGGAAATTTGTTAATGTGGATCCGTGGGAAGCATTTTTTAATCCTTCCTTCATCGTTACAGCAGGACATGTCACAGTATCTGCTCTTATGACAGGTGCTTTTGTCATTGCTTCTATTGCTGCATATAAAATGATTCGTCAACGAGGGAATACGCGTGAATATAAATTTCACCACAAAGCTTTAATGATGGGACTCGTTATTGGAGGGATTTTTTCAATTTTAACGGCGTTAAATGGGCATGAATCCGCTCAGCAATTGTATCAATACCAGCCTGAAAAACTGGCAGCGGCAGAGGGGTTGTTCGAAACACAAACATACGCCCCGCTTGCCATAGGTGGCTACACGGATAAAGAGGAACGAGAAGTGAAGTGGGCGATCGAAGTTCCTTGGGCGCTCAGCTTTCTAGCTGACGATGCATTTGATACAGAAGTTTTAGGGCTTGAAGAATGGCCAGAAGATGAGTGGCCTCCCTTGTTTGTCCATACTCTATTTAATGCAATGGTTGGGATCGGCTCTTTGTTGATGCTCCTATCAATAGTGGGGTTTACCTGGTACAAAATTCTGAAACGAAAAGAGTTCCCGCGCTGGCTGATGTGGGCGTTTATTGCTGCCGGTCCTCTTGCCATCACTGCAATTGAATTCGGATGGATCTTCGCTTGTACCGGAAGACAGCCATGGGTTATTTATCACGTGATGAAAACAGAAGAAGCGGTGACAACTTCTGGAAACATCGGACTGCTATTTGTTCTATTTCTCATTGTTTATATCATTCTTATGATTTCAACAGTGCTCGTGCTGCGTTATTATTTCAACCGTAATCCAATTAGTGAAGAACTTGATCAATAATCCAAGGCATTGTACGTCTATTAAAAATAAGAGGTGAACAACATGTCAGAAGCATTCTACGCCATCACATTAATTTGGGGACTTGTTTTCATTTATGCGGTTATGGCGACAATCGATTTCGGTGCTGGATTTTGGTCGATGATTTATTTAAATCGAAATAACACGAAAGCAACGAACATAGCAAACCGCTACCTTTCTCCTTCCTGGGAAGTCACGAATGTTTTCATTGTAGCTATTGTTGTAGCACTCTTTAGTTTCTTCCCTGGAGCGACATTTACTTTAGGGACAGTGCTACTTATTCCTGGAAGTTTGATCATTTTATTACTTGCGCTACGCAGTGCCTTTCTCGTATTTTCCCATTCAGCATCGGAGAATTACAAACGGATCTTAACACTCATTTCAGGAATTACTGGTTTCCTAATTCCAGCTCTTCTGATTTGTGTGTTACCGATTACGCACGGTGGGTTTATCCAAACAACAAACGGGGAAGAACGCTTGTTATTGAGTGAATTATTTACAAGTCCAAGCGTCTATGCATTTATGGCTTTTGCTATCTCAAGCACACTTTTTCTGTCATCACTTTTACTCTCTGATTATTCAAACGTATCAGCAGATCAAGAAGCTTATCAAACGTATAGAAGAGATGCCATACTCGTTGGGCCAATCTCACTTGCGATGGCAGGTTTGCTCGTTCTCACCATTCGAACAGAAGCGCCATGGCTTTATGAAAAGCTTATGGACTATGTGCCTTGGCTGATTGGTTCGATGATCACTTTTGTTATCGGGTATCTCGCTCTCTTTATTCCAAGAAAAACTGGAGTCGGCATCCCAAGACTTGCTATGATTAGTATTGTCATTCAGTATTTACTCGCAAGCTATGCTTATGGATCAGCGCATCTGCCTTATATCGTTTATCCAAATGTTACGATTGAAACAGGCTTTACAGATCCTGCTACGTTTCGCGCACTAATTGTCACGTACATTGTCGCTTTCTTTATCTTAACACCAGGATTTATTTATTTCTGGCGCCTCTTCTTAAAAGATAAACGGTACCTTAAACAAAATGAATCTTAAACGCAAAAAACGCAGCATATGCTGCGTTTTATCATTTTACTTATTCAAGTAAATAGAACCGCCTATCAAAAAGATATGTACAACCATAACAGCAGGAATGCCGTAAACAAATTGAGAATGCTTCGTTTTATGTCTAAACCGTTTCATACCAAAATACCCTCCGATACTCCCTCCAATTACAATAAAAAGCCACAACGTCTTTTCTGAAATCCTTCGTGCACTCTTTTTTGCTTTTCGTTTGTCTACTCCCATTATTATGAAACTACAACTATTGATAAGAGCCAAATAAATAAAAAATATAATAAGACCGTTCACTTCTCATTTCCCCCTTACTTAAAGCTTTCTACAAAAAAACCATCCTCAACGTGTGAGAATGGTTTTTGAGAACTTATTTCAAGTTTTCTTTTGCTTTTGATGCTAGTTCAGCGAACGCTTTTTCGTCGTTAACTGCTAGCTCAGCAAGCATTTTACGGTTGATGTCGATACCAGCTGTTTTAAGACCAAACATCAAACGGCTGTAAGAAAGTCCGTTCAAACGAGCTGCCGCGTTGATACGAGTGATCCAAAGCTTACGGAAGTCGCGTTTTTTCTGACGACGGTCACGGTAAGCGTACATGTTTGATTTCATAACTTGCTGATTAGCAACTTTGAAAAGCAAAGACTTCGATCCGTAATATCCTTTTGCGAGTTTTAACGTTCTTTTACGTCTGCGACGTGTTACGTAGCCACCTTTTACTCTTGGCATACTAAACCCCTCCTAATTTCTGTGTCTAAATAATATGAAAACCGATTACTTCTTGTTGTAGATTAAAGTCTTAATGCGCTTGAAGTCACCTGCGGAAACAAGAGAAGCTTTACGAAGCTTACGCTTCTGCTTTTGAGACTTGTTACCGAACATATGGCTAGTGTAAGCACGGCTGCGCTTAAGTTTACCTGATCCAGTTTTCTTAAACCGTTTTGAAGCTCCACGGTGAGATTTCATTTTTGGCATGAGTGAGTTCCTCCTTCAAGAATTACTTTTCTGCGATAGGTGCCAAGATTAGGAACATGCTGCGTCCTTCCATTTTTGGTTTGGACTCAACAGTTGCAATATCTTTGCAATCTTCTGCTAGGTGCTCAAGCACCTTTTTACCGATATCAGAGTGTGTAATCATACGTCCGCGGAAACGGATCGATGCTTTCACTTTGTCACCTTTTTCAAGAAACTTACGTGCATTACGAAGTTTCGTATTGAAGTCGTGTTCCTCAATATTCGGGCTCAAGCGAACTTCTTTAACGGTAATAATCTTTTGTTTCTTACGCGCTTCTTTCTCTTTCTTCTGCTGCTCATAGCGGAACTTTCCGTAGTCCATAATGCGACAAACAGGAGGTTTCGCGTTTGGAGCAACCATCACAAGATCAAGATTTGCATTGCGCGCCATATCTAATGCCTCATTTTTGGATTTCACACCAATTTGGTTTCCGTCAGCACCAACTAGACGTACTTCCCGAGCACGAATGCCCTCATTGACGTTCATATCTCTACTAATAATCAGCCACCTCCATGGTTATTGTTCGATGATGATCATCTCACATGATGTCATTAAATGGTTTATATCCGGTTCAAAGCATAAAAAAAGCGTCGGCGCATACGACACCCACACATTACACAATTATAAGAACAGTGTACCTGCAAACTACCAATTACGGCGTCAATCAGGTGAGAAGCGGGCGCTTCTGCTTGCTTTGTTTCCGATATTTAATTACCTAAGACAGTATACCATGCTGACCAAATTTATGTCAAGGTGATAAGATTCGTTCGAAGTGCACTTGATTATCATAACGAATCTTTCTCTTTGTGACAAGTGTTTTTTGTAAATTTGTTTCATCTTATAAAATAAAGCCGGCATCTACGCCGGCTTTTCGTTACTTTTTGTCTTTAATTTCTTCTTCTATTCGAGCAGTAAATTCGTTTAGAGAAACAGTCTCAGAATCTTGCTGGCTGTAGCGACGAACATTAACTGCTTCACCTTCAACCTCTTTATCCCCTACTACGAGCATATAAGGGATCTTCTGCATTTGTGCTTCACGAATTTTGTACCCAATCTTTTCGTTACGTTCGTCTACTTCAACTCGAATTCCAGCGCGTTGAAGTTTTTTCTGGACACTCTTCGCATACTCTAGGTGTACATCCGATACAGGAATAATTTCTGCCTGTATTGGAGCAAGCCATGTTGGAAATGCACCTTTATATTCTTCAATCAAGAATGCTACAAAGCGTTCCATTGTAGAAACGACACCTCGGTGAATGACGACCGGACGATGGTGGTTACCATCTTCACCGATGTAAGAAAGATCAAATCGTTCTGGAAGAAGGAAATCAAGTTGGACAGTCGAAAGAGTCTCCTCTTTACCTAATGCCGTTTTCACTTGAACATCTAATTTCGGACCATAAAATGCCGCTTCGCCTTCTGCTTCTACATACTGAACGTTAAGATCATCCATTGCTTCTTTTAGCATTTTTTGTGCTTTTTCCCACATTTCGTCATTGTCGATATACTTTTTCTTATCTGCTGGGTCACGATAAGAAAGACGGAATGAATAGTCACTAATATTGAAGTCTTTATAAACTTCCTGAATCAGCTCAACAACTTCAATAAATTCTTGCTTAATCTGATCTGGACGACAGAAAATATGAGCATCATTCAGCGTCATTGAACGTACACGCTGAAGTCCTGCTAGCGCACCAGACATTTCATAACGGTGCATTGTTCCTAGCTCAGCCACACGATACGGAAGACTACGGTAGCTTTTCAAATCATTTTTGTAAATCATCATATGGTGCGGACAGTTCATCGGACGAAGCACTAATTCTTCTGTTTCATCCATTTTCATTGGCGGATACATATCGTCTTGGTAGTGATCCCAATGACCGCTTGTTTTATATAGTTCTACGTTTGCAAGGTGTGGCGTATATACATGGTTGTAACCAAGACGTTCCTCAAGGTCAACAATATATCGCTCAATTGTACGTCGAATTGTTGCCCCTCTTGGTAACCAAATCGGAAGCCCCTGACCTACTTCTTGGGAAATGGTGAATAGCTTAAGCTCTTTCCCAAGTTTACGGTGATCGCGTTCTTTCGCTTCTTCTAAAAGACGAAGGTACTCTTCTACCTGGGATTGCTTCGGAAATGCTGTACCATAAATGCGCTGTAGCATTTGATTTTCGCTATCTCCACGCCAGTAAGCACCTGCAATCGATAGTAGTTTAAAGGCTTTGATCTTACTAGTTGAAGGAACATGCGGTCCACGGCAAAGATCGAAGAATTCGCCTTGTTCATAAATTGTCACTTGTTCATCGTCAGGAATCGCTTCAAGCAATTCTAACTTAAGGTCATCGCCAATTTCCTTAAACATTTTCTCTGCTTCAGCACGACTGACAACAATGCGCTTCACTTCAAGATTTTCATTAATAATTTTCTTCATTTCCTTTTCGATCTTCGGAAGATCTTCAGGTGTAATTGATACAGGGCAATCAATATCGTAGTAGAATCCACTATCAATGACTGGTCCAACGCCAAGTTTCACATCACTATAAAGACGCTTAATCGCCTGAGCCATTAAATGAGCCGTACTATGACGAAGAACTTCAAGTCCGTCTTCACTTTCTGGTGTTACGATTTCAATCGATGCATCTACTTCAATTTCCCGGCGCAAATCAAAAAGTACGCCATTCACTTTTCCTGCAAGAGCTTTTTTCTTTAAGCCTGGACTAATTGAGCTTGCAATCTCTTCAGTTGTTGTTCCTTTATTAAATTCTTTCACAGAACCATCTGGGAACGTAATTTTTACCATTTCAGCCATGCTTCTTCACTCCTTTTTGCATATAAAAAAACACTCATCCCAAAAAGGGACGAGTGTTTATCTCGTGGTTCCACCCTGCTTCCCGTATAGAGAAAACCCTATACGGCTCAGATTGCTGTAACGTAGCAGAAACGCTACCCTATTTCCAGGGCAGAGTTCAAAGGTGGTAAGAATGCTTGTCTCGCTAGGAAGTTCACACCAATCCTTCCCTCTCTTAAAGCAGACAGAACATCTCATGTCCTTATCGTAACAATAACGTATATGCGTGTATGTAGGTATTATAAGTAGTGTACTTATGAAAATCAAGCTTATTTTAATGATTGCCAGAAAAAAAGTTTTTAACCCGTGACAATGGAAAAAAACATAGTCGTTCTTCAAAAACATTACGAATGGTTTGAGCTAACCCTTCTTCCGTGTCTTCTGTATATAAATAAATTTCTTTAGGTGCAAGACTCAGAAGCGGCAAAAGTATTTCAGAATCTATTTCTTCTAAAGAAAGTCCATTCGGAATGGTATCAAGCGGTTCATGCATCCCATTAAGCTTATGACCACTTAGATCATATAAACGGTAACTGCCATCAAAAACAAGCACAACTTTTTCTTGAAGAGCTTCTCTTGATTTAAGAAGAAGCCTTAATGCTTCTATAAAGTTCTGATATTCTTGCTCCAGTTTATACTCGTCAATCGCTTCGCCAATTAGCTCTGTTAATAAGGCACGATAAGGACCGGTTCGAAACCGTAAATAAGAGTCAAACAAGATCGTTCCACCCTGTTCAATACAAGAAAATGTTGATCGATGCAATAAATCCACCCGATTTGTGTAGCGATCAGACCCAGGAAGTTCTTCTTTGTTTCCCTCTCCAATACTTTTTGCAATCGCTGTAATTTCACCAATTTCATCTTTATCTTGATAGTAATATTTTGTTGTTAATATTTGTTTCATCCACTGCTTCTCATAGATGGAGCTAACACAGCGGACGATGCATTGGGATATGTGATAACACAACTTTGCATTATATGGTTCCACTTGTAAAGAGAGTGTTAATTCCGCTTCATTAACGGAAATTTTTTGTTTAACGTTCATATCCTTTATCAAATGTTCATAAACAAATTGAAAATCTTCTTTTTGATCAAATGTTATTGAAACCAATGTATTCCCCCCTGTCCACCTTCTTACTAAAATCTATATGGCTTGAGATTGGAAATGATGTATAGAACAATAAAAAAGCCTTCCCTAAGGAAGACTTTAGACTCGTCTATTTTTCCCCTGTAAAAAGACTGGGGTGGTAAAATGCTTTATTCTTTCCATGATTCGCTTCGCTTTCGTTTCTTCAATTCCACTTTTATGAGAATAAGCGAGATGCTCCTCTAACAAGGAATAATCCAAATTAGAAGAATAAAGGGTTGGTAATCCTTCTGTCATGCGATATTGGAGCAGAGCACCAAGTATATCATCTCGTACCCAGCTCGAAATATTTTCAGCCCCAATATCATCAAGGATTAATAAAGGTGTCTCTTTTAAGTAATTTAACTTTTCATCAATCGATTGATCTTGTATGGCACTCTTCATTTGTCGAAAGAAATCAGGCGTATAAATAAACTGTGAACGAACGCCTTTTTCCTTCGCTAACTGATTTGCAATCGCCCCTAGAATAAATGTTTTGCCTACACCAAAACCACCGTGAATATAGAGCCCTTTCTTCGTTTCACCCGGAACAAAGTCCTCGACGTATTGAATAGCTGTGCCAATCGCTTCAATTCGCACAGGATCTTCATCATCCAAATCCGCAAATGTCGCTTCAAGAATTTCTTTTGGAATATAGTAGCTCTGAATCATTTCATTGCGCTTCTTATTCTTATCTTCTTCAATCCTTGTTGGACAGCGGTTATACCGAATATCGATGACTGAACGGTTAAGAAATAACTCCGGCTCGTACCCTTGCATCATATTGATACAGTTGGAGAGACCCGGGCATCCCTCACACCGTTTAGACTGAGTCGTAAATTCATATAATCTTGCAAGACTTCGATCAATCATTTTTTCATCGACTTCATCTTGTTCCTCAATAAATGCTTGAATATCTTCATCTGCCATGATCGCTTTTTTCATTTCTTGATATTGCTGTTGGAACTTCTTGTTACCCGGCATTTTATTAAAGGATTCTTGGATGGACTCCATACGTTTCACCCCGCTTTATTTTTTGTATTTGCTTAGCATTTTTTTAAGCTGATCTTGTTTTTCTGAGCGTTCTTCATGAGACATATCCGGTTCTTTTTGATCCGATATCCATTCAGGAACTTTGTCTTTTCGAGCTGAAGAACTTCCTTTTCCTCGAGATGCTGGATTCGTTTTTTTCTTGGGCTGCTGTAGTTCTTTTATGGCAAGATCCATGGCTTCTCTCACTGTCTTTACCCTGGCTCTTGCCCAGTGACTTGCAAATTTTTCTACGTAGTTTTTCGAGAGTTTCTTATCCTGTGTTTCAATAATAAAATCAAGAAGAACGTTCATTACACCAGGAGTTAGCTTCTGTTCATCCATAATACGCTCTACAAGTTTCATATCTGCTTCTGATGGCTTACCACCTTCTGCTGCACGTTGAAGAATATCATAAGGTGTCATTTGCTCATAACGCTGAGCGGCCTTCTCCTCTTCCGTTATAGGCTCTTTTGTATGGAATTCTTGCAGTGCAGCAGGCTGTCGCCTATATTGAAGCGCAGGTACCTTCCCTCGATTTTCAAGAGCAAACCAGCTGCTTACTTCCTTTCGAAGAAGATCATCTGAAAGCTCATCATGATGAATGGCTGCCTGTTCCACAATTCGCCCCATTTCATAAGGCTCAATCTTATAGACAAAAGCAAGTCGCTCAATTGTTTTCTTAACCGAGTCAGTAAACATCTTCTCTGTTACAATCATATCAGAAATGTGCTGTTTCATCACATCAAAGTCAAACTCAGATGAAGTGAAAACAAGACCCTTATTATCATTTCGACTTGCGATCTCTCGAACTTCATCTTCTTCCTCATAACCTGCCGTCATCTCAGAAGGATGCAGAGAATCGTATACTTCGTTAAACGAAGCAGTCATATCTTTATATTCTGACAGATCTGGCTTTTCAACAGAGAAGTACTTCTTTAAATCCTGGTATCGATTACGCCCTAATCGATTGAACAAATAAATATTTAAAACACCGTCATTAAAAAAACGATCAGGTGTTAGAGGTGGCTGAAGCTCGTAAGTAAAGTGTCTCGTATCTTCTCCGTTTTTGAGGAAAGTTTTTAATAAGCCGATCCCCTCTAGCTTTCGTCGCTCTTCAAGTAGTTTTTTTGTATCCCATCTCATCATCAGTAATAAATGATGGTGAGTCATTTTTGTAACAAGACTGTCCTGTTGCTCATGGGCACTCCACATCGTCATATAGAGACTGTATGCCCCTGCACCAATTAAAGGCTGATATAACAGGGTAAGGACATTCCTATCATAATCATGCAATAACCCGAACGCCTCAATTTGAAGCGTATCAACAGGAAGAAGTTCTTTCCAATGCATATGCTTCACCTTTATATTCCTTCATAGATTTTTCTAACTAACTGATAGCCTGAGACATAATAAGGTCTTGACTCATAATGGCATTTGTCTTATTGACGTACAAAAAAAGAGCTTACACTAAGCTCCTTTTCCTTACTCTGCTCTGTTAATTAATTCTTTAAGCTCACGAATAAAGACATTGATATCTTTAAACTGACGATAAACGGAAGCAAATCGAACGTAAGCCACTTCGTCAACTTTTGCCAGTTGATCCATCACAAGCTCACCGACAGTATCACTACTGATCTCGGAAGCTCCCTGATTACGAAGGTCGCGTTCTATTTCATTTACGATGGTTTCAAGTTTTTCGAGCGGCACGGGTCTTTTCTCACAGGCTTTAATTAAACCTCGGAGAATTTTTTCCCGGCTAAACTCTTCCCTAGCTCCATCTTTTTTCACGACAATAAGCGGTATTTCTTCAACTGTTTCAAACGTTGTAAATCGATAGGTACACGATTCACATTCGCGGCGCCTGCGTATCGATCGGCCTTCGTGAACCGGTCTGGAATCAAGCACTCTTGTACCATTATGATTGCAGTTGGGACAGCGCATTAGATCATCTCCACTAAACGAACAAGATTTCTACCTCTTATTTTAGCATAAAATGTGTGATGATACACATCCTACTAAATTTGCTCTGAAATGCCTGTTCCAATCAACGTTAGCTTTTTCTTCAAATCTGAATAAATCGTTTCAATTACCTTTTTACTAAAGCCAAAATCTACAGGTAATGGTGTCTCTGTCGAAACTGAAAAATCAACCGCTGTTTTATAAGCGCGTACGGTTACGACTGTTACAACAATTAACGCTTTTTTAGGAGCTTTCACTTGAAATACAAATTCTCCGCGTTCGGGTGAATTGGTCACAATTTCACCTTTGTAGTGTTTTTGAAGAATGGCTTTCGCTTCTGTAAAAGCCTGTTCTTTTGTGGCTTTAAAATAATGCGTTTTCAGTGCATCATTTTGATGCCTTTCCCCTGTTTCAGAACGATTGTTGAAAAACTCTTTTATTCCCACCCCTAGTCCTCCTCTATTTTTTTTAAGAATAGCAATAAATGACTGATAAATCAATGAGGTCGCGCTAAATCGCCATTCATCAAAAGTTAAGAAATTTATTGGCTAAACTAAAAAAGGGCACCCAGGGTGCCCTTTTAATCGAAGTATTATTATTATGAAGTAAACGCTGACTGTTCTTCTCTAACTTTAGGTTTTACAGGTCCCATGCCTCGTGGAAGTTCCATGTTCTCACGCGTATCCGCTCCAAGTGCATCCGCAATGTAGTTTGCAGCTACGTTTGGATCAAGATCACCGCAAGTATAAACATCAATACTTGCATAACCATGTTCCGGGAAACTGTGAATCGTTAAATGTGATTCAGAAATAATAACAACACCACTTACACCCTGAGGTGCAAATTTATGAAATGCTACTTCCCGAACCTCTGCACCAGACTTTAGAGCAGCTTCAACAAACGTTTCTTCGATAAATTTCATGTTGTTTAATTTTTCAGTGTCACAGCCCCATAGTTCAGCAATGACGTGACGTCCCATTGTATCCATAGCAAAATTCCCCCTTTATTTTTACTCATGCCTAAAGCATGCGGTATTGAAAATCCACCACGGGGGAAAGTTAGTCCGATGAGGTCCTAACCCTTTAAGTAGTTTTCAATGCCAAATTGCTATAAAAGAAGTTCACGAAAAATAGTATAAGGCTTTTAATTTTTTTTTGCAAGAATAAATTAAATGCTGATTTTGTTTTTATATCTTCAACTTCACAAACCCAGTGTCTTTGCTACTCTTTCCGCGATAATTAAAACATATCCAAAAAAGTCGAGATTTATCCTTTATTTCAGAAGCCGTCATAAGTGATAACAAATCAAAAAAGAAGCGGGAGACGTTCTCCCACTTCCTTCCTTTTCACCTATACGCTTACTTTCAACCTTTCGGGAATTCTTTCCCCAACGTACTTCGCCATATCAACGACTCGACAAGAATATCCCCACTCATTGTCATACCAGGCAAGTACCTTTACTTTTTTATTTTCAACGACCATTGTCGATAGTCCATCTACGATAGAAGAATGAGCATTGCCATTGTAGTCAATTGATACTAATGGTTCATCAGAGTAAGCAAGAATACCTCTTAGCGGCCCCTCAGAAGCAGCTTTTAAAGCATCATTAACTTCATCAATTGTCACTTCTTTCTTAAGATCAACCACAAGGTCTACTAATGAAACATTTGGTGTCGGTACGCGAAGCGACATTCCATTAAGTTTTCCTTCTAAATGAGGCAATACTTTTGAAATCGCTTTAGCTGCACCTGTCGACGTTGGAATAATTGATTGGCCACAGGCACGTGCTCTTCTTAAATCTTTATGCGGATTATCGATGTTTTTCTGATCATTTGTATATGCATGAACTGTTGTCATCATACCCGAAACGATTCCAAAGGACTTATCAAGCACTTGAACAACCGGGGCGAGACAATTGGTTGTACAAGATGCATTTGATAGAACATGATGTTCTTGATCATTGTATTCGCTTTCATTAATGCCCATCACAATTGTAAGATCTTCATTCTTACCTGGTGCTGTAATAATTACTTTCGTAGCTCCTGCATCAATATGATAACCGGCTTCTTCTCTCGTACGAAACTTTCCGGTAGCTTCAATCACAATGTCGATTCCCATCTCTTTCCATGGAAGAGTTTTTGGATCACGATTATTTAAAACAACCACTTTTTTATTGTTAATCTTTATCCCATTCTCAATTGGTGTAACCTCTCCATCAAATGTACCGTGAATGCTATCATATTTAATTAAATGGCTGAGCGTTTCTGGCGGATAGCTAGCATTAATTGCTACAACTTCCAAACTATCTTCCATTATTGCCTTTCTAAATACCATTCGCCCAATTCTTCCAAAGCCATTAATTGCTACTCTTGATTTCATTCAGCGTTCCTCCCGCCACATATGTGTTATACTTATTTCCCTTATCACAAAATTAGTATAACATATAATATGCAAATGAAAAGATTAATTTACACTATTTTTGTGGAACGTCTTTATCTAAGCACATAACGATTAAAAAACAAAAAACACGTCGTTTTCAGACGTGTTTTTTGTTTATATTATTTCCCATTTTTTTAGAATGTTGTTAAGTTGTTCTTCCGTCTCTTCACGTGTTCCAGTGTTATCAATTACGTCATCAGCCAGTTCTTTCTTTTCTTCAATGGGCATTTGCGATTGGATACGATCAAAAGCCTCTTCTTCCGTGCTACCATCCCTTTCAACTAATCTCGATAGCTGGGTTTTTGCATCGACATAAACGAGAAGGGTATGATCAACCATATGAGTTAGCTGACTTTCAAATAACAGCGGAATATCGAAAACAATATGCGGGCTTCCCTGTTCTTTAAGAGCTGCTGCTTGATCAAGCATTCCTTTCCGAATTGCAGGATGAAGAACACGATTTAATACTTTGCGCTTTTCCTCATCTTTAAAAATGACAGATCCTAACTTCTTCCGATCAAGCCCGCCATGTTCTGCTTTCATGTCATCTCCAAACAATCGAAAGATCTCTTGAAGTGCTGGCTCACCAGGTTCAACTACTTTTCGTGCCATTACGTCTGCATCAATGATTGGTATCTCATAGCGTCGAATCATCTCCGCTACAGTACTTTTTCCGCTAGCAATTCCACCGGTAAGTCCAATATCCATCGTCTTTCTCCTTTCACTACATTCTCATGAATCCTAAAATAATGAGTAGGCATCCTGGTAAAAATGATAGTTTATCCATCCATTTAATGTTTGAAGTAAGGTTTCCGAACTTTAATCCTAAGAGCAAAAACAGCGAACTCATACAGGCAATCAAAAGTGACGTTTCAATGGGAGGAAACCCAACCATTGAAGCACCTATGCCCGCTCCAAACGCATCAAGAGACAATGCAGCACCGAGCATAATCGCTTCAATCCCTGTAATTGTACCAGAATCATCAAAATCTGCTGTTGTCGGTTTTCTCAAAATGCTGATAACCACTCCGAGCGAGCGGATTTCATAATGAAGAAGAATTCGCTCAGAAACCGTTTTTTCAACCTCTTTGTTGTTACGAATCATTTGATACAATACCCATCCACCGAGCGCAATAAGAATGCCGCCACCAATTCGCTGAGCTACTATATCTGAAATCCATAACTGTAAAAGTGAGCCAAACCCCATTGCGATTAACATGGAGATCGCCGAACAAATCGAAATAATAAGAATCGACTTAAAAGGAATTTTCATCCTTCTGAGGCCATACGTTAAGCCAACTCCAAATCCATCTACGCTTACAGCAAATGCTAAGAAAAAAAGAGAAACCCAGTACATAGGCGAGCTCCTTCCATACTAAAATCTTAAATAGTATATGAAAGGAGCCCATCCAACGCTACGACTCACTCATTCACCTGACAGATCGGACAAAACGTTGTTCCTCTTCCTCCAACAACGATTTTCTCAAGCTCAGTTTGACAGTTTTTACACCCCTGACCGACGCGGCCATAAACAAAGAGATTATCCTGATAAGTGCCTACTTTCCCCTGACTGTTTACATAGGAACGGATTGTACTACCGCCTTTATTCACAGCATCAGATAACGTATGAACGATCTGTTCTCTAAGTGTTTCAATTTCCCAGTTTGAAAGCGTCGATGCGATTCGCTCTGGATGTATTCTAGCTTTAAACAGTGCTTCATCAACATAAATATTCCCAAGCCCAACAACAAGCGTTTGATCTAACAACACTGTTTTAACTTTTCGAGAGGTTTTTTGAAACCCATTTTGTAATACTTCAGGGGTAAAATGTTCTGAAAAAGGTTCATGTCCTAGTTGCGCGAGTGGCAACTCGTTTTCCTCTAATCCAATAGGAAAAAGATGCATCGTACCAAACTTCCTCACGTCATGATAACGAAGCTCCGTTCCATCTTCGAACGTAAAAAACACATGCGTATGATGGTCAAATTCTTCATCGATAGCAGATAACTTATATTTTCCTTCCATTCGAAGGTGAGAGACAATCACATCATCTTCAAGAACCAGTTTTAAAAACTTCCCTCTTCTTTCAACACCTGTAAAAGTCTGACCAATCACTTTCATTTTGAAGGCTTCAACATCATCTGGTTTCTTAATGATTTTAGGCCACTTTACAACAACATTTGTGACCTTCTTTCCAACAATCAAACCTTCTAGTGTGCGTTTAACCGTTTCTACTTCTGGTAATTCAGGCATATTTCCCTCTCCTTTGATGCCTACTTCGCATCATACCAGGTGGAGCCATACTCATAATCAACTTTCAGTGGCACGTCAAGTTTGATTGCAGATTCCATTACTTCAGGTACGATACGTTTTAACGTTTCAATCTCATCTTGTGGTGCCTCAAAAATCAATTCATCATGTACTTGAAGCAACATACGTGTTTCTAACTTTTCTTCTTTTAAGCGTGTCTCCATTTGAACCATGGCGAGCTTAATAATATCCGCAGCCGTTCCCTGTATTGGCGTGTTCATTGCTGTTCTTTCAGCGAAGCCACGTTGATTAAAATTCCGAGAATTAATTTCAGGTAAATACCTTCTTCTCTGTAACAGCGTTGAGACATATCCGTCTTCTTTTGCTTTTGTGACAACGTCTTCCATATAGTTTTTTACTCCTGGAAAGCTTTCTAAATAGCGTTCGATAAATTCTCCCGCTTCTTTTCTAGAAACGTCGATGCTTTGCGATAAACCATAATCACTAATACCATAAACGATTCCAAAGTTAACAGCTTTCGCATGTCTGCGCATATTCGACGTAACATCTTCTTTATCTACATTAAACACGTTCATCGCTGTTTTTGTATGAATATCTTCATCCTGCTGGAAAGCCTCAATCAAATTCTTATCTTGCGCAATATGTGCGAGAACGCGTAGCTCAATTTGAGAATAATCCGCCGCAAACATCACCCAGTCTTTTCGAGATGGAATAAACGCTTTTCTGATTTTGCGACCTTCTTCGAGGCGAATCGGGATATTCTGTAAATTCGGATCGGTCGAACTGAGTCTTCCAGTCTGTGTTAAAGCTTGATTAAACCTTGTGTGTATTTTACCTGTATCTGAGTAAATAACTTTTAACAAACCTTCAATATAAGTGGAATTTAATTTACCGAGCTGACGATAAAGGAGGATTTCTGGGATTACCTCGTGTTTACTTTCAAGCTTTTCGAGCACATCAGCAGACGTTGAATATCCAGTTTTTGTTTTCTTAATAACTGGAAGCTCCAACTTCTCAAATAAAACTTCACCAAGCTGTTTAGGCGAGTTAATGTTAAACTCAGTTCCGGCGAGTTCAAAAACCTTTGCTTCAATCTTACTCAGTTTTTCATTTAACTCTTCGCCCATCTTCTCTAGGAAGTTGGTATCAACGGAAACACCTTTTGTCTCCATTTCACCTAAAACAAGCGTAAGGGGCATTTCTAGGTCGTGGAACAGCTCATACTGCTCATTGTTTTTCAACTGTTCTTCAAGCTTGTCTTTTAATTGATATACCGCATAGGCTTTTCGAACAAGGTGATCCGCAAACTCTTCAACTTCCGGAAGTTTACGTTTCGCTCCCTTTCCATAAATGGACTCATCTGAAGAAACAATAGAAAAGCCTTCTCGTCTCGAAATAGCAGATAAATCATGCGTCGATTCAGATGGATTTAGAAGATAGGAAGCAATCACTAAATCAAACGTAATACCTTCTAATGAAATGTCCTTCCAACCTAAAGCTACAACGGCTCTTTTCGCATCAAAAACCCATTTCTTCTGAGTACGATCTTCTAGAAAATTTCGAAACAACTGAGACTGCAGAGCTAAATCTGTTGGGATAAAATAATTTCCTTTTTCATTCACAAGGGAGATCCCTTGTATGTCGGCATTATGGTAATTTTCATCCATCACTTCCACAATCATGGCAGAAGGACTAACGAGATGTTTGGCTTCTATCTCGTTGATCGTCTCAAAATCTAAGTCATCGATTTTCTCGTCCTCTACTTCTGTCCCCCCGATTCGATTAAGAAGAGACTTGAATCCAAGTTCACTAAACAGTGTAGCGACTGATTCCTGATCATAACCGCTGTAGCCTAAATCAGTTATTCCTAATTCAAGCGGTGTTTCTTTAAAAATCGTTACAAGCTCTTTGCTCATCATAGCCTGCTCTTGATTTTCTTCCAATTTTTCTTTTAGCTTTTTACCAGAAACATCGTCAAGCGATTCAAAAACGGCATCCACCGTGCCAAACTGTTTTAATAATTTAAGAGCCGTTTTTTCTCCAACACCAGGAACACCAGGAATATTGTCCGAGTTATCACCCATAAGCGCCTTCATATCAATGATTTGATCAGGGCTAAGTCCGTATTTTTCACGAAGGAAGGCTGGGTCATATGTATCGATATCGGTTATTCCTTTTTTCGTTAGGGCTACGTGAACGTTATCTGAAACAAGTTGGAGGAGATCTTTGTCTCCGGAATAAATCTTCACTTCCCAATCTTCTTTACTTGCAAGATCCGATACGGTTCCTATGATATCATCTGCTTCATAATTCTTAATTTCATATCGCTTAATTTGAAATGCGTCCAGCACTTCACGAATGACAGGGAACTGTTCGCTTAATTCTGAAGGCGTTTTCTGTCGCCCTCCTTTATACTCTGTGTACGTTTTATGGCGGAACGTTGTTTTACCGGCATCAAAAGCAACGAGCATATGTGTTGGCGATTCATTCTCTATAATTTTCAGCAACATCGTCGTAAATCCTAGTACGGCATTTGTATAGACACCTTTATCATTATTTAACAACGGCAATGCAAAAAACGCACGATAGGCAATGCTATTTCCATCAATTAAAACTAACTTGTTCTTCAATAGAAGTCCTCCATTTCATTCATTACGCAATTTATCGATCACTGTACATCCAAAAAGACGCCTGCTCCATATATTTTACCACGATGGTAAAAAGAATGAAAAACAAGCGTCCAACTGATTAATTCTGTTTTGCTAATCAAAGACAAAAAAAAGAGAGACGAGAAAATCTCGTCTCAAAATTGTGCTCTCGTCATGATGAAGGGGTCAATTGTTACTTTACAGAAATAATTTAAAGGACATATAAACAGACTGTAAAGAAATCGTAAAGATTAATATTGTCTCTCTTTATTTAAAGTGATGACAAAAGTTGTCCCTTCACCAGGTTGACTGTTAACTCCGATGTGACCCTGGTGAGCTTCGACGAGGTGTTTCACTATAGCAAGTCCAAGACCTGTCCCACCAGAATTTCTACTTCTTGCACGATCTACTCTGTAAAAGCGTTCAAAGATTCGCGGAAGCTCTTCTTGTCGGATTCCAATTCCGTTATCCGAGATCGTAAACTGAACGGCATCTTTTTCTTCGTTAACGAAAATCGTAACGCTTCCTCCTTCTGGAGTATACGTAATACTATTGGCAATTAAATTAAGAAACACTTGTTTTAAACGGTTTGCATCACCTTTAATTTGAAGGTCCCCATTATAGATGATTTCCACTTCAATGCTTTTCTTATCTGCTTTACTTTTTGTCATTAAAAGGCAATCATCAATCACTTCTTTTAAATCGACATCCTGCCAATTTAACGCAAAATGCTTTTGTTCCATCTTTGAGAGGTCGAGAAGATCCTGAATGAGGCTCTGAAGACGATCACTTTCATTTAAAATAATCGTAAGAAAACGAGTGCGGAAGGCTTTGTTTTCCATAGCTCCATCAAGTAATGTCTCTGCAAAGCCTTTCAATGAAGTGACAGGCGTCTTTAACTCATGAGATACGTTTGCTACAAAATCTTTTCGCATTTGTTCGAGCTTTTTTAACTCTGTAATATCGTGGAAAACAAGAACAACACCTTTTAGCTTTTCATCATGGTTAAGGATCGGCGCGCCTGAGACGTCAAAGTGGCGCATTTCGATTCCAACTTGTAACTCAACTTGTTTCCTAACAGTTTGCTCAACCAATAGCGTCTCTTCCACTAATCGAATGATTTCTCTATACGGAAGTGCTTCATAATAGAGCATATCTAAGTATTCTTCGGTTTTGACATGAAACGTTTCTTTATAAAAACGATTAACGAGGTTAATATGACCTTTGGAATCGATCAGAATTAAACCACTATCCATATTTTCAATTAATGTCATCAACCGGTTTTGCTGAATTTCATAAGAATTTGTCATGTTTTGTAAATTACGAGCGAGAATGTTTAAGGCGTGACTAAGTTGCCCCGTCTCATCCAGCTTATATTCATAAGTTCGTGCTTTAAAATTCCCCGAAGCAAGCTCATTGGCAACATTCAATGCCCCTTCTAAAGGTTTTGTTAACTGATTTGAGATGCGGAGACTAAGGTAAATAATAATGAAAAAAGCACCTGTAAATGAAAAGATTAAGATTAGCCACATATTTGATAAAGCCTCTTCGCTAGCATTATCGAATAGAATTCCTTCAAATAAATTACCTATGAAAACAACTAAGATCGAAAAGACAAGAAAAAGTATAACGAATTGAGCATTCAGAAAACGTGAGCGGAACCGCTTCATTTAACGGAAGGCTCCTCTAACTTATAGCCAAGCCCCCTAATTGTTTTAATGTATTCAGGTTTACGCGTATTTTGCTCAATTTTTTCCCTCAAATGACTAACGTGTACGTCTACAATCCGGGTATCCCCAACAAAATCATAATTCCAAACCGCACTCAAAAGCTGCTCTCTTGTTAGAACACGACCTTTATGACGTACGAGATACACTAATAATTCAAATTCTTTAGGGGTAACCTCCATCATTTCTCCCTGGAAAAATGATTCGTAATTATTAGGATAAACTTCTAGTTCACCTACCTGGATTTTCTCTGATTCTTCCATCTGGGTAGCTACTTTAGATTCTTCAAGCTGTTTTACCCGCCTAAGAATCGCTTTAACACGCGCAACGACTTCTCTAGGACTAAACGGCTTTGTCATATAATCATCAGCACCTAGCTCGAGACCAAGTACTTTATCAAATTCATCATCTTTGGCAGTCAGCATTAAAACAGGCGTATGAATGTGTCGTTGTCTCAATTCCTTACACACCTCTAACCCATCCATTTCAGGTAGCATAAGATCAAGAATAATGCAATTTGGCTTCTCAGCCTCAACTACTTTCAATGCTTCTGCACCATCTTCAGCCGTCACAACATCATAACCAGCTTGTTCAAGATTAAATTGAAGCAATGTTAAAATCGACATTTCGTCGTCTACAACTAGTATTTTTTGAGCCATCGTAAAATCCCCCTAACGAATTTCCCCATTCATCAATGCCGATGCCAGGCTTTTCTTTTATTTTAGCCTGAATACCCTCATCATACTATTATTTTCATAAAGGCAAAAGAAAAACTTGGGTGTTTTAGCAGTATGAAGCGCTTTTATCAAAAACAAATGAAAAATGCATAAAAAAAGAGCCTTATTCAGGCTCTAAAAATTCTCAAAGGATGTTGACTTTGTTAATGGCTTTGCAGGATATGGCGGGCAGACAGTAAACATACCGTCTAAGATAGCTTCTCCTGTTTCATTTATGCCCTTAACGTTTATTTCAACTTCATGTGCTTTTGTAAACACGTTCATAACTTCAAACTGAAAATGAAGTGTCTCATAATGATGGACGGGATTCTCGAAAATGACTTCCTGCTTTTTAATACTACTCCCCGGCCCAGGTAAATACTTAGATATAGCACCTGTTACAATTGCAAGAAGCATAATTTGCGGGACAATCGGTTTTTTGAAAGGTGTCATCGAAGCATAATCATGCTGAATAAAAAGAGGATTATTGTCATTTGACAGCCCGAGATATAAAAGAAGGTCCCGATCCTCTATTTTTTCCGTCACTTCAAGTTTTTCACCTACTGACATTTCATCGATCATTCGTCCAAGTTTACGTTTTTTTCCTAGTAACATCACTACTCCCCCTTTTTGAAAACGTTTTCTTTTTGTTTTAAAAAGAGATCCGGTTCTCACACCGGATCTACGTTATTAACCTAATACCGTCATTACTTTACGAACGGAATCAGCTGATTTATCTAGCTCTTTCTTCTCTTCATTTGTTAAATCAAGTTCAATAATTTCTTCGATACCGCCACCGCCAAGAATTGTCGGTACACCAAGGTAAAGCCCGTCATAACCATACTCGCCTTCGAGGTAGGCAATCGTTGGAAGAACACGACGCTGATCTTTAAGGATCGCCTCTACCATCTCAACAAGTGAGGCAGCAGGTGCATAGTATGCACTACCATTTCCTAGAAGACTTACAATTTCGCCGCCACCTTTGCGCGTTCGTTCCACAATTTCGGCAAGGCGTTCTTCAGAAATAAGGCTCTGAAGTGGAATACCACCTGCAAACGAATAGCGAACAAGTGGAACCATATCATCACCATGCCCACCGAGGACGAACCCTGTAATATCTTTAACAGAAAGGTTCAACTCTTCAGCAATAAATGAACGGAATCGGGCAGAATCCAGTATTCCCGACTGACCAATGACACGATTTTTAGGAAGCCCAGACTCCTTAAACACCGTATACGTCATGGCATCAACAGGATTCGTTAACACAACAATGGTAGTTTCAGGAGAATATTTCACGATATCCTGAGTCACACTTTTCATGATTTTCGCATTCGTATTCACAAGATCGTCTCGGCTCATTCCTGGTTTTCTTGCAATTCCAGCCGTAATAACAACGATATCTGAATCTGCTGTATCTTCATAATTTGAAGTACCGGTGATTTTAGAATCAAATCCTTGAACAGGGCTTGCTTCAAACATATCAAGTGCTTTCCCTTTTGTCGGGCCCTCCTGATTTGGGATATCAACGAGTACAACGTCAGCAAGTTCTTTTTGAGCTAAAAGAAAAGCAGTTGTTGCCCCAGTAAAACCTGCACCAATTACGGAAACTTTTTTACGTTTCACTGTCATTTAAATGCCACTCCTTTCATACAAGGAAAAATAGTGATTTATTTTAGTCCATATTATTGATGAGTTCATCACCAAATTCAGATGTTTTCACTTCCGTTGCACCGTCCATAAGACGTGCAAAGTCATACGTGACAACTTTATTTGCAATTGTTTTTTCCATGGAATCAAGAACAAGCTTCGCCGCTTCATTCCATCCGATGTGCTCAAGCATAAGGACTCCTGAAAGAATAACGGAGGAAGGATTTACTTTATCAAGACCAGCGTATTTTGGAGCCGTTCCATGTGTTGCTTCAAAGATAGCGTGTCCAGTTTCATAATTGATGTTTGCTCCAGGAGCAATTCCAATTCCACCTACCTGAGCTGCTAGAGCATCAGAAACATAGTCACCGTTCAAGTTCATTGTAGCAACTACGTCAAATTCTGCTGGACGAGTTAGAATTTGTTGCAAGAAAATATCTGCAATGGCATCTTTAACAATTAACTTGCCTTCGCTTTCTGCCTTGGACTGTGCTTCGTTCGCAGCATCTTTCCCTTTTTCTTCAACGATGCGATCGTATTCAGACCAAGTGAAAACTTTGTCGCCAAATTCTTGCTCCGCTACTTCATAACCCCAGTTTTTGAAAGCTCCTTCAGTAAATTTCATAATATTCCCTTTATGAACGAGCGTTACATTTCTGCGCCCCTCATCAAGTGCGTACTGAATAGCTGCGCGAACCAAGCGCTTAGTACCTTCTTCTGAAACAGGCTTAATACCAATACCAGACGTTTCAGGGAAACGGATATTTTTTGCACCCATTTCATCTTGAAGGAAAGAAATGATTTTTTTGACTTCATCAGTACCCTTTTGGAATTCAATTCCTGCATAAATATCTTCTGTATTTTCGCGGAAAATAACCATATCGGTATCCTCAGGACGCTTTACAGGTGAAGGAACGCCTTTAAAATAACGAACTGGACGAAGACAAGTAAATAAATCAAGCTCTTGTCGTAGAGCAACATTCAGCGAACGAATGCCTCCCCCAACTGGTGTAGTAAGTGGTCCTTTGATTGCAATTATGTATTCACGAATCGCATCAAGCGTATCTGCCGGGAGCCATTCACCTGTTTTATCAAATGCTTTCTGACCTGCATATACTTCTTTCCATACGATTTTTTTCTTACCACCATAAGCTTTATCAACTGCGCCTTCTAATACTTTCGAAGCGGCCGCCCAAATATCAGGTCCTGTTCCGTCGCCCTCAATGTATGGAATAATTGCATGATCTGGAACGTTTAGTACACCATTATTTACGGTAATCTTCTCTCCATTAGCCATTATATATTCCTCCTAGTGAATGATTAACATTTAATAAAAGGGAAGAAACCTTCCCTTTTTTTTATTATCTATTTTCTACTTTTACATACGTTTGATTTGTCGCCCCTACGTATTCAGCACGCGGACGGATTAAACGGTTATTGCTGTACTGCTCAAGAATATGAGCAATCCAACCGGATACACGACTGACTGCGAATAGCGGTGTGAACAAATCATGATCAATCCCAAGACTATGATAAACAGAAGCTGAATAAAAATCGACATTAGGCGGGAGACCCTTTTCACTTGTCACGATTTCTTCCATCTTTGTCGATATCTCGTACCACTTTGTTTCTCCAGTAAGTTCTGTTAGCTTACGAGACATTTCACGCAAATGCTTTGCACGTGGATCACCAGTTTTGTATACGCGATGTCCAAAGCCCATGATCTTTTCTTTATTTTCAAATGCATTCTGCAAATATGGTTCGACGTTATCAACGCGATCGATTTCACTTAACATAGCCATGACACGTTCGTTTGCTCCACCATGAAGTGGTCCTTTCAGTGCACCAATTGCAGCTGTTACGCCTGAATACATATCTGAAAGTGTTGCAACACATACGCGTGCAGTAAATGTTGAAGCATTTAGCTCATGATCGGCATGGAGCACTAGCGCTTTATTAATCGCTGTAACAGCAACTTCTTCTGGAAGTTCTCCTGTTAACGTATAAAGAAAGTTTGCAGCAAAGCTAAGATCTTTCTTAGGCTCTACTGGAACTTTCCCTTCACGAATACGTGAAAAAGCGGTTACAACAGTTGGGATCTTTGCTTGAAGACGGATCGCTTTACGGTAATTCGCCTCTTCACTCATATCGTTCGATTCTTCATCATAAAGTGCAAGTGTAGAAACCGCTGTACGAAGAGCCGCCATTGGATGCACCTTATCGATTGGATACGATTTCATTTGATTCACAATTTCTTCAGGAATAGAAGCGTTACTAGCAAATTCTGCTGTGAATTCCTCAAGTTCAGTCTTATTAGGAAGTTTATCGTTCCATAATAGATAGATTACTTCTTCAAAACTAGCATTTTCAGCGAGGTCATCGATATTATATCCTCTGTATGTTAAGACATCATTTACAATAGAACTAATCGATGATGTTGTTGCAACTACGCCTTCTAATCCGCGAGTAGTCGTCATACGTCTCCCTCTCCTTTTCCATATTATTGGCTCTAGTATTTTCTAAAAATTCTGCTTTGATAACGCTTTTAAAACGCTCCAAAAAAATAAGAACCTATGTACAAGATGGTGCGTCAATTCTCATTATAAACAATTCTCTGATATTTGTGAATGAATATGCATAATTTCGTCGATTCCTTTTTTTCTCAAATGTCCGAAAAATGATAATAAAGAAGCGAATTATGCAAACGTTATGCCCTTCTGAGCAGACGTTCAGGTGAAAAATTCAACAACCTTCATTGCCATATAAGCAATGCCCGCCCCAATCAATGGACCGACGGCAATTCCTTGAAAAACAGCTACGGCAAGAATTGTACCAAATACAAGCGCTGTTGTAATATGCGGATCATTTTGTAGTAAAACAATCCCTTTTGAAGCGATGATCGCAACAAATATACCAGCTCCCATTGCAATCCATGCATAAGAAGATTTAACTGCTTCACCAAGTTGCTTAAAACCTATTTCTCCATTCGCAATTGGTACGAGCACGGCAATCGTAATGATTGTTACTCCCCAGGAGATTCCTTTTGATTGCAATATCGGAAAGACTTTATCACCAAGTCCCACCGCTTTCACAACCAATAAGATCGCTACGGCAATAATAAGCGAGCTATTCTTCGCAATAAGCGCGATTGCAAGTAAAATGAGTAAAAAAATAGTAGGCTGAGAAATAATTGACATAACGCTCCCTCTTTCACATTAGCAGAACTCTTTTAGCATAACAAACTTTTAGAAAATAAGCACGAAACTGGTTTACTCCAATTGCTAGTTTTAAAGCAAGCGGTGTAAAATATAGGAAAGGGATCCTAGGAGGGTTAAAATGAATTGGAAATATATACATAGAGTTTTACGTTTTTTCTTTGTAATCTTTCTTATTATTCTTTCCTTAATTGCCTTTTATTATATTTGGCATCTTGCTTACCCTTTTGTAATTGCCTTACTCCTTGCTTTTTTAATCAATCCAATGGTCGACTTATTAGAAAGAAGAGGAAAAATCCCAAGACCCTTTGCTGTAGCTCTCTCCATTTTATTTCTAATCGGAGTGCTTGCAGCTTTTATTGCCCTTCTCGTAAATGAGCTTGTCCAGGGCGTCGTTTATATCGCTAGCGTATTACCAGGAAACTTTCAAGAAATCGTTCGTTTCGTAGAAGAACTCTTCGTGTCACACGTTATGCCACTTTATAATCAATTAGAAGACCTGTTTAAAGATTTAAATAAAGATCAGCAAACGACTGTTCTTGACAATATTCAATCGATCGGCACAACTGTTACAACCGCTGTAACCGATATTCTTCAATCTCTTGTTGAAGGAATACGGTCGATTATCGTTAGTTTACCAACCATATTAACTGTGCTTGTCTTCTCGATGTTGGCCACTTTTTTTATCAGTAAAGACTGGTATAAATTCATTAATTGGCTAAAAAAGAAGGTGCGTAGTGATATCCAAAAGAGTATTGGTACGGTCTATGTTGATTTAAGGCGGGCTTTGTTCGGCTTTCTTAAGGCGCAACTTACGCTAATCTCCATGACGGCTATTATCGTCCTTATCGGTCTATTTATTTTGAGAGTTGATTATGCGATCACGATTGCGATTATTATTGGCCTAGTAGACCTCTTACCTTACCTTGGTACTGGAGCAATTTTTGTACCGTGGATGATTTATTCTTTTTTAACTGGTAATTATGCTCTAACAATTGGGCTTTCTATTCTCTACGGAGTCGTCGTCATTCAACGCCAAGTTATGGAGCCAAAAGTCCTTTCTTCTAATATAGGACTTGACCCTCTCGCAACATTAATTGCGCTATTCGTAGGCTTTCAACTATTTGGATTCATCGGCCTAATTATCGGTCCAGTTCTTCTCGTTGTTCTTAAAACACTTTACCAAGCGAATGTATTTAAGGATATATGGGGTTATATAAAAGGGTCATCCGTTAAATAGCGAAAAACAAGATTATTGATCAACAAAGCTTATTGAAGGCAAAAAAGCATTAAAAAACCCTAGGAGCAACGTACAAATGATACGTTGCTCCTAGGGTTTAATTTGTTAAAAGCATGAATCTTTTAGCTCAACCATTATTTTTGTACTTCAGTAGCGTCATAAACTTTAACGTCTAATGGAGCCACCAAATATTCTGGTGCTTTCCCAACAAATGCTTGAAAATGAGCACTTTGATTGTGCTTTTCGACTGCAGCCATGTCTTCATAAGCTTCAATCATTTTATATGTGCTCTCTTTTTCAATCTCTTTCGTCAAAGTATAAGAAAGGTTTCCTTCTTCTTTTCTAGCTTCTTCAATAAGAGTAGCTACTTCGTTAAGAAACGCTTCTTCCTTAGCCGGGTTAATTTGTAATCCTGCATGAATAATAATCATTCGTTATCTCCTCTTTTCAATGTTTATTTTTATTTCCACTCTGTAATTGATTCAACAGGTAAGCGAACAGATTTGTACCCTTCGTTTGCTGCTTTGCCAATTGAAATCAGCATCACTGGATAGTAACGCTCTTTATCCATACCGTAAGCTTCAGCAATCTGATCTTTCTCATATCCACCAATTGGATTTGTATCATATCCGTGTGCTCGAGCCGCTAACATCAATTGCATGGACACTAACCCACCATCAATGATATTCATTTCTCTAAATTGCTCAGTTGACATACCTTCTAACAAGCCTTTTATCGCTGGAAGCTGTTGATCTCTTACTTCTGCTGGCATATATCCTTTTTGTACAGCAGTGTCATAAATTTCATCAGCATAGTCCAGGCTGTTCATATCTACAAATACCGCAATAACTGCTGCAGATGTTTCAACTTGTGATTGATTAAATTTAGCAAGTGGTGCTAATGTTGTTTTTCCCTCATCGCTATCGATAACGACAAAACGCCAAGGTTGAAGGTTGACTGAAGATGGTGCCAGAGTAGCTTCAGTTAAAATTTCCGTCATCTCTTCTTTAGTAATTTTGACTGACGGATCGTAATGACGAATTGAGCGTCGTCCTGTAATAATTTCATTAAAGTCATTTATTTTGGTTGCATTCATCGTTAAATCTCCTTATGTCATTTCTTGTTAGTATTGAATTTCTTCAATGTTATATTGAATACGACTAAGCATATTCGATAATTCGGTTTGTTCCTTCTCACTAAAGTCTTTTAGCACTTTCCGAATGAATTCTTCTTTCTCTATTCGAAAAGAAGCAATTTTCTCTCTACCTTCTTCTGTTAACCTCACAAAGGTAAAACGGTTATCATCTGGATTCTTGCGTCGAGTAACCATTTCTTTAACCTCAAGCTGCTTTAAATGTCTTGTTACAGCAGCACTATCAATATTGACTTCTTTCTGCAAAGCTGTTTGGCTAATTTCCTCAACCTCAAACAATTTATGCAGAATCTCTAAGCGAGACTGACTGATGCCAGTACATCTTTCGAATTTCGGACTCATTTGTTTGTATATATCATTTAACTTGTATAATATTTTACCTTTATCTGAGCAAGAAGCCTTCAACGCATCCTCCTCCAATCATTTGATGGGTCAATCATTGACTCATCAACTAATATACTAGTTGTATTTCTGAATGTCAACTGGAAAACACTAATTAATTGATAGGTCAATCATTGACTGGTCAATTAAAGTAGTAGACGAATGGTTTTAATATCAACTAACCGCTCACTACTCCACGAAAACAGGAGCTTGAATGTATACTCAAGCTCCTTAATGACTTATTTTTTATGATGATTACTCACGCGCTATATGGTACAATTCTTTACCTTCTAATAAACATAAACTGACCATTATTCATTCGACGTTCAAGGAATTTCTTAATCCATCTCTTAAATGGTTTTCTGGTTGCCGGTACAAGAAGCAAAAAGCCGACTGCATCTGTGATAAATCCCGGCGTGAGTAGAACGACACCACCTACAAGTATACACAAACCATCTAGAATAGCTTCTCCGGGCATTTGGCCAGTCTGCATTTGTCTGTTCACCTTCTGGATCGTCTCTGCTCCTTCTTTACGCGCAAGCCAGGCCCCGAGGATTCCGGTACCTATAATCAATAATACTGTTGGAATAAGCCCCAGTGTTCTTCCTGACAGAAGTAACAAAGCGATTTCTAGAGCCGGTACAATGATAATAAAAAGCAACAAAATACGAAACATGACATAGCTCCCTCAATTATAATCGGGAAAGTGTCCCGTTATCCCTATTATACGTGTTTTTCAATTTTTTTCGAACTCAATTGCCTCATTCGTTCATTATAAAGAATACCCACAAGAATTTTTGGAGTATGGAAAAAGGCTGTCGATTTACTCGACAGCCTTTAAAAGCTTAAATCATACTTATAGGATACTTGCTTTCCCGTTGTAAATAATTCCTGTTGTTGCATCTAACGTTACTTGTTGACCCTCTTCAAATAGCTCAGTAGCATTCTCAAGACCAACGACTACCGGCAAACCAAGACTTAAGCCGACAACAGCAGCATGGCATGTAAGACCGCCTTCTTCTGTAATAAGTCCAGCTGCTTTTTCTAGTGCAGGAACCATATCTTTATCAGAAGCAATCGTAACAAGGATTGTGTTAGCATCTGCTTTTTGAATCGCTTCTTCAGCTGTTTTTGCAATCGCAATGCGTCCTGAAGTAGATGTTTTGCCAATACCCTGTGCTTTTGCAAGAATATCTCCGATAACGTGAACTTTCATCAAGTTCGTTGTACCAGATTCTCCAACAGGTACACCCGCTGTAATGACAACAGTATCTCCGTGATTAACAATACCAGATTGGATTGAAGCGTCTACAGCTACTTCTAGCATTTCATCCGTAGTCGAGACTTTATGTCCTTCTTGTGCGTGAACGCCCCATACAAGAGCAAGCTTGCGGCATACGCTAGCTGTATTCGTTACAGCAACAATTGGTGCCTTCGGACGATATTTAGAGATCATGCGAGCTGTATGACCACTTTCTGTAGCTGTTATAATAGCTGGTACATTTAAGTTATAAGCTGTGTGTGCAACAGATTCACTGATCGCATTTGTTGTATTTGTTTCAGTTTCTTTACTTCTTACAGAAAGAAGATCACGGTAGTTTAGTGATTTTTCAGTGTATGATGCGATGTTATGCATCGTTTGTACAGCTTCGATTGGATATGATCCAGCTGCTGTTTCACCTGACAGCATGATCGCATCTGTGCCATCAAGGATCGCATTGGCAACGTCACTAGCTTCCGCACGTGTCGGGCGAGGATTACGCTGCATTGAATCAAGCATTTGTGTTGCTGTAATAACTGGTTTACCAAGTGCATTACATTTCTTAATAAGCTGTTTTTGTACTAGAGGTACTTCTTCAGCTGGAATTTCAACACCAAGGTCACCACGAGCAACCATTAAGCCGTCTGAGATCTCAAGAATAGAATCGATATTATCGACACCTTCACGGTTCTCAATTTTAGGGATAATTTGAATATCAGTAGCTTTATGCTTCTCTAGAAGTTTGCGAATGTCAAGAACATCGGATACTCGACGAACGAATGACGCAGCAATAAAGTCTACACCTTGCTCAATACCGAATTCGATATCTGCAGCATCCTTATCTGTAATACCAGGAAGGTTAACACTTACATTCGGTACGTTAACACCTTTTTTGTTTTTCAACGTTCCATTATTTAGAACCTCAGTATATAGTTCATTCTTCTCGATTTGCTTAACTTCAAGTTCAATTAATCCATCGTCAAGTAGAATTTTAGATCCAACGTGAACATCGTTAACAAGTTCAGGATACGTAACAGAAATCTTTTCTGTTGTGCCTAGAACTTCTTCCATAGATACGATAAGCTGTTGACCTGCTTCAAGATCAATGCCGCCATTTTCCATATTATTCGTACGGATTTCTGGGCCTTTTGTATCTAAAAGAATCGCTACGTTTTTACCTAGCTTCTCAGCCACTGAACGGATTGACTTAATACGGTTACCGTGTTCTTCAAAATCACCGTGTGAGAAATTCAAACGAGCCACGTTCATTCCTGCATTAATCAATTTTTCTAACGTTTGTTCATTTTCACTTGCTGGTCCTATCGTACAGACAATCTTAGTTTTGCGCATGGGTCTGTCTCCTCCTAAAAGCTATGCTTCAATTAGTTTTCTTCATAACAGAGTTGTTATGTATTTTTTCAGGCATTACGATACACCCCTTAACTATGAAGGGGTGCCCCGCATATTGCTAAATGGATAGCTCTTTTGCAAGCTGACACATTTTCTGGTTCACTTCGTGTGGAAGTGCAAGAGCTTCGTTAATATCCAGATCAACAATTTGGTTCTTTTGAATACCGACAGTTCTACCTTCCGCTCCTTCAAGAAGAAGTTCAACTGCACGTGCTCCAAGACGACTTGCTAGAACGCGGTCAGATGCTGTTGGTGAACCACCACGCTGAACATGGCCAAGAACTGTTACACGCGTTTCCATGTTCATTTCTTCTTGAATTTGCTTTCCAATTTCAACGCCGCTTCCAACACCTTCCGCAACAACAATAATGCTGTGGCGCTTTCCACGATCATGTCCACGCTTCAGACGGCTTAGAATGTCCGACATCTCGAACTTCTCCTCAGGGATAAGGATTGATTCAGCTCCATCGGCAAGTCCTGACCATAAAGCGATATCCCCAGCGTCGCGTCCCATTACTTCAATCACATATGTACGCTCATGTGAAGTCGCCGTGTCACGAATTTTGTCAATTGCTTGAATAACAGTATTCAACGCAGTGTCAAAGCCGATTGTGAAATCCGTTCCAGGAATATCATTATCGATTGTTCCAGGAATTCCAATCGTTGGGAAACCATGCCCAGTCAATTTCTGAGCACCTCGGTAAGAACCGTCTCCGCCAATGACGACTAGCCCTTCAATACCAAACTTCTTTAAGTTTTCAACACCTTTAAGCTGACCTTCAAGTGTCTTGAACTCTGGACAACGTGCAGAGTAAAGCATCGTTCCTCCACGATGAATGATATCTGCTACAGAGCCGATTTCCATTTTCTCTATATTTCCATTAATCAACCCGGTATACCCGTGGTAGATCCCATAAACTTCAATATCATGGTAAATTGCTTTTCGAACGACAGCACGAATAGCTGCGTTCATTCCTGGTGAGTCTCCTCCGCTGGTAAGTACACCAATACGTTTCATAACTGTTCACCTCATTAGTTCTTTGTGTTATTAAAATATCAAATACAGCCCCTTAATACAATAGCAAAGGTCCATCGCAAAAAAGTGCTTTCTCTTTTGTGAGAAAGCACTTTCCTTATTTCAAGCCAATGGTATCGGTTACAAACGTATATTGTCCAATATTTCTGTATTTTTCATAACGATGATCCACCAGCTCTTCTTTGGTAAGTTGTGTCAGTTCTTCAAGAGATTTAGATAGGGCGCTCTGAATTGCTTTTGACTGTTCTTCCACATTGCGATGCGCTCCACCTTTTACTTCAGGGATAATCTCATCAATGACATTTAACTCTTTCAAATCTGGTGCTGTAATTTTCATTGTATCTGCTGCTTGTTGTGCCAAACTTGAATCTTTCCACAAAAGAGCCGCAGCACCCTCAGGGGAAATAACAGAATACCATGAATTTTCGAGCATGTGCACATGGTTACCTACACCAATGGCAAGAGCTCCTCCACTCGCGCCTTCCCCTATAACAATGCAAATAATTGGGACTGTTAATCCAGCCATCTCGATCAGGTTCCTTGCAATGGCTTCACTCTGGCCGCGTTCTTCTGCGGCTTTACCCGGAAATGCGCCTTTCGTGTCTAGTAAGAAAATGACCGGACGCTGGAATTTTTCAGCTTGCTTCATCAAACGAAGCGCCTTTCGATACCCCTCCGGATGCGGCATACCAAAGTTCCTTCTAAGGTTCTCTTTTGTGTCCTTACCACGCTGATGACCAATAACTGTAACAGGATTGCCTTCAAACGTAGCGATTCCTCCTACAATGGCCTCATCGTCTCCAAACAGACGGTCACCATGCAATTCAAGAAAATCATCAAAAATACGATCGATGTAATCTGATGTCGTTGGTCGCTCAGGATGTCTTGCTAATTGAACACGGTTCCACGCTGTTAAATTCTCGTAAATTTCACTTTCCATTTTGGAAAGTCGTTTTTCAAGTCGTGAAACTTCATCAGTAAGATCCACATTCTTCTCTTCCATAAAAGCATGAAGTTCTTTGATTTTATCTTCTAACTCTTGAAGCGGTCGTTCAAAATCAAGCCTCTGCCCCATTATTTCTCACCTCTATTTCCATGAATCATCAAAACTTGGCTAAGCGTCTTCTTCATATCCGCTCTATGAATAACACGGTCCAATTGACCATGATTTAACAAAAACTCAGCTGTTTGAAAATCCTCTGGAAGATCTTCACGAATTGTTTGCTCAATAATTCTTCGCCCAGCAAAACCAATCAAAGCCTTAGGCTCAGCGAAATTAAAGTCACCTACAGAAGCAAAGCTCGCTGAAACTCCGCCAGTTGTAGGATGCGTCATAATGGATATGAACAATCCACCATCATTGCTAAAGCGTTTAAGGGCTACGCTGGATTTTGCCATTTGCATTAAACTCAACACACCCTCCTGCATTCGAGCTCCACCGGAGGCCGTAAAAATGATAAAAGGAATTTTTTCTTTATGTGCATGTTCAATCGCTCTTGTGATTTTTTCTCCTACAACAGACCCCATGCTACCCATTCGAAAACGTGCATCCATCACAGCAATAGCTGTTCGGTAACCGTCAATCGTTCCTTCACCTGTTACCACAGCTTCGTTCAATGATGATTTCTTTTGATCCTTTTCCAAGCGCTCAACATAATCAGGGAAAGAGAGCGGGTTTTCGGAAATCATCTCTGCATCCAGTTCTCTAAATGAACCTTGGTCAAGCGTATTATTTAATCGTTCAGGGGCAGACATCTGGTGATGATAGCCGCATTTCACGCAAACCTTATGGGATTTTTCAAGTTCTTTCGTATAAATAATACTTTTGCACCCTGGGCACTTTGTCATGATGCCTTCAGGGACATCCTGTTTTATTTTATCTGAAGGAACCGTCGCATACTTTTTCTTCTTGTTGAACAAATCTTTTAACAATGTGGACCATTCCTTTCGCTTATCCTAATGGCTATTCTTCCGTTTTTTTCATTTCATACTTATCCAAAAGATTAATTGCGGCTTCCTGATTTCGAGAAACGAGCGCATTAATCATAGCCTCATAATAATGAGTCGGACGAAATGTCAATTGATGCCAAATTGTCTGGTGATAATCCGCAAGCTCCGCCCATAAGCGCATAAGCAAGTGATTATGTGTGGATGAAACAATGACACGGAAGAAAGCAGTATCAAACTCAGTCGAAAAAATGTCTCGATCTGAAGAGTTGTCCTTATGTTCCATCATAGTTCTTAAACGATCAATGTATTCATCTGAAATCCGTTCACAAGCCACTCTTAGTATATCTTTTTCGATTAATTTCCTCGTTTCAAGCAAATCTTCTTTCGACTTGGTATCTTTTAAAATAAAAGAAGCAATCACTTCTACAAGTCGATGATCTCTAGCATTGGCTATAAAAGTCCCTTCACCGCGTCGCGTTTCAATAAGACCCAGCATTTCCATTGATCTTAACGCTTCCCTTACAGAAGATCTTCCGGCACTTAAGCGATCAGAAAGCTCCCTTTCCGAAGGGAGCTTATCGCCGGTTTGTAAACCATCATTATAGATAATCGACTTTATCTTCTGAAGAATATTCTGATAGACTTTCCCCTGGGTTGTCATTGGAAGTCAACACCCTTTCTTAGCTCTAAGAACAGGAGAACGTTAGAATAACCTGGCTTTTCACCAGGTATTCTCAAAATACAATCCGCGCTCATAAATAAAATGCAAGAAAAAAGTGAGAAAGTCAAGCTCTTCCCCACTTATTCGTTATCTGCTTCAATGATTGCAAGAGAACGCGTCTTTTCTTTAACAGCTTCAGGGTCAACATTTATACGAGCTACTCCGGTTTCCATAGCAGCTTTTGCTACGCTTGCAGCAACAGCCGGTGCTACGCGTGGATCAAATGGAGCAGGAATCACGTAGTCTGCATTTAGATCTTCCTCAGCAACTAATTCTGCAATGGCTTGTACAGCAGCTACTTTCATATCTTCGTTAATGTGAGTCGCCCGAACATCAAGAGCACCTCTAAAGATACCAGGAAATGCAAGTACGTTATTAATTTGATTTGGGAAATCTGAACGACCTGTACCGATCACTTTAGCTCCCGCTGCTCTTGCATCGTCAGGCATAATTTCAGGATTTGGGTTCGCCATAGCAAAAATGGTAGGATCCTCATTCATTGACTCCACCATTTCTTGTGTCAATGCGCCTTCAACGGATACTCCAATAAAGACATCTGTATTCACAATCACTTCTTTCAGCGATCCTTCAGCTTTATCACGGTTAGTATATTTGGCTACTTCCGCTTTCACATCATTCATTCCGTAAGAACGACCTTCGTAAATAGCTCCTTTTGAATCACACATAATAATGTCTTTTACACCAAAACGATTTAAAAGTTTAATAATGGCAATGCCCGCTGCTCCTGCACCATTAATGACAACTTTAATTTCACTCATCTTCTTACCTGATAGTTTCAAAGCATTAACTAGCCCCGCTACGGTTACAATCGCTGTACCATGTTGATCATCATGAAAGATGGGGATATTTGTTTCTTTTTTCAGCCTTTCTTCGATAACAAAGCAGTTTGGAGCAGCAATATCTTCAAGATTAATCCCACCAAAAGTAGGTTCCATTAACTTAACAGTTTGCACGATTTGATCGACATCTGTTGTATTTAAACAAATTGGAAATGCATCAACCCCGGCAAAACTCTTGAAAAGAACGGCTTTTCCTTCCATTACAGGAAGAGCCGCTTCAGGTCCAATATTTCCAAGACCAAGAACTGCGGTACCATCTGATACAACAGCCACCATGTTTCCTTTCATCGTATATTCATATACTTTATTCTTGTCATCATAAATTTCCTTACACGGCTCTGCTACACCAGGTGAATAAGCTAGGCTTAAATCAGTGGCATTACGAACAGGTACTTTTGATTTTGATTCTAACTTTCCTTGCCTCACTCTGTGAATATGTAGGGCCTCTTCTCTTGTAATGGACAATCATTCCACTCTCCTTTTTTCAGAAGCATTAGACTATGTTAACAATTCCCCTAGGACATTTGGGCAGTGGTCAGACCACTCTATTTTCACCATTATAACAAATCACCATTTGCTGTAAAGATTTTCATCACGGCTTTTTCACGACGTTGCGGTCACCAAGTAATTTTTTCAACGTGTGAACACAGTCTGGATCAGGGTTCACTAGCCATCCTTCACCTAATTTAACTGTTTTATCTGTTTTACTATAATAAATAACAACCTCTGTATCGCCTGAGTGGTGATGAAGCACTTTCTTCACTTCATTTAAGACGCCTTCATGATGCGGTTCAATTTTAAGAAATAACGTTTGTTTTGCTTTTTTCGGCTTAATATCCGCTAACTTCATAACCCTTGATATAATGATATTCGTCTGATCATTTCGCTTTTGTCCCACCCCATCAACATATAGAAATTCTCCTTTAATCAATAGTCTCTCCATTTTCTCCCAAACATCAGGAAAGGCCACTCCTTCAATTTCTCCTGTTTCATCACCAAGTGTTAGAAAGGCCATCATTTGACCTTTCTTCGTTCGAATACTTCGGACCTTCAATACCTCTACAGCCAACCTGAGCGGTGCACGATCCTCAGCAACTACCGCATCTTTCGTAACGTTCCTTACATAACCTTTTAATTTGTCCAAATAAGGATCAAGCGGATGAGCCGTTAAGTAAAAACCAATCGCTTCTTTTTCAAAAGCTAGCATTTCCGCTTCATCAAAAGGGGGGACGCTTTCGTAAGCTGGTTCCGTTTCGCCATCTTGGAAGAAGCCTTCCTGGCCACTTTGTTCAGATCCGTAATTCATTGCACCCTCTAATGAGGCAAGCATAGAAGAACGACTTACCCCAAATTCATCCATTGCCCCAGCAAATATAATTGATTCAAGAGCGCGCTTGTTCACTACTTTCAACGAAATCCTCGCACATAAATCAAAAAGGCTTTTGTAAGGATGAGTTCTTTTTTGCACGATCTCTTCGATCGCATTTCTCCCAACATTTTTTACCGGCAGAAGTCCGAATCGAATGGTATTATTTTCCACCGTGAACGTCTCTTGACTACTATTGATCGATGGTGGTTGAACCGTCATACCTTTTTGTCTCGCTTCAGCTAAATATGTCGCAAGTCGATCCTGGTTTCCGACGGCAGAATTCAGAAGACTTGAAAAGAAATAGCGCGAGTAGTTTGCTTTTAAATAAGCGAGCTGGTAAGCAATGACACTATAAGCAACCGCATGACTTCTGTTGAAGCCATAATCCGCAAATCGAACAATATACTCATATACTTTAAGAGCTGTATCTTTTGGGTACCCCTTCTCAAGGCATCCCCTTACAAAGTGCTCTCTTTCTGACTCAAGAACTTCACGCTTCTTTTTAGATACAGCTCTTCTCAATAGATCAGCTTCTCCCAGAGAAAAACCAGCTAACTTAGAAGCAATTTGCATAATTTGTTCTTGATAGACAATAACCCCATACGTTGATTCAAGAATAGGTTCAAGATCATGATGGAGATATTCAATTGTCCTTTCTTTGTGTTTACCAGAAATAAAATGAGGAATATTCTCCATCGGTCCCGGCCGATAAAGCGCATTAACAGCGACAATATCTTCAAACTCAGTCGGCTTTAGCTTTCTAAGTACTTGACGCATTCCATCAGATTCAAGTTGAAATACACCAGTTGTATCAGCTTTTTGTAGTAGAGAGAAGGTAGCTTCATCATCCATTGGTATCGTTGATAGAGAAGGCCTTTGACCCGTTTCGTCTTCAATGTCATTTAATATACCTTCAATTAAGGTTAAATTCCGAAGACCCAGGAAATCCATTTTCAATAGACCAATCTCTTCTAAATCATTCATCGGAAATTGGGTTAGGTTAATGTGATGACCACCAAGCAAAGGAACATGATGCGTGAGAGGCTCTGCTGAAATCACCACTCCAGCAGCATGGGTGGACGTATGACGTGGAAGCCCCTCAATTGTACTAGCGATATCAAAAACACGTTTCCCTTCTTCGGATGAAGAGATGAGATCTTTAAGAACCTTCGACTCATCTTTCGCCTGATTTAACGTCAGGCCGGGGCGTGAGGGGATCGCTTTAGACATGGCATCAAGAAGCTTGTTGTCTACCTCTAATACTCTTCCCACGTCTCGAATGGCAGCCTTTGCTGCAAGCGTACCAAACGTAACAATTTGAGCGACGCGATCATGACCATATTTCTCATGTACATAATCAATCACTTCATCTCGTCGAACGTCAGGAAAATCAATATCAATATCAGGCATCGTGACACGCTCTGGATTCAAGAATCGCTCAAATAAAAGGTTATGTTCAATAGGGTCCACATCTGTTATATGCAATAAGTAAGCAACAAGAGAACCTGCCGCAGATCCTCGACCTGGACCAGTAATCATTTGATGCTCATGCGCATATTTCATGAAGTCCCAAACAATGAGAAAATAATCATTAAAACCCATTTTGTTAATAACAGAAAGTTCGTAATCCAATCGTTCTGTGACGCGTTCATCCTGATATGAATAGCGCTCAGAAAGATTGTCGAAACAAATTTTCTGTAAATACTCAAAAGCACTTAACCCACCTGGTACCGGGTAAAGAGGCAAATGTGTTTGATTGAAATTTAATTCTACATTGCACCTTGCCGCAATATCGGTTGTATTTATAAGAGCCGTCTCATACCCTCTAAATCGCTGAGTCATTTCTTCCGGAGACGTTAAAAAGTACTCATGGTTAGGTAGCGCTACGTGATTTTTGTCTTCAAATCGATGTCCTGCGTCTATACACCTCAAACAATCATGTGCTTCTCCATCTTCCCGGTTTATATAATGCGCAGCATTTGTCACCGTTAAGGGAAGATTGACCTTGTTTGCAAACGTCGAGAGCAATAAGTTGAGTTGCCTTTCTTCTCGTAACGAATGATCCTGCATTTCAAGATAAAACCCTTCCTTGAAGACACGCTGATACTCCATCGCCATTTCAAATGCGGTCGTTTCTTCACCATGTAAAAGCTCCTGTCCAATTTTGCTAGAAATAGACCCTGAAAGAGCGATAAGCCCGCTTGCGTTTTCAACTAAATCTTCTTTTTCTATGTAAGGGATATTACCCGCTGCACACTGCATGTGTGTACTGATCTTTAATAAATTTTCGTACCCTACTGTATTAACAGCCAGTAAAACAAGATGGTCGAATTGGCCACGAGTTTGAAGTGAAGTACGGTTTCCTACGCGGACATCCAGACCAATGATCGGTTTAATTCCCTTTGCTTTACATGCTTTGTAGAAAGGGATAGTTCCAAACATGGTTCCTTTATCCGTTAGGGCTAGCGACTGGTACCCTTTTTGTTTTGCTGATTCTATCAGCGATTCAATACGACTTGGACTGTCTAGAAGACTATATTCACTGTAGACACGAAGATGCACGAATTCCATAGATTATCCCACTCTCAATTTGCTGTTATCCTCTATTATAGATACTTCAAGCTTCTCAAACAAACATTATCAAGCATAACATTCTCTCATGGTTGCATAGGCTGTACTAAATGCAATCATTTGCCTCGCTTTATATACACCAAGTTATTTTTTCGTTCATTTATAAGAAGATGCTAAAGGAAACTGATTAGAAAGAAGGAATCAAAATGGAGAGAGTAACGCTCGTTACCTTGATTATTGCTTTTTTTGTAGCTTTTGGAGTGATCGTTGGGGGTTCTCTCATCGGAGGTATTGGAGCATTTCTCTCTGGTGAACCTCCGCTACACTGGATGTTTATTGTGGCACAACGATTAAAAATCTGGGCGATCGCAGCAGCGATTGGAGGTACGTTTGACACAATCAATAATATGGAAAGAAGTTTTCTCAGCGGTTCACCAGACGAAATTATGCGGCAGTTTTTATGGATATTCTGTGCGCTCGGTGGCGCCCAAGCTGGAATGGAAATCATTAACTGGCTAACACAGGAACGGTCCACGTTATGAGAGTCCCCCCACTCTATTCTAGAAAGGGCTGGCAGCGATTTCTAGCCGGCCTTTGTGTAGGGGTGATTTTTGGTTGGCTCTTCTTTCTTATGCTTTTTGGAATTATGTACGAAAAGCAGATTACGACAATCAAAGAGCAAAAAATTGAAATCTCTGATTTAAAAATGCAGAATCAAACCTTGCTCGACGATAAAGAAAATTACAATAGCACCGATATCGAGAAAACACTGCTTGTGAAAAAAATTGACGTTACTTTTGAAAAAGATAAGGAATTACCACTTAATTCCTTAACCCGCCATGAACTAAAAAAAGAAATTCAAAGTGAATTGAACGACCTTCTCAACAAAGATCTTGGAGCGATATCGAGAACAAGAAGTTTTATCATCTCGTCCCTCGAAAATAAAACGTTATTGATTGATGACGTGAAATATGGATTTGAAGTAAAACAATTTATTCTTTGGACAACAGTTGAAGTAGAGCTTGCAATCAAGCTCGTCCAGTAGCGAAAATAGATCTATTTTGTGACCTTTTGTCAGACAAGTCGCAATTTTCACAAGCGTAGTATATGATAAGAGTATAGAAATTGTGGAGGTGGCGCGATGGTTATTGATCGCAAACAAATCGCGAGAGCAAAAATCGCTGATTTAATGAATGGACGATCCGCTTACGCAGAGTCCCATGAAATGACTGCCCTAATTAAAAAGGAGCTGCAATCACTTAACATCGACGTGCACGAAGACGTGACAAGCTTTGGTTCATGGTTTATTCCTAAATCACAGGATCAGGTGTAAACAAGGAAGACCGGAAATCCCTTTAAAAAAGGAGATACCGGTCTTTTTTGTCACTTACTCGTGGCACACTTTTTCAAGTTCAGCAAGAACCTCGTCCGCTTCTTCCCATGTATACACTGTGGCACCCGCAGCCATTGGATGTCCACCTCCGTTGAACTGTGCTGCAATTTGATTTACAACAGGACCTTTCGAACGAAGGCGAACGCGAATTTGGTCTGCCTCCTCAATAAAGAATACCCACGCTTTTAATCCCGCTACATTGGAGAAGGTATTCACTAGCTGGGATGCCTCGCTAGCGGTTACTCCGTATGAAGCAACGGTTTCTTTTGTGATTTTCATCCATCCTGCACCCGTTTCTGATGTTTCAAAATGTTGCAGAACATAGCCATTTAGACGAGCGATATGCTGCTCTGTCCTGTATAGTTCCTTATAAAGAAACCCAGTGTCAACACCAAACTTTAAAAGCTCCCCAGCATACATAAAGGTACGTTGAGTCGTATTAGAAAACATAAAACGACCTGTATCCCCTACAATTCCTGCATACAGAAGAAAAGCTCCTTTTTTAGATAGCTCGTATCCTCGTTCCTTTGCTGTTAGATATAAATCAACAATCATTTCACTCACAGAACTTGAAGAAGTATCTACCCATAGGAGGTCACCGTAAGGATCTTCGTTTGGATGATGATCAATTTTAATGAGGAGATTGCCATTTCGATAGCGCTCATCACTTACACGCGGCTGGTTGGCTGTATCACAAACAATAACAAGGGCATCTTCATAAATCTCATCCGAGATCTTGTCCATTCGATTTAGAAATGTGAGTGAAGGTTCTTCTTCACCGACAGTATAGACCTTCTTCTTAGGAAAAGAAGTTCGAATAAGCTCTGCAAGACCGCCTTGTGACCCTAATGCATCAGGATCTGGACGAACGTGTCGATGAATAATAATCGTTTCATATTGTTCGATAGCATCTAATATTTTTTCTTTCATAAAGCTTCTCCTTTCGACTGCATTCCTAATTGTTATTGTTCTGACATAGATTTTCCCTATCATCTTCTATACAATAGAAAAGAACCTTGAATATGGAGGAAAGCAGTCATGCCTATCTTTGTTATTTTTATTGTTTTTTCAATTGTTTTCTACTTGTTCTACAAAGTGAAAGCTGTTCGTCATAGCGGTGTAGCAACGACACAGTGGCTTCATTCAAAAGCAAGTATTGCACTAGGACTTTTCCTTATCTTTTTTGCGATTAATTCACTCACTGTTTCTTTATCAACTGTAACGTTTATCGTCGCTGCCGTCTTCATTTTACTCGGTCTTGCAAACGTTGTAGTAGGCTACAAAAAATACCGTCACTACCTTCCTTTTGCCATTGAAGAGGCAAATATGATGAAGCAAAACTAAGTACGATATGAATAATGAAACCGCCACAGTAATTGGCGGTTTTTTTATCGATCGATGAGCTGAGCCATCATGAGCGCCTTCCCTACAACTGACCCTTCATGATAAATTTCAACATCGACCTTCCCAAATTTACGTGAGACTTCGAGAACTTTAGGAACAATTTCAATTGTATGATCAATTTGAACGGGTTTTATAAAATAAAGCGTAATATTTTCGACAACTAAATCACCTTTTTTGTATTTCTTTAATACCCGGCTACCCGCCTCGGTTACAAGGGTTGTCACAACCCCATATGATAAAGTACCAAGAAGGCTTGTCATTTGTGGCGTTATTTCACAGCTGTAGCGACTTTCTGATGGTGTTGACACATCTTTAATTTGGCTCGTAATCAGGTCATCAAACGTTTCACCGATTTGAGGCTGTTGCTGAATCATTTGAAGCGCTTTTAACACATCTTGTCTGCTAATAATTCCTATCAAACGCTGGTATTGATCGAGAACCGGCAGCATTTCGATTCCTTCCCAGATCATCGTATGCGCGGCAGAAGCAACCGATGTTTGTTCATTAACGGTTAAAGGATGTTTCGTCATTACTTTTGAAATTGGTGTTTCGTTACGCTCTCCAAGTATATCTTTAGAAGTCACAATTCCCTGCACTTTCATATTGGGATCAACAACAGGGTAACGACTATGGAGCGTTTTCTCATTTAACTCATGCCAGCGACCTACGTTTTCCGTCGTCACAAGAAAACTTGTTTTCGTAAGTGGCGTTAAGATATCACTTACTAAAGCAATTTCCTTTTTTATCAACCGGTCATATATCGCTCGATTAATCATGGTTGCTACTGTAAAGGAATCGTAGGATGTTGAAATAATCGGTAAATCATAGGCATCTGCCATTTTTTTCACATCGTCCTGCGCGTCAAATCCACCCGTAATCAAAACGGCGGCGCCTGCTTCAAGCGCAATTTTGTGAACATTGTCTCGATTACCTACGATGAGTAAACTCCCAGGATCAACATAGCGCATCATCGCTTCCAATTTCATCGCTCCGATAACGAACTTGTGAAGGGTTTTATGTAGACCGTTTCTCCCTCCAAGCACTTGTCCATCCACTACGTTCACCACTTCGGCATAAGTGAGTTTTTCGATGTTTTCTTTTTCTTTTTTTGTAATTCGGATTGTGCCCACACGTTCAATTGTGCTGACCGTGCCTTTATTTTCAGCATCCTTGATCGCTCGATAGGCTGTCCCTTCACTCACTTTCAGCTCTCTTGCAATTTGACGCACAGATATTTTACTACCCACTTCTAGCGTCTCAATATATTCGAGAATCTGTTCATGTTTCGTTGTCAATTTCTTTCACCATACTTTCTACGTTCACATCTGTATCAGTAGATATACTACTTCTGTTATAGTGGTGTTTGAATTGACTTCATTATACATAACTCATCCCTATAACTTCAACGACTGTATTGTTTTTTTCTTAAATCGACTGGTAATTCCTCTTCTGATATAAACTGAGTTTCTCTCTTCCCAAAGAACAAGCCAGCAAGATTTCCACCAAGTGCCATGACAGCAAAGAGAAGCCAAAGACTAAAGAAAGCACCTTCAAGCGTTAAATCAATTTGAAAACGTGGGACAGCATCATACATTAAAAATAGAATACACAATACAGATAAAAACAATCGTTGTTTCACACCAATTCCCCCTAACAGTCTTTCTAAAAGGGTATGTTTGTAACGGCTGATTTAATACGCTTATCCAACACAAAACCGATGCAATGCATCGGTTTTGTGTTGGATTATAATTCGATTGTTTCGCCTGATTGTAAAACTTTACCTTTCGTTCCTTTAAGGCTATCTACAAACGCCTCACCATCTTGTTCAATAAGCGGAAACGTATTGTAGTGAATTGGAACAGTTACGTCTGCGTCAATCCATTTCGCAGCAACAGCTGCGTCCTCTGGTCCCATTGTGAAATTATCACCAATCGGTAAGAACGCAAGATCAATTGACTTATCAGACAAAAGCTTCATATCTGAATAAAGTCCCGTGTCGCCAGCGTGATAAACTGTACTGCCTTCTGCACTAAAGAGAATACCAGACGGCATGCCCGTGTAAATAATTTGCTGATTTTCTTCCTCAGTATAGCTGGAGCCGTGGAAAGCCTGAGTAAGCTTGACCTTTCCAAACTCAAATTCATGAGCGCCACCAATTGCCATAGGATGAGTATTCACCCCTTTAAATCCAAGGTATGTAGCCAATTCAAATGGAGCTACGACTAAAGCATCATTTCGTTTCGCTATATCAACTGTATCTCCGACGTGATCATTATGTCCGTGCGTCAGTAAAATAACGTCGCACTTCACTTCGTTAGCGTCTAACTTACATTGTCCATTACCTGAAATAAAAGGATCAATTAAAATTTTCGCTTTTTCCGTGACAATCTCAACAACTGAATGACCATGAAATGTAACTTTCATTCGTTATCGCTCCTTTAACGTTTGGAATTTTTAACCTCCATGACAAAATATAGAAGGATTGACTCTAGTCAGTAAGTTCCCTTTGAGTAATGATCTAAACTAGTAATACAACCATGCTCGTTCGTATTTTTCAATTAAATGAGGTTGAATAAGCGTATTCGGTTCAAATCGAACCTTTTTCCCTTCTCTCATCATCTGTTGATCTTCATCTTTCCCAAACACGCTAAGGGAGGGAATCATCTCACTTGATAGATATTCAGTTTTTACAGTAAACTTTAGCTTCTCTTGATCTACCGGCTCTCTCGTCCCCATCACAAAACCCCAGTTACCAAAGCTCGGAATGTCGACATGGTAATTCGAAGTAATTAAACCAGTCTCCGCAATCGTTCGATCTATTGTCCAATAAGCTTCTCTTGCAAACAACGGACTAGTTGCCTGTACCATTAACGCTCCGTTTAATTCCAAATGATTGCGTAACAACGAATAGAATTCCCACGTATACAGTTTGTTTAATGATTCATTATTTGGATCAGGCAGATCAGCAATGATCACATCAAATGCTTTTTGTTCTTTCTTAATATATTGAAAAGCATCTTCATTTCGAATGTGGACACGTTTATCTTCAAGTGCATGCTCGTTTAATTCAGTTAATAAGTGATGTTCTCTTGCGAGTTTTACCATTTCGGGATCTAAATCCACTACCGTTACGGATTGCACGCTATCATACTTTAAAAGCTCTCGAACGGCAAGACCATCTCCACCTCCCAGTAATAATACATTCTCAGGATTGTTAACTGTCGCCATCGGGATATGCACGAGCGTTTCGTGGTATCGATGTTCATCACTTGAACTAAACTGAAGCTGTCCATTCAAATAGAGCCTAAGATCTCCCTGTTCCCTCGTTAAGGTAATTTTTTGATATGAAGTTTCTTCAGAGTAAATGATCGGATCTTTGTATAAACGCTGCTCAAAAGAGAAGGCCATTTCCTCACCAAAAATAGTGCCGACAATCATTAATAAGAACAAAAGTATTGCTATTCCAGTATAAACAGCTCGATAAACCAGCTCTTTTCGAAATGAATAAATCATCCAAAAAGCGACGAGAATGTTAACGAGAGCGACAAGAAAAGCTGATTTTACAAGACCAAACTCTGGTCGAAGGTAAAAGGCAAATAACAGTCCCCCTACAAGTCCTCCTGCATAGTCGGAAAAAAGCACTCTTGCTGTACTTTTATTCATTTCCACACCAATTTCATTCGCTTTTCGAATCAAGATTGGTAGTTCAAGACCCGTTAACCCGCCTACAATAAGAATAGTGGTATAGAGTACAATAGTGGTTGATTCTTCTCCCGCAATTGCCATAATTCCAAACACCGTAAAACTAGAAAACCCACCTATTAAACCAATAAGAAGCTCAATGGCAATAAATCTTGTAATCAAGTTTTTCACAACTTTTTCACTCAGGGATGCGCCAATCCCCATTCCAGTCAGAAAGAGCGAAATGGTTAACGTATATTGCTTTACACCATCGCCCAGTATGTACGAACCTAGCGCACCGAACAGCACTTCAAAAATAATACCGCAGATCGATACAATTCCAGAAGCCCAGTACAACTGACTGCTTTTACTAAACGTCCTGCTCATGACTTTCACCTTCAGCTGATCATTTCTATTTTACGTAATTGATGCCCCTACTACTAAACCAAGACCAATGGAAACGCACATGGAGAGTATGCCTACCGATACAACACCTTCACTAAGCTTTTGTTCCACTGAGAAACGCCTTGTAAGAAAGTCAAAGATATAATAAGCCACTAGTTGAAGAACAACTCCATAGGCTCCCCATACGACTGTATCGAGAACATCTGCACTATGATAAATGGCGAAAGCCAAGATAAGACAAATCCCAATAACCTTTCCACCTATGGATAGCGCAACTGCCGTATTTCCTTTTTCGACCTGTTCCCAATCTTTGTATTTTGTCGTAATCAATTCAAAAATAATTAATCCGACAACCACAACAACAATCGCTGCAATAAAATAAATAAATGTTAATAAAAATGGTCCCATTATGATGATCCTCCTTCAATTATTTCCCTGTTCCTGGACCGCCGCCGCGACTCGATCCTCGAAAAGACGGAATCGTTGTCGGTCCTTTATATGTACCACCTGTGGTGCCATATCCTCCATAACAATTCCCGGTTGCGTTCAAACAGCGGTTTTTTTGTTTTTTCCCCCAGTCATCTACATCCAGAATTTCATCTAAAATATAATAAGCTAGTAACCCATCAAAGAAATCGGGTTGGTAGTTATCTCGTACAAATCCAACCGTAGCGACTTCGACGAGGGTATTCGATGCATCATCACTTTCTTGCAACGTAACGATATGGTCATCATAAACAAGAATTTGCTTGCCTTCTTTTAATTCACTGACTTCATTCGGCTTTATTTGTTCCTGTAAGTAGGAGGCAACAGTAGGGATATCTTCCTCAGCATTGTAAACCTTTGAGACATCGCTTGAATCCACGCTGCTTTCAACGACATCTTCAAGCTGATAACGATCTTCGACGATTTCTTGAATATCCTTGGTAATCCCACATGCCGATAAGAGCAGAATGAATGCTGTCAGTAATCCAGTGAGCCATTTCATTCTTCCACCCCATTTAAGGGGAAAGCTTATTCTTTCCCCATTTTTTTCTTAAGCTCTGCCAATTCATCATCGATACCGTCGTTTTTGTCAAGTGCATCAAGCTCATCATCAAGAGAGCGACTTTTCGAACGCATATCTTCACTTGTCTCAGCTTCCGCCTCGTATTGAAGAACTTTTTCCTCCATTCGCTCAAAACCACGTCTAGAATCATCACCGCCAATATCAGACATGGCACGATTTATCTTCGTTTTCGTTTTTGCTGACTCTGCACGAGCCTTTAGACTATCTTTCTTTAACTGCATTTGACGATACTCTTCTTTCATCTCATCTAACTTTGAACGAAGAGAATCCGCATCCGCTTTCGCTCTTTCATAAGACGTCTTCAATGTTTCCGCTTTTGCTTCATGATCTTTTTTATCTTGAAGCGCTCTTCTAGCTAAATCGTCGTTATCCGATTCCAAAGCCTTCATCGCCTGATCCTGGCGCTTTGAAACCATTGCGTTGGCATCATCCCATTTCTTTTTTAACATTTTTTCATTCGATATTTGTTTTGCTACTGCTGTTTCCGCATCTCGAATATCTGCTTCCATATCCCTCATAAACTGTTCTAGCATCTTTACCGGATCTTCTGCCTTATCAAGTGCAGCATTTAGTTCAGAAGACATGATCGTTTTTACTCGTTTAAACATATTAAACATTTGCTCTCATCCTCTCATTTACTTCCAGCAAGAATTTTAATTTCATACTCTTCAATGGCATATCCTTTGCTCACTTCTACTTCAGAACCCCAGACTTCTATTGATAGAAAGTTTGTTTCATCTTCATTTGAAAAATCGTGGTACTCTACTTCCTGCCCATTCAAATTACTACCACGTCCAGTTCCAGACACTTTTGCTCGACCATGTTCTTCTCTATAATACGTAACATCGTCCATGGTTAGCTTTTCTGGTATGGGTTTTGCCAGCTTTTCCTTTACGTTACGATAAATGCCTAGCTCAAGTTCGTCATCCATTTCGGCACTTAGCCATACCGAGGATGCTCCCGATTTCAGCTGATACGCGTACCACTTATAGCCATTATTCTGATACGTGAGTGAACCAACTACTTCATAATCTTCAAGGTCATAAGTGACAATATCACCAACCTTAATCGAAAAAACGGTTCTTTCTTTAACCGGTTTTTCGTCTTTATTTCCGAACAATTTTGATAAAAAACTCATTTACTCGCCTCCCACCCTCATAGTTTTATACGAATCATCTCTAAAAAAGTTCCCGTTATTTTTCTGGTTTTCGATGAGAAACCATTCCCTCTTGCTCAGTATAATAGAAATCCAGTGGGGGGCGTTCTGTTAAAAGAGCTTTCTTTTCAAGTTTAAAGAAGCTGATTTTCCGAAACGGATCTCCTTCGATGATCGGAGCTTCTTTCTCAGAATGAATGTACGAGTCCACAGCTTTTTGAACTATATCAATCCAAAAAGGAATATGACGGTGTTGTTCTTCAAAGAGTTCAAACGTCTCTTTCGACATATAAAAAGGTTTAGAAGGAATACCTCCAAGGTGAGTGATAAGAAAAGAAGCATCGAGTTCATTGTTATCCTTTACAAGAACTTTTAACGAAATACCATCACGTTTCTTTTCTGCGAATTTACCGACTGCCTGTCGTATTTCATGTAGGGTTGCTTCTATCATCGCTGGATGATCCGCTTTACTGTTTTCATTCTTTTTTTTCCAAAATGCCATGTTTTCACCTCCACATACACATGTTCCGTATTGAATGAAGTAAACCCTTTTCTTCATTCCCACTTCTTAAAATAACGAGTCTTCTTCAAAGGCGTAAAAAAATAAAGCAGCTACTAGCTGCTTTATACCTCTTTTACTTTTCAAGGAGTGAGCGAGCACTTTTATAATCAAGCTGCTGCGCTTCAGCTACTGCTTCATACGTTACAAAACCATGCATCGTGTTAATCCCCTTTAACAAAGGTTCATTTTCAAGACAGGCTTTCTTGTATCCTTTATTCGCAAGCTGAACCGCATAAGGCACGGTCACATTTGTTAAGGCAATCGTGGATGTACGTGGCACTGCACCAGGCATATTAGCTACAGCGTAATGCACAACACCGTGCTTCGTATAGGTTGGATTATCATGAGTTGTGATACGATCCGTTGTTTCGAATATACCTCCCTGATCAATCGCAACATCAACGATGACGGAACCGGGCTTCATTTCTTTAATCATCTCTTCCGTCACTAGTTTTGGTGCTTTTGCTCCTGGAATAAGAACAGCACCGATAACAAGATCTGATTCTCTCACCGCTTCTATAATATTTAGTGGATTGGACATCATCGTATTTATTTCAGTTCCAAAAATATCATCAAGCTGCCTCATTCTTTCTGGGCTTAAATCCATAATCGTTACGTCTGCTCCAAGTCCCATTGCAATCTTGGCTGCATTCGTTCCAACAACTCCGCCGCCTATGACAGTAACTTTTCCTCTCTTTACGCCAGGAACGCCCCCTAATAGAATGCCAAGTCCACCTTTGGGTTTCTCAAGAAATTGAGCACCGATCTGCGCAGCCATCCGGCCGGCTACTTCACTCATAGGAGTTAAAAGAGGTAACGAGCCATTTGGTAGCTGAACCGTTTCATAGGCAATGCCAATTACTTTTTTTTCAACAAGCGCTCGTGTAAGCTCAGACTCCGCAGCTAGGTGTAAATATGTAAATAAAATTAGCCCCTCACGAAAATAGCCATATTCCTGAGGAAGTGGCTCTTTTACTTTCATAACCATTTCCTTCGACCACGCTTCTGCCGCCGTTTCAACAAGATGAGCGCCAGCTTCTAGATACTGCTCATCTCTAAAACCAGAACCCACTCCCGCCCCTTTTTCAATGTATACTTCATGGCCGAAGCTCGTTAAACTTAATACTCCAGCAGGTGTCATCGCTACTCGGTTCTCATTGTTTTTCACTTCTACAGGAATGCCAATATGCATGCATACTCCTCCTTCGTCTCTCTTTGGCCCGTATAAAATCACCCAACCATTCTAAAGTTACCAAAATCATTCAAAAGATGATTCTCTAAACGTATCAATATAAGTATATTTTCGCAATGTTCACACTATTATCATATACCCCACAGTTACCATTAACAACCCGCTAATTAAGCTAACAACGATGTAAACAACCGATAGCCAAACCTTTGTTGCAGCGAGCTCAAAAGCTTCGTACATAAATGTTGAAAAGGTCGTCAACGCTCCGAGAAAACCTGTTGAGATCCCAGGCCCCCAATCTCCCGCTCCAAACGCCATCCCCATTAAGAAACTTCCTAATAGATTTACTAAAAGAGTTGCAAGCGGGAAATGAAATCGATTGAAGCGGTTTACCCCTAGTGCTGTGACATAACGAAGCCATGCCCCAACGCCGCCACCAATAGCAATCATCAACCAATCCATTCTTAGTCCCTCCCCACTTTTTCCGCTAAGGAAACCCCTATGATGACGCTTAAGATTCCTGCTAGAATACTACCGCCTCCATACAGAGCTAATCCCCAAAAGTGACCCTCTCTTATGTATACAAACAAATCAAGAGAATACGTGGAAAAGGTTGTAAATGAGCCTAACAAACCAGTCGCAATAAATTTTTTCACTGAATCTGAAAGATGAGGGCTCGATCTTACGAATTGATAGAAAAAACCTAGAAGAATGGAGCCGACGATATTGACTATAAAGGTAGCGATCGGACTGCCATTCAGCACTGTACCAATTACCCCTCTAAGAGACGCTCCAACTGCTCCACCAGCTATGACAGCAAAACTATTTTTCACTTGAATGCGGCTCCTTTCACATCTTTCCTCATCTTATCGAAACCGCTATTCAAAGTCTACTGATCGTTTTCATCCCATACCCAGGTGTATAACCTTCCGCTCGCATCCATCCACTTTAATTCAAATCGTTCCGCGTTTTGATAACCAAAGCTGTCCATTTTTTTCACAAGTTCTTCTACTCTTGCAATTTCGGTTACTTCTAGATGTTGAAACAAAGCTTCGACTTCCTTTTTTGCCCGCTCTCCCTTTTCAACAACATTTCCGGTCTCAACTTCAAATTCATTCGGACTAGAGAACTCCCATTCATGTTCAATTCCATTAGAAACAACCATACATTTAAATGAAAAACTGTTTTGGAGTGTGGAAGCTTCTGCTCGAATTGTAAACAGACATAAGTAAACAGCAAAAGTTATGATGGTAAGTTTCCTCATTATTCATCACCTCCTCCTTATGCTGACTGAAAGTGATGAATATTATTCCTAAACGCATCATTAGAATTGCTTCCGCTTAAGTTCACAACTAAAATGAAACTATATTTGTTTTGTAAAAGGAGAGTCTATGAGCAGTTTACCGAAATCATCTAATCCTATTCAAATTGAACGATATGGACTTGAATCCGTTCCAGAAACGTCGCGCACGACACGCTGGTACGAATATGCCATGATTCAAATGGCTGTATCCGTGAACGCCGGGAATTTCCTTGTGCCTGCTCTTGCTGTTCTCGAAGGAGGACTTAGCTTCATTTGGGCAGTGCTTGCAACCGTACTCGGAGCAACTGTCGCCTTTCTATTCGTCTCATTCCTATCCTTTCCAGGAGCAAGACGCGGAATCCCGTCTCAATATGCAGTAAGAGCATTTGTCGGTGTAAAGGGAGCCCAATACTTTGCTTCACCAGTTAGAACCATCACATCACTGTACTGGTTTTCCGTTCAAACCATTGGCGGTACTTATATGGTTGTTGAATTAATGAAGCGCGCTTTTTCAATAAAACTTCTGTTTCTTCCAACGTCACTGTTTCTTGCTACTATAATGGCGTTACTTGCGTTAGTCGGTTTCGATGCGGTTAAAAAAGTGACTAGGTATTTTCTTCCTCTTTTATTTGCTGGAGGCGTTGCGATGTTCTTGGTTTACTTCACTTCTTCTGTCAACGGGAGCAGCTACTCATCCGTCATCTCATTTAAAAGTGAACCAAACAGCTCATTCTTTTTCTTTGCCAGTCTTGCATTTGTTCAGTATGTATCTGGAGTTAGCAGCTCTTCCGACATGGCAAGATACGCTAAATCTCCTCAGCATGCATTCTGGGGCATATTCTCTGGGAATACCCTTGGGTTTACATTAACCGCACTTCTCGGTGCCTATACCGCTACAGTAGCAGGAACATGGAATCCTTTTTTAATCACGAGTCAACAGACCCAATCTACTTTTCTGTTAATCCTAATTTTTGCATCCGCACTCTGTTCAATGATCATGATTAACATTAGCAATGCGTACACGGGAGGATATAGCCTTCTAAACACGTTTCCATCTCTCGGACGAGTGAAGAGTGCCCTTTTACTAGGTTGCGCCGCTGTAGTATTAAGTGCATTTCCAGCCTTTGTGGATGAAGCGGAATCGTTTATTTCTTTGCTTGGTGCTTTTGTTATTCCTTTATCTGCCGTAATTGTGACTGATTTTATGGTGATAAAAAAAGGAAGCTTCACAACTGCCATGCTCGAGACTTTATCAGAGAGGACATTAAACCGCTCAGGATTCCTCGCCATTTTATTGGGCGTTTCATTTTACCTTTTGCTTCCTGCTAATTATTCACCAGGATTTTTATCTTTTCTATTAACAGGCATACTATACCTTTCGTTCCACCGTTTTAAGAAAGAAAACGTTTACTGAATGGTACTATGAAAAAAGTTCATGCTCATGGCATGAACTTTTTCCTTATTAATAATAACTTTTCCGATCAGCTTTACGAGGAAGCTTCTTTGCTTCTTTTTGTTCCTCCTCATTGATCGCACCGCTCTGATACGATTCACTTAGCTGTTGGTGTACAGCCATTTCACCACTTTCATCATAAATCAATTCCTTCTTCTTATCAGTCATGACGTAACCTCCTGTCGTTTCGGTCTTGCATTCGTATTCTTTCCAACAACAGGACGGTTTACTTATCGAATGAGGATTTATTCAGAACAAGTGAGCAAATGCATAACAAAAGATTACTTATGTATGGAGTCTGAGCACAATTAGAAGAAATAAGCCGTTATTTACGAAGCTCTCGCACAATGTGAGGAAGCTCTGGGATTAACAACTTAGACATCGCTAATTTCACGGCACCTGAAGAACCTGGCATAGCAAAGATGGCCGTTTCCCTTGTAACCCCTCCAATGGCTCTGCTAAGCATAGCTGGCGTGCCAATATCATCTGTATAGCTAATCATACGAAACAGCTCGCCAAACCCAGCTAGCTCCTTCTCAAGTACTCCTTCAACAACTTCATAGGTGACATCTCTTTTAGAAATGCCGGTTCCTCCATTTAATAAAACAGCATCCACATCACTAGCAGCAATCCCTCGCTGAATGGCCGACCGAATTTCCTCTTGATCATCTTTTACAATGGTTCGCTCGATCACCTTATGACCTTTTTCTTCTAGTAGAGAGGAAATGATTTTTCCGCTTTTATCTGTTTCGTTTGTTCTTGTGTCACTGACAGTGATAATCAAACAGTAAATAACTGCCGGCGCACTGGATTTATGTTCACTAAAGCTCATTTCCATACTCCTCTCTAAGTTCATTTAGAAAACGTTTCTCATAGAACTTATGAGCGATTTCACTGACTGACCGAGTAAATCGATAGTTCACGGCTGCTCCAATCGCTATGCCAAGAATCGGAATTCCTTGAATCATTTTTTTCCGTAGCATCATTAGTACGGTACCTTTCATCATTTGCTTCATCGGCCCCTGTAACCAATTGGCATCAGCAATTCCTTCAGGACCTTCATAAAAATATGGATGTGCCTGCTCTTGCTTTACCTCTTGCTCTAATTCTCGCCAGGCTCGCTCTTGTAAACCTTTAGGAAGAGTAGCCATGTGGAAAACTTTAAGAGCTATCATCATTTCAGAAGGGTAATTGACGGGGTAACCATAAGTCATCGCAATAAGCTGGACCGTTCGTAGGTTAATGGCAAGCACCGCCGGTAAATCAAGACCTAATAATAAAAAACTTCCCGTGCCTGCAAGTCCCCCTTGCGCAAATGAAACCATTCGCTGTCGCGCAATTTGTTGATCAGCAATGTAGACAAGCTGATCAACAGACAAGTTCTTCATATCCTGAATTTGTTCGATTTCTGGATGAAACAAGCGTGCATCGGTTAACAGCCGATGACTGGCATCGACCTGAGATTGTGAATTTTGTATAAGCGAATGCATATGAAAAAGCGCCGAGTCCATCACGGCATACAAACGTGTTTTAGCTTTAGAATCCAGCTGATTGAGCTGGTGGTTATACAATTTGTGAAATGTTCGCTCTACGTCAGTTGCTTCATGGGCGAAGTGCTCTTCTTCCCATAAATGGATATCAGTCATTCTTTTTCGTTCTCTTTCTGTCCACACCAATTGAAATCGCTCCTTTCAACCCCTTTCCTATATTGTATCTTTTCCCTTCCAAAACTTCCAACAAAGGTGAAAGAAGGACAAAAAAAAAGCACCCTTTTCGGGTGCTCTTGATTTATTTAGAAAGTCGAACAGTATCTCGTGCAATCACAACTTCTTCATTTGTTGGGATAATCATAACTTTTACAGGTGAGTGAGGGTAGTTAATAAAAGCTTCTTTCCCTTTCACCTTGTTTAGAGCTGGATCCCAGTAAACGCCCATAAATTCAAGGCCACGTAACACACGTGCACGAACCGCGTCACTATTTTCACCGATACCTGCTGTGAAAATAATCGCGTCTAGTCCAGACATACGTGCAGCGTAAGACCCGATGTATTTATGAATACGAGAAGTAAATACTTCCAGCGCAAGTTCTGCACGTTCGTTTCCAGCTTCTGCTTTACTTGTGATATCGCGAAGATCACTTGAGAAACCAGATACACCAAGAAGACCACTTTTCTTATTCAACGTGTTCATTACTTCTTCTGCAGTTTGGCCTGTTTTTTCCATAATAAACGGAATTAAGGCAGGATCGATATTTCCAGAACGAGTTCCCATCGTCACACCAGCTAGTGGTGTAAAGCCCATGGAAGTATCGATTGACTTTCCACCTTCAATTGCTGCAATACTTGCCCCGTTACCAAGGTGACAAGAAAGGATACGCAATTGATCAAGCGGACGACCAAGCATTTCTGCAGCACGCTCTGAGACATACTTGTGAGAAGTACCGTGGAAACCGTACTTACGAACACCATAATCTTCATAATATTCGTAAGGTAAGCTATATAAGTAAGATTGCTCTGGCATTGACTGGTGGAAAGCTGTATCAAATACGGCTACAGATGGAACCTCTGGCAAAATCTCGCGGAACGCACGAATACCTACAAGGTTTGCAGGGTTATGCAAAGGCGCAAGCTCTGATACTTCTTCAATTCCAGCAAGTACTTCATCTGTAATCATTGCAGAGTCATTAAATTTCTCTCCACCATGAACAACGCGATGGCCAACACCTTCAATTTCATCATAAGAAGAAATAATAGAAAAGCTAATCAGCTTGTCCAAAAGCATTTTTACTGCTACCGCGTGATCAGGGATGTTTGTAATTTCTTCATTCTTTTCACCGTTCACTTCTATTGTAAAGATGGCGTCATCAAGGCCGATTCTCTCCACGAGTCCTTTTGTGATAACAGTTTCTTCCGGCATATTTAAAAGTTGAAACTTCAACGAAGAACTACCGGCGTTGATTGCGATTATTTTCGCCATATGTGACAGCTCCTTTAATTCAATAAAATTAGAATACGACACGAAAATAGAAGGGTAATCCCCTTCTATCTTTAGCACTCTTATTATTTAAACACCGACCATTACTTTATTCAAGGTGAAAACCGCTTACATTCAAGTATTCCGTCAATTCAGATTTGTAAACGTTTCACTTCTGTTATGAAAGCTGTGAAAACCACCCATTGATCTGTTGCATCATGTTCAGCATCGCTTCACGATTTGAGAACGATGGAAGTTTTGCCATCATCACTTGCTTTGGTTTTAACGTATGTTCTCCTTTTTTCTGAGCAACGAGGATGCTTTTGGCCTGTGATTCATTCGCAAACAAGCTAGTTGGCAATTGAATAATTCCATGGATAACAGAGCGGTCGTTGAGCAAATTCCTTACTTGCTTTGCGCCATCATCTCCAAAGAGAAAGTTTGGAATCATAAAGAAAAGCATACCAGAGTCTTCCGTCATGTTTAAACTTTGTTCGATCAAGAGATGATGAACATAAGACATTCCCTCTTCCGCTTTTAACTCATATTTCGCAGCTGCCTCTTCGTGTGGGTAATACCCGACAGGTAAATCTGTCACCACAGTATTTACTTGAGGAATGTAGAGTGGCTTCACACTATCCTGGTGAAGAAATTCCACTTGATGCTTTTGCAAGTTAGCATTAACAAACCCCAGGTGCAAGAGAAGATCGTCGGGTTCAACACCGTACGCTTCTACGTTCTCTCCATCCAATTGATTGAGGACTGACGTTAGCAAATTCCCAGTGCCAACAGCAGGATCAAGAATCTTCATGTTATCAAGATTTAGAACCTCTTTATATTTTTTCACAAGATACCCAATTAAATGCGCCACACTATCAGGTGTCATTGCATGGTGAGGTTGAATACCTTTTTTCATTCCTTTAAGCAGAGCCAGTTGGATCCCTTTCCGCACCGTTTCTTGTTCTGCTCCATCAAGACTACATGAGTCATACAGATTTTTTAGACGCACAACCGTATCAGCATCTAATTCTTCTTGAAGGACTTTATTTTCAAATATATTTAAACCTGTCTCGACAAGTGCTTCAAGATAAGACATCTCTAACTTATTTTGAATGACAAGTGTTGATTCATCTAACACGTTATATAGATTTTCTACAGTTAATTCGGACATTAATCGGCCTCCTATCAGTTCGCCGTCTCTATTGTAAACAGTCTTGACTTCTTTCGCAACAATGATAGATGAGAAACCAATGTCTTCTTTCCGTGAAATTAGCTAAAACGTAATCGCCTAACGTGTAAAAAAGGACTTCGATGAAGTCATCGAAGTCCTTTTCGTAGGAGATGTATTATTCCGCTTGTTTTGCAGCATTTAGAGCAGCATCATAATCAGGATGATTAGTAGCTTCACTCACGTACTCTGTGTGCACAACCTCACCGTTACTATTCACAACAAACACAGCTCTTGCTAGCAAACGCAGTTCCTGCATAGCTACGCCAAATGCTTTACCAAATGAAAGGTCTCGATGATCTGATAAGGTAATCGCATCTTCAATACCAGCAGCACCACACCAGCGTTTTTGAGCAAATGGAAGATCAGCACTAATAGTTAATACTTTTACGTTGTTAAGTTTTGCAGCTTCTTCATTGAATTTACGTGTTTGGGCATCACAAACACCTGTATCAAGAGATGGTACAACACTAATAAGACGAGTACCTGGATAATCTTCAAGCGTCTTTTCAGATAGATCATTTGCAAGCACAGTAAAATCAGGAGCCTTGTCACCAACTTTTACTTCTTCACCTAAAAGCGTCATTGGCGTTTCTTTAAATGTAATGTTAGCCATGTTCATACCTCCTTTATAATTGGTCGTATGTACGACTAATTTCATCATATAGGTGTAACCAGTAGATTTCAAGAAATCAGCAGTAGCTACAAAAAAAAGCTACCTCATTATAAAGTAGCTTAAAAATCGAGATCTTGTTTATTTTCATCTTGGTGTCTTTGCTGTCCCCGGAAAAGATGTTTGGATTGAGAGTTTTGTCTTGATGATCCTGAACCGTTCTGTTGACCTTGTTGACCTTGTTGATTTTTTTGATTTTTATTTCCATTTGAATTCTGATTTATGTTTTGAAGAATGCTTTGTACTTTTTCAATAGCCTGCGGTGCAAGGTCAAGTAGTCTCTCGTAAAGATGGGTTGTATTGTCAAGATGGATCATTTTTATATCCCCTGCGCTGACGATTAGAAAAGCAATGGGGGTAATGGAAACTCCTCCGCCACTTCCGCCTCCAAATGGCTCGCCTTTACTTTGGCCCTGCTGGTTGGACTGTTGTTTCAACATAAATTCACTACCACCAGCAGCAAATCCAAATCCAACCTTTGAAACCGTCAAAATAACACTCCCATCAGGAGTTTCGACCGGATCACCAATAATGGTGTTTACATCGATCATATCTTTCAGATTTTCCATTGCCGTTTGCATTAATCCTTCAATTGGATGTTCAGCCATGTGTTTTCCTCCTTCACTTCCTAAACCGCTAAGCCTCCTGTAACTTTTTCTGAGACTTCATCAATTTAATTACCGCGATCATAGCATGCCCCAGTTTGAACGTAATCATGCATTTCATATAAGTTTGAATTGTTTTCATTTCATAGATTGGTGTGACGATAAGCTGCGGGATTGTATGAAGGTTTGAGTAGTGTGATAGAAGAGTAAAGATCGCTACCTTCGCATTCATTACAATTTCAGCAAAGACAGCTGTATTGGCAGCATTTCCTACCCCAAAATTGGTTTCCCATTGAACATTTTTAAAACGTACTCGTTTCAAGAAAAATAAGAACGACTTTCTGGCACGAAATGCTTTTTTTAATACCTGAACCAATTCCTTCGTTTCACCTTTAAGCCCCTTTTCTTTCTTCTTCTTTTTGACAGTTTCTTCCCCCTCTTCAAATAACTCGATTAAGGGGATAGTCGTTTCATAGACGACAAGTCCAAAAAGCGCTCTCACAGCTATCTGAAGTTCCTCCACCGTTGAAGAATGTTCCATAATCACCGTTACTCTTACAGTCGAAAAAATAATAAGAGGTAAGGATGCGATGATTAAGAGTAAAAGAATAGCAGCGATCGCAATAATCACTAAACATCTCTCTCCTTTTATTTTTTGTAAGAGATCAAAAAATTAGAGTATAAAATAAACCTGCCCAAAATAGGCAGGTTTATTCATTATGAGATTTTATTTTTCATGTACAACAGTCGTATCAGCAAACAAATCATGAATGCCTTGTTTCTTTTTTGTGAAGGCCACGACGAGAAAACCTACAAATAAAATCGTCTTGCTTATAAATCGACCAATTCCTTCTCTAAAAATAACGGTTCCCCAGGTTAACTTCCTCTTATTAAGGGACGCTACCTTTAATCCGAAAAGCATTTTCCCAAGTGTCTGAGACAAAAATTTTGTCATCAAAATAAAATACATATAATAAACGATACCTGTTAGAATTGCCTGTAAAGGTAAAATGGCCGGTTCTGTTGCTGGTAAGTCAAATCCTCTTATTAGAGGTGTTATCAGAATGCCATTCAAACTTGCTACCACAATAATGTCAACCAAATATGCCCAAAAACGCATCCAGAAGCCCGCATAACGTACGTGCCTCGCTTCTGTGTCTACCGATGCGGGAGGGGCAGTCATACTCATTGTTTCGTCCATTCTGCCTGCCTCCTTATTCAGAATATAAATACATTAACTCAGGGGATTGCGGCGTTGATAGAAGTTGCTGAATGCCTAAAAGATCTTTGTCGGGCCCCATGAGTTTTGCAGCTGTCATTTCAAATAATGAATTAAAACCAAGGTTTTGCTTATATTGAATAACTTGTAGCTTGTTATCTCCAAGATCTTTCTTCATTCCTTCAATTGTATCTTCTAAATTACCAAGATCATCTACAAGGTTCACTTCTTTCGCTTGTCTTCCATCGTATATTCTACCGTCAGCAAGTTCACGGACTTTGCTTTCGTCTATTCCTCTACCTTCACTCACGACCCGAACAAACTGATCATATGAGTTATCAATCATTGATTGTAAAATCTCTCGCTCTTCTTCGGTCATTTCTCGGCTCGGTGACATGATATCTTTATGAGGACCGCTCTTAATCGTCTCCCACTTCACACCAACTTTTTCAGCTAATTCTGCATAATTCATTGATTGCATGATTACCCCAATTGAACCTGTAATTGTAGAAGGACTTGCTACAATTTTATCTGTCGGAGCAGAAATGTAATAACCTGCAGAAGCTGTCATACTTCCCATTGAAGCGTAGATCGGTTTATCCGTTTTTTCTTTGATCTCCAAAAGTTTATCGTGAATCTCTTCACTTTCTACCACACCACCGCCTGGCGTATTCAACCTTAATATAATACCTTTTACGCTCTTATCTTCTGCAGCATGCTCTAACCGCTTCATAAATATATCGTGATTGTATCCAGCCTGCGGTAAAAAGCTGGTATTCGTTCCTGTATCTTGAATAACACCTTCCACATTAAGAACGGCGATTTTATTCGAGCTGCTCCCTTCTTCAATAACCGTCTCAGCAAATTGGTCTGTCGTGTTCATTTCCTCCTGCCACCCGCCAAATGCCAGACTTGAAACAAAATTAAAGCCAAGTGATACGATGATGAGAACAACTGTAATACCTAATGCAATCCATCGTTTTCCATTCATAGTAAGCCTCCTCTATATCCTGATGCTATCTTATGTACGATGAGACCAAGTTATTGGTTTCATATTTTTGAGAATACCATACAAAATAAGGAAGCGCACTTCCTAGACGTACGGAAACAAATTTAGTACAACTCTATTGGATAGAATAAGTATTGTTCTTCTCACTCCATTTTAAAATCGTTTTAACGCCTTATAAAGGCAACTAAATTCAATTTTTTCTTTTTTCTAAAAAGAGAGAGTGTTAAAGTAAAAAGGACTAACAGTTGGACAAGGAGGAATTCAAATGCCAAATCGACGTAATTTGTTTTTTTTCTACAAACAGACAAAAGAAATCCAGGAAAAGGTAGAACCTTTGAAGGCACTTGCAGAAAAAAATGATTTTCATATTGTAGAAAGTCCTGAAGAGGCGAGCATTATCGCTAGTATCGGGGGAGACGGAGCTTTTCTTCAAGCGGTTAGAAAAACAGGCTTTCGTGAAGATTGTCTCTATGTCGGTATTTCTACTGGCGAGCTAGGATTTTATTGTGATTTCCACATCGACAACATTCAAAATATGGTGGACGACATTTTATCAGAAGGTATTGAAGTACGTCGTTATCCGACAATAGAAGTAATGGTAAACAACGAATCCTCTTTCTATTGCTTGAATGAATGCACCATTCGATCATCAATTATTAAAACACTTGCTATGGAAGTATACGTAGAAGATTTTCACTTTGAAACGTTTCGGGGAGATGGCCTCATTGTTTCCACCCCAACAGGAAGTACGGCATATAACAAATCCGTAAATGGTGCTGTGGTAGATCCTAAACTTGCTTGTATGCAAGTAAGCGAACTTGCTTCACTTAACAATAATCATTACCGTACACTTGGCTCTCCATTTTTATTAAGTGATGAGAGAACGCTTACGCTTCAAGTCATTCAAGACGGCAATGACTATCCGGTTATCGGTATCGATAATGAAGCGATGAGCATACAACATGCTAAAGAAATTCAAATTCATATCCCAGAAAAACGCATCAAAACTGTTAAGCTTAAAAACAATTCTTTTTGGCATAAAGTGCAAAGAAGTTTTCTTTAAGGAAAAGCGCCGCAAAATATGCGGCGCTTTTGTATTGAATTAAATTTGACTAAGAGAAATCATTTTTTTCATACACAACCGTTTCATCCACAACTGTCATGACCGGATTTGTTTCAAGTATAAGATCTGGATCACAATGAAAGATATCACGATCTAAAACAGTAAAATCAGCATCAAAGTTCTCTTTAATCATACCTCTTTCATGCTCTCTTCCAATAGCAAACGCACTGCCTTTTGTAAAAAGAGAGACGCTCTCAAACACCGACAACTTTTGTTCAGGATAATACCCACCATGAGATTCTTCAGGACGTTTTCGTGTAACAGCTGCATGAATACCTAGTAATGGATTGACAGGTTCAATTGGCGCATCCGACCCACCAGCAATGGGTACCCCACTTTCAAGAAGGGTTTTCCATGCAAAGGACATTCCCATTCTATCTTCTCCAAGACGTTCCATAACCCACGGAAAGTCTGATGCAACAAATCTTGGCTGAATATCGAGAATGACTGAAAGCTGTTTTAATCGCTTTAATAAATCTTCACGCATTACTTGAGTGTGAATCAGGCGATCTCTCAAACCGTATGGAGCAGGGTACTGTTCAATGGCTTCAATCGCATACTCAAGAGCCAGATCACCAATGACATGAATGGCCACAGGCATATCATGCGACCTCGCTTTCTTAACAAGTTCAGTCAGCCCTTCAATGCTATGAATGGCAACTCCTGACGTGTCAGGGGAATCATTGTATGGATGGCTTAACAATGCCGTCCGTCCTCCCAGTGCCCCATCAGCAAAGATCTTCATCGCACCAAGTTCAACATAGTTTGTTCCATCTCCAAAGCCTAGCCCCTGTTTTCGCATGTCTTCGATAACTTCGTGATGCACGAGTAAATTCGCTCTGAATTTGCGCTGACCATTGATCACATTCAAAAAAGTTTCGTAAGTACGCGTAAACCCACCGTAATAGTTTAAATCTTCACTATGACCACCTGTCACTCCTTGCGCAACGAGATCATCTACTGAACACGATAGTGCTTTTTCGAGAAACTCGATGCTTACCTCAGGCATAGCATCCTTAACTAATTCCTGTGCACGGTCAAGTAAATACCCAGTTGCTCTGCCGTTATTATCACGCATAATCACGCCACCTTCAGGATCAGGCGTATCATCCGTAATCCCCGCAAGATCGAGCGCAATTGAGTTAGCAAGAATCGCATGTCGACATACTCTTGTTAACATCATCGGATGATCTGGCGCAATCTCATCCAACTCATCACGATGAAAGATTTTTCGATCCTGAAAATTGTTTTCATTCCAACCTTCTCCAATCACCCACTCAAATGGGGCAATTTCATCTACTTTCTTTTCAAGAAGACTTTTCATTTCTTCTGCAGAACCAGCTTCCGATAAATCAAGGCGAAGGAGCTTTTCCCCATGCCCAATCATATGAAGATGACTATCGACAAATCCAGGAATCATCACATTCCCTTTCAAATCATACTGTGCCGTCAGTTCTTTTCCGAACATCGAGGTAAGTTCTGATTTAGACCCGACCTTTTTTATTCGGCCATTTTCTGTATAAACAGCTTCTACTGTTTCATTTTCATGTTCAAGCGTATAGATCTTTCCACCAAACCAAAGCGTTCCCACTCATGTTCTCCCCTTTATGCCAATTGTGAGCTTATTGTATCATTCCTATTATAAACTGTGAATCTTCTGGTTTTTCTTCAAACTCTTGGTTGATTTTTCAATCATGATACAATAAGAATAACTAAGAGAAAGTGCAAGACAATTGTTGAAGGTGAGGAAATCACGTTGAAGAAGAAGATTTTATTTACAGGCGGTGGATCAGCCGGACACGTTACCGTTAATTTAGCTCTTATCCCCCGTTTCTTAGAAGAAGATTGGGATATCCATTATATCGGATCCGAAAAAGGGATTGAACGTCAGCTTATAGAACCCGTTAAAGGTGTTAGGTATCATCACGTTGCAACTGGAAAGCTAAGAAGATATTTTGACTGGAATAACTTTAAAGATCCTTTTAAAGTCATTAAAGGCGTTGGAGAAGCTTTCTCTATTATTAAACGAGAAAAACCATCTGTTATTTTCTCAAAAGGTGGATTTGTTTCTGTCCCGGTTGTGATTGCCGGTAAAATGAACGGAGTACCTGTCATTATTCACGAATCTGATTTAACTCCCGGGCTTGCTAACAAAGTAGCAATTCCTTTCGCATCAAAAGTGTGCACCACTTTTCCAGAAACTGTGAAGCACCTTCCTGAAAATAAGGCAGAATACATTGGGGCTGTTGTCCGAGATGAATTAAAAAGCGGGAACCGATCAAAAGGACTCTCATTCGCTGAATTTAGTGGAACAAAACCAGTAATGCTTATTATGGGAGGTAGTCTAGGAGCAAAGCGGATCAACGAATCGGTTCGTAACCAGCTCAATCAGTTGCTCCAAACTTTCGATATCCTTCACCTTACAGGTAAAGGACAGGTTGATGAGTCACTTCAAATGAAAGGTTACAAACAATTTGAATATGTAACAGATGAACTTCCTGATCTATTAGCAATGGCCGACTTAATCGTTTCTAGAGCTGGATCGAATTCTATCTTTGAATTCCTTGCGCTAAAGAAACCAATGTTGCTCATTCCACTATCGAGAGCAGCAAGTAGAGGTGACCAAATCTTAAATGCTCAATCATTTCAAAAATCGGGCTATGCCAACGTTTTGTTAGAAGAAGATTTAACTGACGCTTCTTTCTTAAGATTAGTACGCGAAACTTATGAGAAACGGTCGACTTACTTAAAAGCAATGGAGCAAGATAATGCCGGAGATCAAGCGAATAAAATCGAGTCATTGATTAAAAGCATCGCAAAATAAGAAGAAGAGGACCAAAAAATGGTCCTCTTTTTTAATTACCTATAAGATGTGTTGTCTTATTTTATGAAGCTCCCTGCGTTTCTTTTTGTCGGAGTTCAATTCTTCTTATCTTTCCAGACGTGGTCTTTGGAAGTTCCTCAATAAATTCAATCTTACGGGGGTATTTGTACGGCGCCGTCAGCTCTTTAACATGGTCTTGAAGCTCACGAGTTAACGCATCACCTGCCTGACTGGTATCTTTTAATACAATATATGCTTTAACGATATTCCCTCTTACTTCATCTGGACTTGCCACGACGGCACACTCCTGAACAGCTGGATGCTTAACGAGAGCATCTTCCACTTCAAAAGGTCCAATGGTATATCCAGAGCTAATAATAATATCATCACCTCTCCCCTCAAACCAGAAGTAGCCATCGTCATCTTTGGACGCCTTATCCCCTGTTAAATAATAATCCCCTCTATATGCCATCTGTGTACGCTCTTGATCTTGATAGTACTTTTTGAAAAGAGCTGGCACATCTTTATGCACGGCAATATCGCCAACTTCTCCAACTTGAGCCGGCTCTCCCTCTTCATTGATAATTTCTACCTGGTTTCCCGGGGTTGGTTTCCCCATTGACCCTGGTTTTACTTCCATTCCTTTTAGAATGCCAACAAGCAGCGTATTTTCCGTTTGACCGTAGCCGTCTCTTACATCGATTTTAAAATACTTTCTAAACGTATCAATAACCTCACGATTAAGAGGTTCTCCCGCTGAAACGGCACTCCGTAGGACGGCGAGATTGTAGCGATCCAAACCATCTACTTTTGCCATTAATCGGTATTCTGTCGGAGTACAACAAAGAACATTAATGTCGTATATGGAAAGGAAACCAAGATATGCTTCAGGATCAAATTTACCACTGTATAAGAATCCAGTAGCTCCACTGCCTAACGTAGCAACAAATGGACTCCATATCCACTTCTGCCAACCAGGTCCAGCTGTTGCCCAAACGTTATCCCCTTCCTGAATATCAAGCCAGGATGCAGAAGTGGTTCTTAAATGAGCATACGCCCAACCATGGCTATGCACAACGCCTTTAGGATTACCAGTGGTACCTGACGTATAGGAAAGGAATGCCATATCATCACGCAATGTGTTAACGGCCTCGAAAGAAGCGTTTTCATTTTCGGATTGTTGAAGTAATGGAAGCCACCCACTTGTCTCTTTCCCGACACTGAACTTATATTTCAGTGAAGGCGCATCACTTTCTACCCCTGCAAATGCTTCAATTAATTGCGATTCACAAATAACCGCCTTTGCTTCTGCATGATTTATTCGGTATACCAGATCCTTCTTCCGTAACATTTCCGAGGAAGGAATAACGACAAGGCCTGCTTTTAGACATGCAATGTAGACAGCATATGTATCAATAAGCCTAGGCATCATAATTAACACCCGATCTTGCGGTGCTAATCCTCCACTTGTTAAAGCACCGGCAATGCGGTTCGCCTTTTCAAATAATTGCTTGTATGTAATTTCCTGCTCATCACCTTGATCGCTTCGCCATTTTAAAGCAACCTTGTCTTCATTAGAAACAAATCGTTCCATTTCACTTGTTAAATTATAATATTCTGGTGCAATTAAGTCTTTCATCGTGTGCCTCCTCTATTATGTAATAGTTACATTATACACAAAAGTATGAAAGTTTTGAATCTAATCAAGCGAAAACAGCCGCTCATACAACGCTGCTGGAAGCAATAAAAGAGGAAGATGCTGATGCATCTTCCTCTGAGCCAATTTATTCAATTATTTGGAATATCCTCCGAACTGCTGTTCAGACTGCTGAACAAGACGCTTTGTGATCTCGCCACCAACTGAGCCGTTTGAACGTGAAGTTGAATCAGGACCAAGATTCACGCCAAATTCAGAAGCAATTTCATATTTCATTTGATCTAGAGCCTGCTGTACACCAGGGACTACAAGGTTGTTTGAACTGTTATTTGCCATGAGTTAATCACCTCCTTGCTCATATCATGTGATAGACAAGAAGGTGCTATCCTTAATAACTTATGGCATTGGGGTAAAATGCTGGAAGTCTAAAGCAATTCATCAAATGAATCGTCTTTTTCTTTAATGAGGATCGTTTCAACACCATTTACCGCTTCCTCAACAAGTTCATCAATTGGCAAGTATTGTTCAAATTTATTCGCATGCTCACGTTTCGGCTTTGTTTTTGGAGCTTCAGGCAAGAATACCGTACAACAGTCTTCGTAAGGGCGAATTGAGATGTCATACAAGTCAATCGCTCTTGAAATTCTCATAATTTCAATTTTATCCATCGAAATAAGCGGCCTTAATACCGGATAGTTTGTTACTTCGTTGATCGTATTCATACTCTGAATCGTTTGACTTGCAACCTGGCCAAGACTTTCTCCTGTTGCAATGGCCAAAGCATTATTTTTCTCAGCAAGTTTTTCTGTAATGCGCATCATCATTCTTCTCATAATCGTCATGCTATAGTTATCTGGCATTTCCTTTTGTATCGCCTTTTGCGTATTTGTAAACGGAACGATATGAAGGCGAATGTCCCCACCATAACGGGATAAAACTTTTACAAGATCCTCCACTTTTTGTCTCGAACGTTCGCTTGTAAAAGGCGGACTGTGAAAATGAACAGCCTCAACTTTTACGCCTCGTTTCATTGTAAGATAGCCTGCAACAGGACTATCAATACCACCAGAAAGCATGAGCATCACTTTATTGTCTTGTACAGTTGGCAATCCACCTGCACCTTCGGAATTATTGCAGCTAAGATAAGCACCATCTTGCTTCACTTCAACTTTCAATTCCATGTCAGGATGGTGTACATCAACAGTCAATTTCTCTGTGTTACTTAATACATACCCTCCAATATCACGGTTCATGTCCTGCGATCGGTGCGGAAACTGTTTGAATGGCCTTCTAACCGTTACTTTAAACGTCATACTGTCGTTACCCATTTGATCTTTCACTAGCTGTAATGCTTTTTCTTTAATCAAATCTATGTCGTGTTCTGTTTTTATAGCCACACTTAAAGAATGAATCCCAAAAATTGTTTTAAGTTTCATTAAAATTGGTTCTGGATCTTCGTCATTAAGTTTGACAATCATTCGATCAAAAGATTGATGTACTTCAATTGCCGGGTAATCCGACAATACTTGCTTCACTCTTTTTTTCAAAGATGTAATAAAACCTTTTCTATTTTTCCCTTTAAGAGAAATTTCACCGTAGCGAAGGATGATGTGATCATACATAGCTATTACCTCATTACTTGTTTTAGTTTTGGTACTTCAGTTTGCAATTCGTTTAGAAATATATCAATTTGCTCTTTAGTCGTTTCAAAAGAAAGACTAATTCGAATAGCAGATCTTGCTCGTATCGTGGTCATACCAACTGCCGCTAATACATGGCTTATTTCAGCCGTTTTTGATGAACATGCGGAACGCGTAGAAACATAAATCTCTTTTTCTTCGAGCGCATGAATTAATACTTCTGGTTTAATACCAGGAACTGAAAAATTCACAATATGTGGCGCGCCTGACATTGAACTATTTAGCTCAATTCCGTCGATTTTTGATAGCTCTGCAAACACGTGCGTTCTTAAAGTTTCCAGCATGCTCTTTTGAGTTTTTGCTCTATTTAAATACAAGCGAAGAGCCTTTGCCATCGCAACAATTCCCGGGCCATTTTCTGTACCGGAGCGAATTTCCCTTTCCTGCCCTCCACCAGAGAGGAGTGGAAGCAAAGTGATCTTCTCTCGTTTAATTAATAAACCATTTCCTTTAAGACCGTGAAATTTATGAGCTGAGTACGAAACAAAATCGGCCTGAACATCATTAAAATCAAGTGGTACTTTTCCAATCCCCTGGACATCATCAATATGAAAAAGGGCACGTGACTTCTGCTTAATAAGATGTCCGATCTCTTTAATAGGTTGAATTGATCCCAGTTCATTATTCACATGCATAATGGAAACAAGAATGGTATCAGGAGTGAGTGCTTTTTTTAGCTCATCTAAAGATACCTTCCCATCTTGATCAACTGGCAAATAGGTTACTGAAAATCCTAATAATTCAAGTTGTCGAAATGCTTCTAAGGTAGAGGCATGTTCAATGCAACTCGTAATCAGATGCTTCCCCCGGTTCAAGTACTGAAATGCTGTTCCTTTGATGGCGAGATTATTACTTTCCGTTCCACCTGAAGTAAAAATAACTTCATTTATTTTCACGTGCAATAACTCTGCAATGCTTGATCTTGCTTGGCGGAGTAACCTTTCTACCTCTCCTCCTTTTCGGTGAAGAGAAGAAGGATTTGCAAAAAACTTTTCAGACACTGTACGAAAAGCATCAAGCGCTTCGTTATACGGCTTCGTCGTAGCACTATTATCCAAATAAATCATATTATGACACCTTCAGTCATCTTTTATTTCCAACTAATAATCTTACCATAGGTTAAAGTAATTACCAAATCAACTATTCTATCTTAAAGAGAAGGAACGATAGGATTAAACCTTTTCACCTATGGGTGATATTACCAAAGTCGCTTTATTCCATATACGAAAAGAGGAAAAATAGTCAGAATAATTAATCATTAGAAGAAACGTTATGATTCGTCGATTAATTGTGTTAATATGAAGTCCGAAAATTAGGACATGTTAAACAGTTGATTCAGGAGGCAATTATGAAACTAAAATTATCGAATAAAGACACATTGACGATCGGATTAATGCTATTTGCACTCTTCTTAGGTGCGGGAAATATGATCTTCCCTCCAGCGCTTGGAAACTCTGCAGGTGAAAACATTTGGATTGCCACAGCTGGCTTTCTTATCACAGGTGTCGGCTTACCACTTCTTGGCGTAACAGCTATTGGCTTAACCGGTGGAAGTTTAAGGGACATCGCATCCAAAGTACATCCGCTATTTGGACTTATTTTCACAGCCATTCTCTACCTTGCAATCGGCCCATTCTTCGGAATACCGCGCACGGGTACTGTAGCTTTCGAGATCGGTGTTGTGCCATTTCTAAATGACTCTACAAACGTAAATGAATTGCCTTTATTTCTCTATACACTTATTTTCTTCGGATTAACATTCTGGTTATCATTAAACCCGACAAGGTTAGTGGATCGAGTTGGAAAAATACTAACCCCAATTTTAATTTTAGTCCTAGGTAGTCTCATCATTGGAGCATTTATAAATCCTCCTGGACCTTTATCAACGCCTGCACCTGATTATAAGAGCGGCGTGTTCTTTAAAGGCTTTATCGAAGGATATCTTACAATGGACGCTATTGCTGCCCTTGTATTCGGAATCGTTGTGATACAAGCTGTCAACGATAAAGGCGTTTCTGATCGTAAAAATGTTTCGATTGCTGTACTAAAAGCGGGCATTCTTGCAGCGATTGGATTAACGGCCATTTATCTTTCATTGGCGTATATCGGTGCAACAAGCACGAGCCTTGTTGGATCCGCAAATAACGGGGGAGCGATATTATCAAGTATTGCTAGCTACTTATTTGGCTCATTAGGAACGCTTTTGCTCGGGGCGGCGATAACCTTCGCCTGCTTAACCACATCTGTAGGCCTCGTAACCGCCTGCGGAGAATATTTTTCTAAAACATATCCAAAGCTTTCCTACAAAACCGTTATTCTAGTCGTAACGCTATTTAGTACATTCGTTGCGAATCTCGGTCTTACACAGCTTATTACGTTTACTTTACCTGTTTTAATTGCCATTTATCCGATCGCTATCGTTTTAATTTTTCTAACATTTATTGAGAATGTTTTTCCGATTCACCACTATGTTTATAGGGGAGCGATTATCTTAACAGTATTCATTAGCGTGCCAAACGCTCTAGAAGGAGCGGGAATTGTTTTGCCAGGTATGGGTGTCATGCAAACACTGCCGCTTTATAGCGAAGGCGTAGGATGGATTATCCCGGCCATTGTAGGCGCTGTGATCGGCCTCTTACTCTCTAGAACAACTAAACAAGCGTCGTAATTCGAGAACGCAGGCTATCCGCCTGCGTTCTTTCTCTTTTGTTAAATGTCCATTCACTGAAACGAATCATTAGGAAGATCTTGAGACACAAAAAAAGCTCTCCTCGAAAGGAGAGCTACGATTCAACAGGTTCTCTTACATCATTTTTAAGAGTTTGAAGCACCTGTGGATCTACTTTTTCAATTGCAGCTTCAGCTGTAGACAAGGCATCATCATACTCATATTGTCTAAAGTGATTTTCTGCTTTTTGCAGCAATTCATCCACACTTCGATGCTTCCCACGATACCGATTGCCAAACTGGATCAAACGTTCCGTTAAGACAGCGTCTTCGACAAGCTTCTTCGTAATTTCCGTGCTGTGCTCAACCGCACGTTCCGCGTCAGCTAACACTTCATTAATCTGATAGATATCAAGCGGTACGTCTGAAAGGCGTTCACTTAATTCGATAATAATGTCTTCAGCTAGTTCATAGCCATCAAGATAAGACTCAGGTATGCCTGGTAAATTACTTAATTTCATCATTCTTCTAGATTCGATTAACTTCCGCTTTAGATCTTTGATTGTATCTAGTGCTTTAAGCTCATCTCGCCTAAGCATGTGCAAGTTTTCTTTCTGAATCTGCATTTCGTGATCAATCGTTGCAAGATCTTCTTTTAGAGAAAGCACTGACTCAGCAAGAGTCGTATAAGCTTGTTGATTACCATCTACCGCTTCCCGAACAGCATTAAAGCGAATATGCATATCTGAGATTTTCAGTTCGATATCTTTTATCATGTTTAGTTCCTGTTCTTCTAACCGATAGCTTAGTTGAACAACGTTCGTTTCTTCCTGTAAATCCTGAAGATAAGAATTTGTTTTGAACAGTTCATGTTCGATCTCTTCTACTTTTTCAGTAACGAGGTGCCTTGCATCTACCTCGGCTTCTAATTGGTCATAAAGTCCTTCAATACTTCTTCGTACCGAATCGATTTCTGTTTTCATTTCTTGAACTTCTGTCTTCTCAATGGCAGATTCAAAACGTACGAGGTCTGATTCTACCTGTTCGATGTGATCCTGAATTTCCAGGTGATCAAGAACATAGCCTTCAGATGCCATCGCAGAAGTACCATCTTCAAGCTCTTTCAATTGAGCAGGTATTTGCGTATGAACTAGCGCAATTAATTCTGGTGTTACAGCAATTTTATCCTGAACAGCTGTTAACCGTTCTTGAATTTCCATTAGTACGCTTCTTGCCTCAAGATAATTTCCTTCTTCTGTATGCTGTTCATAATGCTTAAGATTCTGCTTTAGCTCATCAAGCTCTGCATCAAGCGTTGGATAAGCTTTTCCAAGCGAACGGTTCTGAGATAAAAGCCGTTGCTTTGCTTCCCTAAACACTTCTTGGACAGAAATAATATCCGTTCGGTTTTGCTCTTCACTTGAAACAAGTTCATTAATATCTTCCAACATTAATTCAATTCGCTTTTCAATTTGCTCTAACCGTTCGCGCGTTTCAACGAGAGTCGCTTTCGCTTTCCGAAAGCGATACTTCTCCGCTGCTTCTTCTGTATCCATGAGCTGTTCTTCTAGATTAGGAAGTTTAACGGCAACAATTTCGTCCCATTCTTCACGCCACTTCTCAAATTTCTCTTCCGTTTGCCCTGACATCGTTAATCCCTTTACTCTCGAGATCTCATCAGTTACAGGTCTATTCAATATATCAATCTTCCATTCTTCTAGACGATCGATTTCATTGTATATTTTTCTTCTAGCAAAAGTGCCATATAATATGACGGCAACCAGTAAAATAATCGCAATGACAATATACTCCAACGGAAGCACCCCTTCTTCCACATCATCAATTTATGTATGCATGCTAATTAAGCAGTCTAAATCATCAGATATAGATCTTTTATAAACAAATATGTAGGAAATTCATTAATGTTTTTATGATACCATGTAATTACCTCTTTGACTAAATAAATTCAATATTCGACAGCTAAAATCCTTGATTATATTATAAACTTTTTCATTTTTTGAAAGAAGGTGCTTTAGAATGAATATTTCATACGATGGACACATCCACTCTCCTTTTTGTCCACACGGCTCCACAGATCAATTTGAAGAGTATGTAGAAGCAGCAATACAAGCAGGTTATAAAGGAATGACTTTTACGGAACATGCTCCCCTCCCCGAAACCTTTACTGATCCTGTTCCAGACAAAGACAGCGGGATGAAGTGGGAGGACGTTCATAGTTACTTTGATTCCATTCAACAACTGAAAGAAAAGTATAAGGGTTTAATTGAAATTAATAGCGGACTTGAAGTTGATTATATTGAGGGTTATGAGGAAGAGACAAGACAATTACTTGATTCAGTTGGTCCACTTCTAGATGACGCCGTTCTTTCCGTCCACTTTATCAAACACGGCGATTTCTATACATGCCTGGACTATAGCCCAGAAGCATTCAATGACTTGATCCAAGCGTTAGGTTCGGTTGAAATGGTTCATAAAAAGTATTATGAAACTGTGCTAAAGTCAGTTCAATCCAATTTAGGAAATTACAAGCCTACCCGTATAGGACATATGACACTCGCAAATAAATTCCAGAAAAAATATCCGGTTAAATACGATTTTCAAAGTGAAATAGCTACTATTCTTATTGCGATTAAAGAATACAATTATTCTCTTGACTACAATGGCGCTGGTACAGTGAAACCACTTTGCGAAGAACCCTATCCAAGCGATCAAGTCGTCAAAGAAGCGTTAAAACGAGAAATCCCTCTCGTCTATGGCTCAGATGCCCATAGTGCAAAAGGGATTGGACAGGGAGCAGATCGGCTGATCACTCATTTGCTCCAAAAGCCAAATAAATTCAACCATTCATAACAAGCGGGCGCTCGTCCCACTTCTTCTCCTTACAAATAGTTAACTGAATCCACTGATATAACTGTTTGTTATATTTTTCAATAAAATAACGTTCATTCGGTTGAATGTGATGCACTTCGAGAATATATTGAGGGTGTAAAAACGGCATCGAAAGCATTCCTTTCATTTGCATCACAATATAATCAATGGGTTGAGGGCGAAACTCTTTTCTCGCAAAACCCACTTCGAAAATCCTAGTGAAATAATACTTTTCTTTCGCCAGATAAGTGGTCATAATTTCACGAACGAGAACGGAATCGAATGTGATCTCTCGGTGTACAAATCGAGCTAACTGTCTATTCAAATATTGATATTCCATCACACGATCAATCGCGTCAATAAGACATGTTTTTGCTGAGTGCCCTTCAAGCTGTTGATATGCAGCTTCAATCTCTTTTACATATCCTTCAAGAAAAGAAGTCATTAAAAACTCAGCTAATCCTTTTTTTCCATTAAAGTAATAAGAGATTAGCGCAACGTTCACCTCTGCTTTACTCGCAATATCACGAACTGAAGTACCGTGGAATCCTTTGGTGTTAAAGAGTTGAATGGCGGCCTGGATGACACTTCGCTTCGATACTGTATCTCGCTCCTGTTTCACTAGGAACCACCTCCAAATAGTTCGTTCTTAGTAACTCATTCGTTAATTGCTCCTCCATTCCTTTAATAATCGTGCGACAAAATATGTGTGTTCCTCAACAAGATTTGATATGATTATCATAATTTCGAGTTAAGGAAGAGGTGTTTTGACATGTTTGAGGTCGAATCCTATTCAGGTAAAAGAGAAAAAGACTATCAAATGGTAATTAAACAATTAAGAGCACTGCTAGATGGCGAGACGAATCAGCTAGCCAACCTTGCAAATGCTTCTGCATTATTAAATCAGTTTTTATCAGATGTGAACTGGGTAGGTTTTTATTTATATGAAAAAGAAACCGATCAACTTGTCCTCGGCCCATTCCAGGGGCTACCTGCTTGTGTCAGAATTCAGAATGGAAAAGGCGTATGTGGCACCGCATCCAAGGAAGTCAAAACAATGAGAATTGAGAATGTCCATGAGTTCCCTGGACATATTGCCTGCGACGCTGCGTCTCAATCTGAAATTGTAGTGCCTATTCTTTCTAATGGAGCACTTCTTGGTGTTCTTGATATTGACAGCCCAGAAGTTGGACGCTTTGATGAAGTGGATCAAGAGTATTTAGAGAAATTCACATTAGCATTGCAAGATTACCTTTAAGATCAGGTTAATCTTCATCTATAAGAACTTTAAGAAATGATAAAACCCGTCCAATGGAGACCTCCATTGGACGGGTTTTTATTTTTCAAGCGCTTGTTCGATATCCCCCCAAATGTCTTCCCATGCTTCAAGTCCAATCGAAAGACGAATAAGCGATTCACTAATCCCCATCCGTTTCCGCTCTTCTTCAGGAACCACTGCATGTGTCATCGTCGCCGGATGTTGAATAAGCGTTTCAGCATCTCCAAGACTAACTGCAATTTTTATCATTCCTAGCTGATTCATAAAATTTTGTGCTTCTTGTTTACCACCATTTATTTCAAAGCTAATTAATCCCCCCGGGCTTTTCATCTGCTTTTGTGCAATTGTATAAGAAGGCGATTGCTCTCTTCCTGGATACATCACATTCGTTACTGATGGATGCTCGATTAACTTTTGAACAATGTTATGAGCATTTGAGCAGTGACGATCCATCCGAATTGGGAGAGTCTTCAATCCCCGAAGGAGTAACCATGCATCAAACGGTGAAAGAATTCCTCCGATATCCTTTTGTGTACTCTTTGCAATGGCAGTAATTGTCTTCTTATCACTCACAACTAGTCCGGCCACCACATCTCCATGTCCTCCGATATATTTTGTAGCGCTGTGCAAAACAATATCACAACCAAATTCTAGTGGGCGTTGTAGATACGGCGTAGAAAATGTATTATCTACAACAACCGTGATTCCTTTTTCCTTTGCTACAGAAGAAATCATTTCAAGATCAATTAATTTTAATGTTGGATTTATGGGCGTCTCTATATAGATAACCGTTGTATTTGGGCGAATAGCTTGTTGAATTTGTTCCAATGAATCAAGCGGAAGCAAGTCATGCTCGATCGCAAACTTCTCTTCTAACATTTTAAGTAATCCAAACGTGCAGCCGTACACTCCTTCAGAACAAAGGATATGGTCTCCCGACTTTACAAGATACATAAGAACGGCAGAAACAGCTGCCATGCCTGAACCAAAAGCTAATCCACCCTCTGCATTCTCAAGAGAGGCAATCCTCTCTTCCAGCATTCGTACAGTTGGATTACCAAGTCTTGAATAAATGTAGCCAGGCTCTTCACCAGCAAACCTTCTTTCACCAGCTTCGGCTGTTTCAAATGTAAAAGTGGATGTTTGATAGATCGGTGATGCTAGACTATTATGATGTAATTTGGAATCATATCCATCATGAATTGTTTTTGTCTCAAAACGTTGCTCTCCCAAAGTCATAACCCCCTGTTATAAAATCACACATTACACTTTTATTGTAAGCGTTTTCAATAATAAGGTGAAGAGGGAATTATCTTTCTTAACAGATCATTGACATCTTCTTATTCATCTCATTCCTACTATAGTTGACATCTCAATCTGAAAGAGTTACAATTGCATTTGTGTAAAATAAGAATGGGCAGCAGCGTGACGGGCTGCGATTTCATTGTGTTCCTTTTAATAGGTACGCCGCGTACCCTCCGGCTGTCGAGGTGAAGGCGTGTGAAAACACAATGTGCGCAAACCGGAATCACGACACTGTTTTTATTTTATACCAATAATAATGGTATAAAGGAGGAGCTAAATATGGCTCGTTATACAGGACCAAGTTGGAAAATTTCTCGTCGTCTTGGTATTTCTCTAAGTGGAACAGGTAAAGAATTGGAAAAGCGTCCTTACGCTCCAGGTCAACACGGACCTAACCAGCGTAGAAAGCTTTCTGAATATGGACTTCAGCTTCAAGAGAAGCAAAAGCTTCGTCACATGTACGGCATGACTGAGCGTCAATTCCGTCGTCTTTTCGATGATGCTGGTAAAATGAAAGGTGTTCACGGTGAGAACTTCATGATTCTTCTTGAAGCTCGTCTTGATAACCTTGTTTATCGTCTGGGTCTAGCTCGTACTCGCCGTCAGGCTCGTCAGCTAGTTAACCACGGCCACATCACTGTCGATGGCAAACGTGTTGATATCCCTTCTTACCGCGTAGCGACTGGTCAAGTGATCAGCGTTCGTGAGAAGTCAAACAACCTTGACATCATCAAAGAAGCAATCGAAGTAAACAACTTCGTTCCAGAATACCTTACTTTCGATGCAGATAAGCTTGAAGGTACGTTCTCTCGTCTTCCTGAGCGTTCTGAACTTCCTGCTGAAATCACTGAAGCTCTTATCGTTGAGTACTACTCTCGTTAAGCTGTTTCAACTCCCCGGAATTTATTCCGGGGTTTTTTTATGTCAAAAAAGTGAAATTGGTTTATACGAAAAAAGAGATGCTCCTAACGAGCACCTCTTCATTAACAATTAATATGTGAGAAGGAAGTATTTCTTTTTCCCTCTTCGAATAATAACGTATTGATTTTCAATTTGATCGCTTTCTGAAATTACCTTATCCATTTCCTTACAGCGTTCACCATTGATATAAACGGCGCCATTCTTCACATCTTCTCTTGCCTGACGCTTGGAAGATGAAATTCCAGCTTCTACAAGTAAGTCTATCAATCCTTTTTCATGATCTTCTACATGATAGGATGGCACGTCTTTAAACCCTAAACGAATTTCTTCAGCCGTTAATTGCTTAATGTCCCCACTAAAAAGAGCTTCCGAAATATTAATCGCCTGCTGAAGCTTTTCTTCTCCATGCACGAGCTTCGTTACATTTTCAGCAAGTGTACGGTGCGCTTCTCTTTTTTCTGGTGCTTCTAAATGCTTCGACTCAATTTCTTTAATCTCTTCAATACTTAAGAATGTAAAGTAATTTAGAAACTTTACAACATCACGATCATCAGTATTAATCCAGAACTGATAGAATTCATAAGGAGATGTTTTATCAGCATCTAGCCAGATAGCGCCACTTTCTGATTTACCAAACTTGGAGCCGTCACTTTTCGTAACAAGTGGAAACGTTGCACCGTATGCTTTCGTCGATTCTTCGCTTCCTTCTTCTTTACGAATTAATTCAAGACCAGCAGTGATATTTCCCCACTGATCACTACCTCCGATTTGCAAGCGACAATTTTCTTTTCGATAAAGTTGAAGAAAGTCATACGATTGAAGAATCATGTACGTAAACTCAGTAAAGGAAATTCCGGCTTCGAGACGTGATGTAACCGAATCTTTCGCAAGCATGTAGTTTAAACCAAAGTTCTTTCCTACATCGCGAAGAAATGGAATCACGTTCAATTCGCCGATCCAGTCATAGTTGTTTACAGCTTTTGCAGCATTCGCTTCTGTACCAAAATCTAAAAAGCGCGCTAGCTGACCCTGTAATTTATTGGTCCATTCTTTTACAATATCTTCGGAATTTAACGTACGCTCATTCGAACGGCCACTTGGGTCTCCAATAAGTCCGGTTGCCCCACCAACAAGTGCAATCGGCGTATGCCCTGCAAGCTGAAATCTACGAAGCGCAAGTACTGGCAACAAATGTCCAATATGAAGACTATCAGCTGTTGGATCAAATCCTGAATAAAGAGCAATTCGGTTGTTAGACAACTCTTTTTCAAGACCTTCTCTATCGGTCACCTGATTTAACAGGCCTCTTGCTTCTAATTCATCTAAAATGTGCATATCATCGTCTCCTCTGATTCATAGTAATTCCCTATTTCAAGCAATTAACAGTTCTACAAACATAAAAAAACCCGCCCCTAAAAAGGGACGAGATTGATCGCGGTACCACCCTTGTTGAAGAAAGCATGCTTTCTTCCACTCAGTCAGAATAACGGTCTGAACCGTCTAATGCTACACAGACGTTGTCTTTCCCATTAGATGCTCATGGAGGTAATTCGCATTTTCCTTTATGCTAGTTCTCACCTACCACCAGCTCTCTGAAAAAGGGAGAAAAACGCTACTTTGTCCAATCGAAGCATGTCGTTCATTAAAAAACACTATATAAATTAATATCACAAACGGAAAACCATGTCAATTCTAAGCCTACTGAAATCCTACCAGTTTATACAAATCTCGACGACATATGCTATAATAAATAGGATTAATTTGAGGGGGTATAGGAATGCGAGAGCTTTTTTCTACTATCAGGCAGAAGTGGAACGCGTTCATTGATAGATTACAAGAATACAACATATTATCCGGCTCTAGAATTGCCTATAAAGTTATTTGGAATCTTTTTCTGATCTTTATAGTAATTGGTCTTATGGGCACATTTTTCGCCGGTGGTGTTGGTGCTGGATATTTTGCATCGCTTGTAAAAGATGAACCGATTCGCTCTTACGATGAGATGAAGAGTGACGTTTATAACTATGAAGAAACCAGTGAGGTCTACTTTGCTGGAGACGTATTTCTTGGAAACTTCCGTTCTGATATTGAGCGAAAAGAAGTTGAGTTAAAAGACGTTTCTCCTCTTCTACAAAAGGCGGTCATTTCCACGGAAGATGAATACTTTTACGATCATGACGGCATTGTTCCTAAAGCAATAGGCCGAGCTGTACTGCAAGAAGTTACAAATTCAGAAGATCGCAGTGGTGGAAGCACACTCACGCAACAGCTCGTTAAAAACCAGATATTAACGAGAGAGGTTTCATTTGAACGGAAAGCAAAAGAAATGCTGCTCGCGCTTCGACTGGAAAACTTTTTTAATAAGGATGAAATTCTAGAAGCTTACCTTAACATTGTCCCTTACGGACGAAATGCTTCTGGTAATAATATTGCAGGCGTTCAAGCAGCCTCACAAGGCATATTCGGAGTCAATGCAAGTGATTTAAACTTGCCACAGGCTGCCTTTATTGCAGGTATTCCCAAAAACCCTTATACATACACCCCTTTCACAAACTCGGGTGAGGTAAAAAAAGATCTTTCAGCTGGAATTGACCGGATGGAATTTGTTCTTTATCGCATGTATCAAGAAGAAACGATTACCGAAGATGAGTACAACAAAGCGCTGGAATACGATATCGAAAAAAACCTGACTAAATCTTCCCCTTCACCAGTTGAGAAATACCCATACCTTACATTTGAGATTGAAGATCGTGCAAAGCGCGTACTTGCCCAGCAGATCGCAGATGAAGAAGGTTATGATGGAGAGAAGCTTGCGAAGAGTGTTGACTATTACAACCAAATTACCTATGACGCTAACATTACTGGTAGATCTGCAACAGAAATAGCTAAAAAAATGGATTTGAAATGGGAAGAAGTTCAAGAAAATTCAAATGTATTTCTCGAATTTATGAGCAATGCAGAGAAAGAGCTTCGAAAAAATGGATACAAAATTTACACAACTATCGACAAAGAAATTTATGAATCTATGAATGCTGCAAGAGATAAAGTTTTAGAAAATGGAAGCTACTTTCAAAGTTCTAAAACAATTTCCGTGCAAAATCCCGAGACAGGAGAACTCGAAAACAAAGAATTTCCTATGCAAGTGGGTAGTATCTTAATCCAAAATGAAACTGGAAAGATTCTTTCTTTCGTTGGTGGGAGAGATTTTTCAGAAGAAGAACTTAACCATGCTACAGACGCTTATCGTTCAAATGGTTCTACGATGAAACCACTGCTTGACTATGCTCCTGCAATGGAAACAGGAAAAGTTCAGCCTGGCTACATTGTGCCAGATTTACCAATTAAAGAGGGATATAATCCTGGTAACTATTCATCGAATTATCATGGTCTCGTTACAGCCCGAAAAGCTCTGGAAAGATCATACAACGTTCCTGCAGTTCGTATTTACAATAAAATGAACCCTGTTGAAGCAACAGATTATTTAGTAAAAATGGGCTTTAGTACAATGACGCTTGATGATCGCACAAATCCTTCAATGGCAATTGGTGCACTTCAAAGAGGTGTAAGTGTAGAAGAAAACACAAACGCATTCGGCACTTTTGCTAATGGCGGAAAATTTGTCGATGCCTACCTAATTGATAAAATTGTAGACCGAGATGGAAACACCATTTTTGAACAAAAATCAGAGCCAGTTGACGTTTTCAGCCCTCAAACTGCTTATCTAACTATTGATATGATGCGTGATGTCATTAGCCAGGGTACCGCCCAAGATGTGCCAAACAAGTTAAATTTCGCTTCTGATTGGGCAGGAAAGACAGGAACAGGACAGAATTATTATGATTCATGGTTTGTGGCTGTTAATCCAAATGTTTCACTAGGAGTATGGACCGGATACGATAAACAAATTAGTATGGATAGCCAGTATGCCAATAGAAATAAGAACTTATGGGCACTCTTTGCTAATGCCGCTTATGATAAAAAACCAGAAATAATGGACCCAGAAGAATCTTTCAAAATGCCAACCGGTATTGTAAAACGTTCTTTCTGTGGGATTTCAGGTAAGCTTGCATCTGACCTTTGTCAGAAAGCTGGTCTTGTCCAAACCGACCTATTCAACGCCAAGTACGTACCGACTGAAGTGGACGACAGCCTCACTGAAGGACGCTATGTAGTTATGAATGGTAATACGTATCAAGCGCTTAGCTCTACTCCAGAAGAGTTCGTGTCCAGCGGAGTGATGATCAAAGAAGATTATTTCTCTGGAGTCGATCTTGCATCCCTTTTACCATCTGAGTTTAAGAACCTGAATATTGTTTCCGAAGGCACTACTGCTTCGGAAAACGGAAAAAAACCAGGCGCAGTTGGTGGCCTTTCAATTAATGGATCAACATTAAATTGGGGTGCCTCAGGTGAAAGTGATATCGTTGGGTACCGCATTTACCGAGCTTCGAACGGGAGCAGCTCCTTTACGAAGCTTGGAAGTATAAAATCTTCTGATGGTAGCTCATTCAACATCCCTTCTGGTGCTTATGCTTATTACGTTACAGCGGTTGATGTTGCTGGTAACGAATCAGGAGCTTCCGCTAAAGTAACAAGTGGAGATTGGTCTAAAAAACCGGAACCTAAGAAAAAGCCTGAATCATTGCCTTCGTCAGACGAAAGCAATGATCAAACTTCCGAAAACAGTAATACCGAGGATGAAGAAGCTACCGAGAATGAAGAAGATGAATCAAGCAATCCAGAAGATTCATCTTCAAACGAAGATGGCGCAAATACTGAAAATAATGATAGTACCGAAGAAAATGAGAACAGCAACACCCCCGATAATAGCAGCAATAGCAATTCAAGCGGGGCAAACAGCGAAAATAACGCTAATAGTTCTACTAATAGTTCCACTAATACAAACAATAATTCGGAATAAAAAAACAGCCTGTAGCAAACTTTGCTACAGGCTGTTTTTATCCTTTAATCTTCCATAGTTGACAAATCTCCAGTAGGTAAATCAAGTTCCCACGCCTTTAATACGCGACGCATAATTTTACCACTTCTTGTTTTCGGAAGCTTGTCTCTAAATTCAATTTCTCTAGGTGCCGCATGAGCAGCTAGCCCTTTTTTCACGAAGTTTCGAATCTCCTCCATTAGCTCATCAGTTGGCTCATGTCCGTCTCTCAGTGCAATAAATGCTTTAATGATTTCACCTCGAACAGGGTCTGGTTTACCAATCACACCTGCTTCAGCAACAGCACTGTGTTCGACAAGCTTACTTTCAACTTCAAACGGGCCGACTCTTTCACCTGAAGTCATAATCACATCATCCACACGCCCCTGGAACCAGAAGTAGCCATCTTCATCTTTATAAGCTGAATCACCAGAAACATACCAATCTCCTTTTAAGAAATAGCTTTCATACTTCTCAGGACGATTCCATATCGCTCGCATCATCGATGGCCATCCTTTTTTAATCGCAAGGTTCCCCATCCGGTTAGCTGGAAGTTCGTTCCCTTGATCATCTACGATCGCAGCGTGCACGCCTGGAATCGGTTTACCCATTGATCCTGGTTTTATTTCCATAGAAGGGTAATTGCTTATGAGCTGTGCACCCGTTTCTGTCATCCACCAGTTATCATGAATTCGAAGATTAAGTACTTGATTCCCCCACTTAATAACTTCCGGATTTAACGGTTCCCCTACGCTTAATACATGACGTAATGAGGAAAGATCATATTTCTTAACAATCTCATCGCCAGCTCCCATTAGCATACGAAAAGCAGTTGGTGCACTGTACCATACAGTTACTTCATATTTTTCGATTGTTCCATACCAATCTTCTGGACTAAAGCGGCCACCACGAATAACGTTCGACGTCCCAGCGAGCCATGGAGCAAAAATACCATAAGACGTCCCTGTTACCCAACCAGGGTCAGCAGTACACCAGTAAATATCATCTTCTTTTAAATCAAGTACCCACTTCGCTGTTTGATAGTGTTGTACCATCGCATTATGAACATGAAGGACACCTTTCGGCTTACCTGTCGAACCTGATGTGTAATGAAGAATCATACCATCTTCACGGTCAACCCATTCTATTTTTAACTTTTTTTCTGCTGACTCAAAATGCTTATAAAAGTCGATATACGGTCCTTCTTCTTTTACGTTTTCTCCCACAAGCACAACACTTTCGAGATTTGGAAGCTCATCAACTGGTACGCGCTCAAGTAGTTCAGGTGTTGTTACGAGTACCTTTGCTTCACTATCCTCAAGTCGATCTCTCACTGCGCCTTCCATAAAAGCTTCAAACAGTGGCCCAGCAATAGCACCAAGTTTAAGCGTTCCTAAAAGAATGAAGTATAGCTCTGGAGATCTTGGCATGAAAATAAAGACCCGATCCCCTTTTTCAACATTCACTTTTTTTAGAACGTTACCTGCTTTGTTACTCATTGATTTCATTTCACTATACGTATACTTCTCATCGCGTGTTGGGTCAGAAAAATAAAGAGCTACTTTGTTTTTACGATCGGACTCAGCGTGCCTATCGATTGCTTCGTAGGCCATATTGACATTCCCTGTTTCACTCCAAGTAAATGTTTTCTCTACGCCTTTCCAATCAAAATTTCCATATGTAGCTTCATAATCCTGTAAATTATGATTACCCAATGTAGCAGAAAGCGGTTTCAATTCCATAAGTAATCTCCTCCTTCTCCTTCATGTCTTTCCCTGTTAGTATAACATAAATTCTTAATTTTTTAACAAATGACAAAACTTCAAAAAATAACACTGAAACCCCTTACATTTATTTTGTTTCATGTATAATAAGAATTGAAACGCTTATTAAAAGGTGGTGACTAGATGGAACATCATAAAACGTATAATGCAATTGAGTGGAACACGCCACATGGAAAACTAATTATAGAAGGCCCTATCACCCCCGATCGCCTGGCATCCTATCATTTACATAAGGACCTTGTCGCATTTCGTCCACCTGAGCAGCAGCATAAAGCACTTGTTGAAATAGCAGGACTTCCTGAAGGCCGAATCATTGTAGCTAGAGAAAGAGAAACAATAGTAGGCTACGTTACATTTCTTTATCCGGATCCCCTTGAACGCTGGTCAGAAGGAAAAATGGAAGATTTAATTGAATTAGGTGCGATTGAAGTCATCCCCAAATATCGTAATGCTAAAGTAGGCAAAAGCCTCCTTAAAACTTCCTTTATGGACGATGCTATGAACGATTACATTGTTATTACTACCGAATATTATTGGCATTGGGATCTTAAAGGAACTGGATTATCTGTATGGGATTACCGTAAAGTGATGGAGAAAATGATGAATGCTGGAGGATTGGAATGGTATGCAACGGACGATCCTGAAATTAGCTCTCATCCAGCGAATTGTTTAATGGCTCGAATTGGGACGAGAATTAATCAGGACTCTATTCAAGCTTTTGATCGCCTCCGATTTCATAACCGCTTCATGTATTAAGATTGCAAAGGAGTGAGTCAAGTTGGTCATAGAAGAAATTATGAATCGAAATGTTTTTTCACTTGAAGAGAACCAAACCATCGCAGATGCAATTAAACTGATGAGAGAAAAAAATATTCGTCACCTTCCGATCGTGAATAGCACGGGAGAGCTAACTGGTATTGTTTCGGATCGAGATATTAAAGATGCTAGTCCATCTATCCTTGACTCAAATCCTAACAAAGAAGTGTTACAATCACATCTTTCCTCTATTATGAAGAAAGATGTGATTACAGCTCACCCACTAGATTTCGTTGAAGAGATCTCTACAATTTTTTACGAACAGCGCATTAGTTCCATTCCAATTGTTGATAATCGAAAAGTAATCGGTATGGTAACTGAGACAGACATGTTACATACGCTCATCCTATTGACGGGTGCACATCAGCCGAGTTCACATATTGAAGTTCAGGTAGCTAACGTATCTGGCCAACTTGCCGATATCACCCAAATCATTAAAAAACGTAATGTCAATATCATCAGTGTGCTTGTTTATCCATGCAGTCACGATGAAAAATACAAAAATATCGTTTTTCGCATTCAGACAATGAATCCAACTTCGGTCATTAATGATATCAAAAAGGAAGGTTATGAGGTTCTTTGGCCGAGCATGCCGGGTGTTCAAAAATGACCTGCGATTCTGTTTTTGTTTACTCCTCAGATTATCTAAACTATAAATTTAGTGATGATCACCCTTTCAACCATATTCGTGTTAAACTCACTCAGGACCTTCTTACTGAAATGAAAGCTCTAAACAATTCTGATGTAATTGCTCCTCGAATAGCAACAGATGATGAAATTGCTCTAATTCATGATCCAGCTTACATCGACGCAGTGAAAAAAGCAGGGAAAGGAAGTTTAGCATCATCCATCGCAGCGAACTATGGGCTTGGTACTGAAGATACGCCCATCTTTTCAAATATGCATGAAGCGAGCGCTCTCATTGTTGGTGGTACGCTAACGGCAGTTGATGCCGTTATGACTGGAAAATCTGATCATGCGCTCAATGTGGGCGGTGGACTGCATCACGGATTTAGAGGGAAAGCATCTGGTTTTTGTATTTATAATGATAGCTCTATTGCAATTGAATATATGAAGAAGAAATACGGTGCAAAAGTGCTTTATGTCGATACGGATGCTCATCATGGTGATGGCGTTCAATGGGCATTCTATGACGATCCTGAAGTTTGCACCCTGTCGATTCATGAAACCGGTCGCTATTTATTTCCTGGAACAGGAAACATTAATGAAAAAGGACAGGGAAAAGGTTATGGATTTTCATTTAATGTTCCAATTGATGCATTTACTGAGGATGAATCATTCCAAGAAGTTTATGAAGCGTCTTTTCGTAAAGTAATCGATTTTTTTAAACCAGATGTGATTTTAACTCAAAATGGAGCTGATGCTCATTACTATGATCCATTAACTCACCTTTCTGTTTCGATGAAAAGCTATGAATTCATTCCAAAGTTAGCCCATCAGCTTGCACACGAATATTGTAATGGAAAGTGGATTGCAGTTGGTGGCGGGGGATATGATATTTGGCGGGTGGTACCGAGAGCGTGGTCGAGAATTTGGCTTGAAATGAAAGGGCTATCAATATCAGGAAGATTACCGCAAGAGTGGTTAGATCGATGGAATCCCCTTTCTCCCCTTACTCTCCCTGAAAATTGGCATGATGAGACTAATTTATATGAGCCTATTCCAAGAAAACAAGAGATTACAGAGAAGAATAAACTCACTTGTGAGCGAGCGCTCTATCAAATTACGAATCAATAGAAAAAACGAGCCACAGGCTCGTTTTTTTATTCTTCGTTATGAATTGTAGAATTGCGATGTTGCAAACGGTGTGGCAATACAACAGTTTGCTCTTCTACTGTTTCTTTATTCATTAATTTCGTTAGTAGACGCATCGCAACAGCACCGATATCGTACATTGGTTGAACTACTGTAGAAAGGGTTGGACGAACCATGGTAGCAAGCCTAGTGTTATCAAATCCGACTACTTCAAAATCTTTCGGTACGTTATATCCATTATCTTGCGCTGCATGAATAACGCCTAGAGCCATCTCATCTGTACCTGCGAAAATTGCAGTAGGTTTCTCGTCTAGCTCTAAGAATCCTTCCATCGCTTCAATACCTGAATCGTACGTATAGTCACCAATGGCTACACAGTTTTCATCGACCGTCATTCCTGCATCTTCAAGAGCTGTGCGGTACCCAAGAAACTTCTCTTCGCCATTAATTGGGTCTTCCAAAGGCCCACTAACAAGACCAATTTTTTTATGCCCCTTTTCAATAAAGCTAGTGACAAGCTCATGAGCCGCCTTCTGATAATTAATATTAACGGAAGGGATTTCTTGACTCTTTTCAAGCGTTGCAGCTAGCACAATCGGTACAGGTGAGCGCTTAAATTCTTCTACATGCTCTTCGGTAATTTTACCGCCCATGAAAACAATCCCATCCACCTGTTTACCAAGCATCGTATTAAGCAAGTGAATTTCTTTTTCTTTATTTTGATCTGAATTGCTCAAAATAATATTGTATTTATACATTGTCGCAATATCTTCAATACCACGAGCAAGCTCTGCAAAGAAAATACTAGAAATATCAGGGATAATAACGCCTACAGTAGTCGTTTTCTTACTAGCAAGTCCCCTTGCGACCGCATTTGGACGGTATCCTAGTCTTTCAATTGCTTCTAATACTTTTTTTCTGGTGGCAGGCTTTACATTAGGATTGCCATTAACAACCCTTGATACAGTTGCCATCGATACTCCTGCTTCTTTCGCTACGTCATAAATCGTTGTATTCACGATGATCCTCCTTCATGCTCTTACGGACTTTAATTTACTTAATGATACGATACTATCCGTTTGACTGCAAACCAAATCCTTATATCGACTAACACTAATCCGTTGTTATGCTCCACGCAAAATTGTATACATTTGGTATGTGGGATATTTCACAAGTAGATACTGTATTAAAGATAGCATATTTAACGCTTTTTTGCTTCATATAAGCATAAATTTAACACACAAAATCATAACAGCATACAATTTGCCTTCATTATTACATAGGATAACACTCTTACGCACTTTTATTCCCAATGAATCCCACTTATAAAGATAGACTAGCTCTCAATTCTTTCGAAAGAACGATGAAACAAAAAAACCTTCTACTTAAATAGTAGAAGGCGTTACTTTAGCTGGATTGAATAAACCGCTAGCTTTCAAATCTTCAACAAATTGTTCGTACTGTGGAATATCTAACTGTTGAGCAGCATCTGAAAGCGCAACTGCAGGATCAGGATGAACTTCAACCATGATACCATCGGCACCGATCGCAAGACCTGCTTTTGCTGCTGGGAATAATAGATCTTTACGTCCAGTTGAATGCGTTACGTCAACTAGAACTGGTAAGTGAGTTTCCTGCTTAAGAATCGGTACAGCTGTAATATCTAACGTGTTTCGTGTTGCTTTTTCATATGTTCTTATGCCTCTTTCGCAAAGCATCACTTGCGTATTTCCGTTTGAAACAATGTACTCTGCAGCATTAATGAATTCCTGAATTGTCGCAGATAAACCTCTCTTAAGTAGTACTGGCTTATCAACAGAACCTGCAGCTTTAAGCAATTCAAAGTTCTGCATATTACGTGCTCCAATTTGAATAACATCAACGTACTTTACTGCTGTTTCAATATCTGCTGGATTAACGATTTCACTCACAACAGCAAGATCGTACTCATCAGCAACTTGCTTAAGAATCTTCAATCCTTCTTCACCAAGTCCCTGGAAATCGTATGGTGATGTACGTGGTTTGAAAGCACCGCCACGAAGCATTTTAAATCCTTGCTTCTTAACAGCTTTTGCCACTTCTGCAACTTGCTCATAGCTTTCAACAGCACATGGTCCTGAAATAAGAACCTGACCACCATCTCCAACTTTTTCGCCTCTAATATCAATTACGGTGTTATCCGGCTGGCGTTTTCTTGAAACTAACAGCGCTTTACGGTGATCGTCTTCCTGTAGCTCAAGGCTTGCCTTAAAAATTTCCTTGAATATATGCTGAAGAGTGGAATTATCAAACGGCCCACCATTTTTCTCCGTAAGCTTATCAAGCATCTTACGCTCTCGAACAGGGTCAAAACGATTAATCCCCTGTGCTTTCTTTACTCTACCTATCTCTTTCGCCACTTCAGCACGCTCATTAATTAAATCAAGCAGCTGTAGGTTAATCTCGTCTAATTTCTCTCTCAACTCATCAATTTGGATATTAGCCATAATATCTCCACTCCTATCTGTTTAAGTGATTAGGGTTATTATATACGATGAAAAATAAAATGTCACTACTTTTCTTTTAATTCTTAAACGCTTTTAAGCATTAAACCATGTCAGTGAAAAATTAAACGGCTTCATGAAGCCGTTTATTTTAGAAATTGCTTTGCAGCATCGGTCAAAGAAGTATAAGTAATTCTCCAATGGGAGTCATTCCAAACCACTTCGTCTCCAATAAATACAAGCGCTTGAGGTGATTGATGCTTCACTCCGTACGTATCCGCAATTTCGGTCGATAATGGGCGTGATTCTTGCACATTCAAATAGTATACTTCTTCCGTCACATCCTCAGAGAACTTTTCAAATTCTTCAAATGCTTGAGCACTTATTGGACAAGTCGTACTATTTTTAAATACAATAAATTGCGAATGCTCCTCTTTAACCCGCTTAAAATCATCAGAGGTTGTTAGTTTTGTAATTGCCATCAAACTCTCTCCTTTCAAATAGCTATAGTATCATTATAAAGAATTCGTTACAAAATGAAAAAGAAGAAGCACTAAGCTTCTTCTTTTTCATTTGGTTATTTTCAATTATGGCTTCGTAGGGTTTTCCATTGAAGCTGGTTCTTCTTCCGAAAAGTGGTCATTAAGATCCTGCTGGAAGCTCTCTACATCTGCATCTGCCTGAGTATGAAGTGCTTCGTTTTCTTCAGATTCAAGATTACGATCTTTAATCTTTGAAACGATGTTATTTGACTGATCAGAAACCTGCTTGTAAATCGTTGAAGATTTCTCTTTAGCGCGATTAGCAAAGTCTGTACTACGCTCTACTGCTGAGTCACGGAATTGTGACGTTTTTTCTTTTACAGCTCCAGCTTGTTGGTTAAGATCGCTTCTAAGCTCTTTACCAGATTTAGGCGCTGAAAGTAGTGCCGCAGCAGCCCCTACAATTCCACCGATTAGTGAACCAATGATAAAATCTTTTGTGTTAATGTTGTTGTCAGACATTTAAATTACCTCCTATGATTTTGAATCAACATATTGATCGGTTGCTTTCTTTTTCACTTGCCATTTTTGCCAAATTTGCATAGCAGCATTTCCCCACTGAACTACTTTTGTAACCTGCTCAGATTGACGTTCTGCTTCATCGGTAACTTTACCGGTAATATTTTTTAAAGAATGATTCATCTTTCCAAGTGATGTTCCAACTTCTTTCACTTGCACAAAGACCGTGTCCAGAGCTTCAGATTTACCCTGAATATCCTCTGCAAGTAAATTTGTCTTATGTAGCAGTGCTGTGGTTTCGGTTGTTAAACCATTCATTTGTTTCTCAAGACTATCAAGTGTTTTTGCTGTGTTACTTAGCGTATCTTTCAAAGATTTTAATGTTTGTGCTACGAAATAAACTAAAACCGCAAATGCAATCGCAATAATAGCAACGCTTAAGTAAAGAATAATCTCCATGTACTGGCACCTCCCTTTTCTCCATCTGTTCCCTTCATTTGTCTTTAGTAAACACAAGTTTGTCATTTCACATATGAATGAAAAATGAGTCTACTTTACTACCCTACACCATAATAAATTCGTTACAAGTCTCATTATTCCTTTTTTATTTTTTTTTATAACACAATCTCCTTGATCTAATATGAAAAATGGTGTATTTATGCAAAAAAGAAAAGGCATAAGAGCCTTTTCTTTTAGATAGATGCTTTTTCTGTTTCATAGGCTGCTTGATACTTTTGAATATCGCCAGCTCCCATGAAAAGAAGAACGCCACTTTCATGGTCATTTAATTGCTGAATGGATTCTTCTGAAATCATATGCGCATTTGGAATTTTCTCAATCAGCTGATCAATCGATAATTGACCCGCATCTTCTCGTGCTGAACCGAAGATATCGCATAAATAAACAACGTCTGCTTCTTTTAAAACATCCGCAAACTCATTTAAAAACGTTTTTGTTCTCGTAAAAGTATGAGGCTGGAAAATGGCCACTACTTCACGATTCGGGTATTTTTGATGAGCAGATTCAATCGTCGCTTTAATTTCAGTTGGATGATGAGCGTAATCGTCAATGAGTACCTGGCCATCGACTACCTTTTCAGTAAATCTACGCTTAACACCTTTGAAATTTGCTAGCTGAGCCGCCACGGCATCCCCAGAAAGATTTTCATAGTGACAGAGAGCTACTACGGATAAAGCGTTTAACACATTGTGTTTCCCAAACATCGGAATCTGGAACGTACGATAATAATCATCACGAACATGAACGTCAAAGGTAGTACCGTTCTCATCTATTTTAATATTTGTCGCTTGAAAATCATTCTGATCATCGAAGCCATAGAAGACAACTGGCACTTTTGTTTGAATCTGCTGAAGGTAAGAATCGTCACCATATGCAATGATACCCTTCTTTACAAGCATAGCCATTTCTTGAAATGCCGAAAAAACATCATCTACATCTGTAAAATAATCTGGATGGTCAAAATCAATGTTCGTCATAATTGCATAATCAGGTTGATATGATAAGAAGTGACGACGGTATTCACATGCTTCAAAAACAAAGTATTGGCTATCTTTCACGCCGCTACCAGTACCATCTCCTATAAGATACGATGTTGGTTCTGCTGCTCCAACCACGTGAGATAACAAACCAGTCGTCGATGTCTTACCATGAGAACCTGTTACAGCAATACTAGTGAACTTTTGAATAAAGTCGCCAAGGAATTTATGGTAACGATAGACAGGAAGGTCCATTTCTCTTGCTCGCACTAACTCTTCATGCTGATCATCAAAAGCATTACCAGCGATAATCGTCATGTTCTCTTTAATGTTTTCTTCTCCAAATGGAAGAATAGTAATCCCTTTTTGCTCTAAAGCCTCCTGTGTAAAGAATCGCTTCTCTACGTCCGAACCCTGTACACTGTATCCAATGTCGCTAAGGATTTGTGCAAGAGCGCTCATCCCGGATCCTTTAATGCCAACAAAGTGATATATAGTCATTTCAGAACCTCCACACTTTCATTTCTTCTCCGCTTAACCTTTTTTTAGTATATGATGTTATTACAAGTATGCGCTGCATTTCTTTTCAATACTACATTATAGCAGAAATAGAGACAGGTCTACAATAGAATTCATGAAACTAAATTGGTCCTACGGGCGCAAAAAAGACAGGACTGTGTTCCTGTCTCATATTGCTTATTCAACACGCTCTAAACGTGGATTATGTCGATATTTTCTGCCAGCTTTCGCTTCGGGTTCATCATCAAGAATAACATTATCTCCTGTAAACCCAATATCCACTTTAAGCAAACTGCTACCTACGCCATAAATATCAACAGGAACATTCTGAGATTCGAACGTTCTGATTCTTTCTTCAGTAAATCCTCCGCTAACGACAATTTTGACATGATTAAACCCTTCATGATCAAGGGCTTCTCTTAGTGCAAAGATTAATTCAGCATTAACCCCTCTTGGATCAAATGTTCCTAAAACGTCAGGGTTTCTCCAGAAATACTGATCAACCATTGTACGGGAAGTATCTACACGAACACCTTTTAATGTTTCACCAAATTCCCTTGCCACTTTTAATGAGTCTGTGATGACATCATTGTTGTAATCCACTAGTGCAATTAATTCATCTTCAGGATATTTCGCATAGTATGCTTTCGAAGCTTCAACAACATCACCTTTGAACAGTTGAATAAGGGCATGTGGCATTGTCCCCATTCCTCTTTTACCCCACCACTCATTCATCGCATGCGTTGCCTGAGCAGTCGAACCGCCAATATGGGATGCATATCCATCACCAGCTTGTTGCGTATAATGGTCATCACGATCGCCCATAAAAATAACTGGTTTTTGTATCCCTGATGATCGCGCTGCTTTTACTACATGATAAACATTCGTCGCTACTGATGTTCTTCTGCCCAGAATACCATCAATAATTCCTTCTAGGAAACCAAAGTTTTGATAAGGTCCTTTAATTTTCAATACAGTTTCAAATGGAGAAATTTTATCTCCATCTTTAAGAGAATCAATTTCAAGTGAATCAGGATCCTTCGCAAATGTTTTAATCAGGGCAATTGCTTCATCTGAACCACAAAGAACGGCATCATGCTTTTGAAAAAACTGCATCGTCACAATATTATCTGGTTTAAACTCTTCCACAATTTCGCATGTTTTAAGAAAGTAAACTGCGGAAAACCAGCCCTCACCTACACGTTCATCAAATTTAAACGTGCGGTTTGTAAGTCTTTTTATTTTCCCTTGCATTTTAAGTTCAATTTCTTTCATAATGGGGCTCCTTCAAGTAGTTTCGTCATTCGAATGTGAGCTCTTTATGTTCAACCATTCACTTATCTGACTATAATTTAACATTAGCTTAACACTATTTATCATATAGAACCAGACTACATAAAACAAGTAAAAAAGATATGCACTAGACGTGCATATCTTTTGAGAATGCTTCTTCAAAATCAGCTTTACTCATTAAAATACTTCGTGGCTTACTTCCCATCGCTTCAGAAACCAATCCGCGCTCTTCCATCATTTCAATGAGTCTTGCTGCGCGGTTGAATCCAATTCTAAATCGACGCTGCAGAGCAGAAGATGAAGCTTGACCTTGTTCAAGTGCCCACATACATGCCTCCTCAAACAAATCATCCTCCTGATCATCATACTGCTGTTTTTTCATTAAATCTTCTTTCTTAATTAAATAGTTAGGCTTCCGTTGTTTTCGTACGAAAGAAGTCACTCGCTCAATTTCTTCATCTGATACAAAGTTCCCCTGCAAACGGACAGGTTTTGATGAACCGTTCTCCAGACAAAGCATGTCTCCTTTTCCAAGTAGCTTCTCTGCACCGCTCGTATCAAGGATGGTTCTCGAATCAATCTGAGATGATACTGAGAAAGCAATTCGAGTTGGAATGTTTGCTTTAATTAGCCCGGTAATAACATCAACTGATGGCCTTTGGGTTGCAACTAGCAGGTGAATACCACACGCCCTTGCTTTTTGAGCAATTCGACAAATGGCATCTTCTACATCCTGAGGGGATACCATCATTAAATCAGCTAGTTCATCGATCACGATAACAATGTATGGAAGTTTATGCTGAGGCTCACCGTGGTTAATCGCACGCTCGTTGTAGCGCTTTATGTCACGAACACCTGCAGCTGCAAATTTCTCATATCGCTCTTCCATTTCATCGACTGCCCACTTCAGTGCCGTGGTCGCTTCTTTCACGTCATTAATAACTGGAGTAACCAGATGTGGAAGACCATTATAAGGTGCAAGCTCAACCATTTTTGGATCAATTAGCATCATTTTCACATCGTTTGGATTCGCTTTAAGTAACAAACTAACTAATATAGAGTTGATGCATACACTTTTACCTGATCCTGTTGCGCCCGCAATAAGACCGTGTGGCATTTTCTGTATGTCTGTTATTTTTGCTTCACCAGCAATATCAAAACCAAGTGCAGCATTTAATAAAGAACCTTCCGTTTGAAAAGCCCCGCTTCGCACAATCTCTCGAATAAAGACCGGCTTACTCGTAGGATTTGGAACTTCAATTCCAATGGCATTTTTCCCTGGAATAGGCGCCTCCATCCGTATGTCTCGTGCAGCTAGACTAAGTTTAATATCATCGCTTAAATTCGTAATTTTGTTCACTTTAACACCAGGACTTGGCTGAACTTCAAAACGAGTAACCGTCGGTCCCATCGTCGCTCCAACAACTTTTGCTTGAACGTTAAAATTGGCAAGCGTTGATTCTAATAGCTCTCGCTGTTCTTCAAGCCACTGATCATCACTACCTTCATTCCGTGGAGGAATATCTAGAAGCGATATTGGAGGAAGTTTATAATCAGCACCTGTTCCTGGCTTTTTCGTTACATGACGACGATCGTTTGCTAGCATCATCACATTATAAGGCACCTGAGGTTTTGGACGACTTTCCTCTTGTCGATCTTGTTTAGGAGATTGTTCTTGAACAGACATAGTTGGCTTTGCAGTTTCTTGCTTTTGTTCCACTTCTTGTTCTGACATATCATCTTCACTCTGCGTCAACACTTGCTGCTGTTCTGAAACATTGTCCTGAGGTTCTCGTTCTTCCTCGAAGGTTGGCTCCTTCAGGCTTTCCATTTCTTCATCATTTCCCTGAGCTTTATGAGTACCAGATTGGTTGAAACTAGTAGAGTCATCCACTTCTATGATTTCATTTTCAGATCCAATTAGGGTAGGTTCTTCATTGATCTCTTCATTGATCTCAGCTTCAATTACTTCATCTTGCTCATATAATATTTCGTTTTCCTTTGAAGCGTTTTCGTGAATGTGGGAACTTTCTTGTACGTCCTTCATTAGAGGTTCATCGCGGAATAGGCTCTCCTCTTCCACCTCATGATCATGGTGTTCATCACTTTGAACTCCAAATTTATTCGCCCCAAAACCTGTCTGCTTCTCTTCTTCTAGTATAACGGTATCCTGCTGATCAACAGGAGATTTCTCTACGGATGCTAACGCTTCATTCATTTGAGGAGATTCTTGCTCACCGTGCTCGTTTTCTGAGAGAGAGACCGTTCTCTCCTCTTCAGTTAAAGAAAAAGGCACTGGTTCTTGGATAAGTTTGTCGATCACATCACTTTTATCAAGCGACGTATATCGCGGATTAGGATTCGACTTCTTCGCTGCATCCTCCATCTTTTCAGCAACGGGGCGTTTGCTAAATCCATAAATGGGCGAAGGAATTTCGGACGGTTTAAAATTGACGCCCGAAAATTTCTTATTAGCTACTGGCTCCGCTTTATCCGAAACGCCATCTCTTACTGTTTTCCTTGAATTACCTTCTTTTTTGGACGGGGCTAACTTCTCATTCTTTTTTTCTGGCCTAGTCCTATTTGAGGTACCCTGCTCTTTTTTCTGATAATTCGACTCTTTTCTATCTTCTTTTTTTGTTTGGTTATTTGACTGATCAGGAATTAATGGAAAACGGAAATTTCCCTCTCTCGGATATTGATGAACAATTCTTGCTTCATTCTTTCGATTCGCACTCTCCATCCGCCCGATGGAATGTTTTCGATCAGTGCGTTCTTTTAAAGATTTCGTTTCTTTTACCTCTACATCTCTCCGTTCTGTCTCCTCTTCCTCTTCAATATCAAATAGTTTACTCCATACTTTCTTAAACCAATTATTATCCAATTACAATCACCTTTTCTAATTAAGCCCTTTTAGATCGCGTTATTCTTCTATTTTATCGGAAAATCCCCTATCATTGTAAGGCTGTTTCTAAAATCTTTCGTAAAAAAAAGCGGTTCTTCGTCTAAAACAGTAAAAATAAGTTCAATATACCCTATACCCGATTTATGCGAAAGAAAAAACCTACTAGAAAATTTTCTAGTAGGCTTTGAATTCAGAACCAACTTCATAATCGTCTGGAAGGATAAGAATCCCTTTTTCTTTCAGAGCATCTGGTAAATCAAGCTCTTTAGCAGAACAAATCATACCGGTTGATTCAATTCCACGTAAACTCGCATCTTTAATAATCATACCTGATTGCATCACAGCGCCAACTTTCGCTACAACGACCTTTTGGCCCTGATCAACATTTGGAGCACCACAAACAATTTGAAGGTTCTCTTCTCCAACATTCACCTGACAAATATTTAATTTATCAGCATTTGGGTGTTTTTCCATTTCTTCTACATAACCAACTACAAATTTAGGAGATGGATCATAGACGAGTTCATCATGAAAACCATTCTCTTTAATGGCATGATTGACTGCTGTTACAAGCTCTCCACTTTCGTCTACAACACCATTGCTAGATAGCTCATGAATAGAAGAAAAATGAAAAACATTATAGCCTATTGTCTCGTTTGTTTCTTTACTATAGATTCGAGCTACATTTTCGTTACGCTCAACAGCCTTATCTTCTCTTTCTGTACTGCCTAAAGTAACGATTAGAGTATCTCCAACGCCTTCTTTATTATAAAACATATTCATTATACTGTACTCCTTTTTCCAACAGTGATTATTTTTTGGGTTTGTTTTTAGCCATAATAAAAATTGGTTCTAACTTTCCATCTTCATACATGAACGGTAGACCGGTTACGGGAACTAGTCCACTTGAAAAAAAGTGCATGGTTAACTGGGCAAGAGCATCGTATCCGCGTTCATTCTCGATATCGGCAAATACTAAAACATCTTGATGAGGAACGGCTACAGCCAATTCACCCTTCGCCTTTTTAGCCATTTGTTCGAGGAATGAATCATTTAAGATCCGACTTGCATCGTAGCCATCGTTCGTATTCAAGAAGTAAAACGTATTACCGGCGACTGTATCTTCTTTCACTTCGGTCGATAAGCCTCTTAAATTGAACAACGATACTTCATGCAACGCTTCCTTTGTCCAACCTTCTTTCTCTAGCCATTCTTGATCAATTAGTCGATAGGAGTTCCCAAGATCAAGCGCATAATAAATTCGCGTTTCAGCAGTATGCTCTTCAAACACAAACGGAACACCATTTTCTGTCTCAGATGTAAATGAGCCGGAGCGAATAACCGGAAAGATTTGATTTTCTTTACCTGTTAGTTGTTGCTTTTCTTTCATTACCTTGAGCGTTTCATCGACGTGATGGACCACTTCATCAAGGATCTTCTCGCCACGTTCCTCATACTTAGCAGCGAGTCCTTTCAGGCCAAGGCTCATACCTTTTCCTGTCGAACGGTCTTCTACTCTTAGTTTTTCTTCTTTTTGATTGTATGTAAGCTCACGTTCTTCTTGCTGAAGACGTTTTTCGAGCAATTTTTTCATGTCTTTTGGTTCCATATTTTCACCACCCTATACGAAGATGTCACCTTATCATACCATGAAACGAACGAATTAAAAAACAAAGCTATGCGACGCATAGCTTTGTTCCATGGATCGTCCATCACCTTACACTTGTAAGAAATTCTTCTATTTCTTCTTTACTTTTTCGCATCTTACTTACAAAGCGTCCTGTTTCCTCTCCGTCTTTAAATGCAACAAAGCTTGGAATACCAAAGATGTCCATTTCCTGACATAGCTCAATATGGTCATCACGATCAACGTAATAAAAATCCATCTCGCTATATTCTTCTTCTAGCTCTGGTAGAAATGGTTCAATCACACGACAATCTGGGCACCAATCTGCTGAAAAAAGCAATACCGATTTGCCCTCTTTAATCGCTTCTAAATATTCTTCATGTTTTTCAAATTTCTTCATGATGAACCTCCTATATTAATCTGTTTGTATCTTCATATCTCCAGGACGAATCAGTCCTTTTTGCCTCATTACCTCGGATATTAACAGACTTATTATTGCTGGTCCAACAAAATGCAACATAACAATCGCAAGCCAAATTTCTCCACCTGTCCCCATCACGTTAAGCGTCATAATTTGTCCAACGAAACCACTTGTACCCATTCCAGCACCAGACGGATTATTTAACAAAGAAAGCCAGCCACTTCCAATTGGAGCAAGAATAGCGCCAGCAACCGTTGGCGGCAGCAGAATCCACGGATTTCGAACTATATTTGCAACTTGTAGCATTGAAGTACCAATTCCCTGGGCAATTAAACCTCCTACCCCGTTTTCTCGATAGCTACTTACAGCAAATCCGACCATCTGAGCGGCACACCCAATCGTCGCTGCACCGGCTGCAATGCCTTCTAACCCAAGCATGATGGCAATTGCAGCACTCGAAATAGGCGCAGTAAGAGCAAGTCCCATAAGCACTGCAACAATAATCCCCATAATAATCGGTCGTTGCTCGGTTGCCCACATGATCAGAGACCCGAAATTTGTAAGGAGTGACTGAATTCCCGGTCCAATGAGAGTCGCCGTCCCATAACCTGCAAAAATTGTTATTAATGGAGTCACGATAATGTCTAACTTAGTTGACTTCGAAACAAGCTTTCCTGCTTCAGAAGCCACAAGGGCTGAAACGTAACTACCAGCAGGGCCACCAAGTTCGGATCCAGCCGCTCCTGCAAGAATAGCTGAAAACAATACGAGGGGAGGTGCTCCTAGACCATAAGCAACCGCAACGCCAATGGCTGTCCCCATTAAGCTCATTGCAAGTTCTCCCATTGGGATTAAAAAGGAAAGCGCAGAGACTTGCTCACCAATTGTTTTAAGAATTAAACCTATAATTAACGACGAAAAGAGGCCGAGCGCCATATAACTAAGCGCGGTTATAAAATACACATGCAGAGAAAGCGTAATGCCTTTCTTCTGTAAAAAATCTTTCATCTATTTCTCCTTTCAAACGGATTATCCTGTTTTAGTATACACATATTTCTTCCACTACTTGATGAATAGGTTAAACCAGTTAAACTTCTTCCCTAATCTCTTTACTGGGAATAATTGAAAAGACCATGCTACAATAATGGCGTAAACATTTTTAAGGAGGCGTTACGGATGGAATTGACGGTTTATCTTGCTGGACAAATTCACGATGATTGGCGAAATGAACTGAAAGAAAATGCCATTAAAATGGAATTGCCTATTCAATTTGTTGGACCAATGGAAAATCATGATCGTTCCGACAACATTGGCGAAGAAATTAAAGGCGAACAGTTAAATAAAATTCTGAAGGATGAAGCTGCTTCAGAAATTAACAACCTTCGAACTCACGTCTTACTTCAAAAATCAGACGTTGTTATTGCGCTTTTTGGTGAGAACTATAAACAGTGGAACAGTGCGATGGATGCAGCTACGGCGATCACTCTTCAGAAACCACTTATTCTGATTCGCCCTGACTCCCTTCATCATCCACTAAAAGAACTTTCAAACAAAGCACAAGTTACTGTTGAGAACACTGATCAAGCTTTAAAAGCACTATCTTATATTTTCGAAACAAATTAACGCATTTGAAATTGGTATTGACCCAAAAGTAGAGATACAAGATGGTCATACATGTCCGTTCTTGAGACGGTGCCGTTGGTGAAAATTCCAATGGCGCCTTCTTTTTTGCTTACGTCCGCTCGACTTGCATACTCGGAAATAACTGGACCTAATTCATTTCCTTCCTCCAGCTTTTTTTTAATATTATCAGGAAGCGGAAACCTTGCCCCCCCTGCAATTATTTCTGTGCCATTTTTATCAACAAGAGCTCCCCAATTGCAAACGTATAATTTCTCTTCAATGATCTGAACTCCACCTTCAAGACCGATCCCTATTTCACCCTGACTTGTTGCCAATGCGGCTCTCGCCCGTTGTTTTGCTCCAAGAAGCGTTTCTTCGTCTCCCCATGGTTGATCGGCAACACCAGAATCAACGTCCACACCTATGACTTCGCCTACAAAATGGGCTTTTACTGCATTTATCTTCACCGGGTTCGTAGATCCAACCACTAAATGATTCACTCAACATCCCTCCACCTATTTGTTAAAAAATGCTCATAAGAAAAGGAGCCTCTTCGGCCCCTTTTACTTACACGTTGCTTTTAATGCTATCTACCGTTGCCTGATCTGTTGATTTCACTAATTTTATGATTAATTCTTTTGCAGCCGCATAATCATCTATGTGGATCATTGAAGAAGAGGTATGAATATATCTTGAGCAAATACCTACTACTGCGGAAGGAACACCATTATTGGACAAATGAACGCGTCCCGCATCCGTTCCTCCTTGAGAAATGAAATACTGATAAGGAATTTCATTACTTTCAGCAGTATCCAGGATAAAATCTCTTAAACCTTGGTGGGTCACCATTGAGCGATCATAGATCCGTAGAAGTGCTCCCTTACCAAGCTGACCAAATTCATTCTTATCTCCAGTCATATCATTCGCGGGACTTGCATCAAGTGCATAGAAAATATCCGGATTTATCATATTTGCTGCGGTTTGTGCACCTCTTAGGCCCACTTCTTCTTGAACCGTAGCCCCAGAATACAACTCATTCGGTACCTCTTCATTTTGGAGTTCTTTCAATAGTTCTATCGCTAAACCTACCCCGTAGCGATTATCCCAAGCTTTTGCCATGATTTTTTTCTCATTAGCCATTGGGGTGAAAGGGCAAACGGGAACGATTTGCTGGCCTGGCTTAACGCCAATTCGTTCGGCATCTTCCTTGTTGTCAGCACCAATATCGATAAGCATGTTTTTAATTGCCATTGGTTTATTTCGAGTCGCATCATCAAGTAAATGCGGTGGGATTGATCCAATCACACCAGGAATTGGTCCGTTCTTGGTCATCACCTGGACACGCTGAGCAAGAAGAACTTGACTCCACCAACCTCCAAGGGTTTGGAAACGCAACATTCCATTTTCGGTGATGGATGTTACCATAAATCCAACTTCATCCATATGACCAGCGACCATAACACGTGGCCCATCGTTTCGTTTAACCCCGAAAACACTTCCAAGATTATCTTGAATGATTTCATCTGTATACTTACTAATTTCACTTTTTACGAATTTTCTAACATCATGCTCAAAACCCGGTGCACCTTGTAGTTCCGTTAATGTTTTAAAAAGCGTCAACGTTTCTTTATTCATATGTATCCCCTTCCATCGTTCGTCTCTTCCTATTGTATCGAATCTGGTTCCTCCTTGCTAGTGTCATGGATTTCCGATAGAAACATTTGGTCCAAGTGAGAAATTCAGATATACTAAAGATGGAAAACAAATTGCCCACATGAAGAAGGGAGAATCGTAAGCAATGAGAACAAAGGATTTGTTAATTGGAGCATTAATTGGTGCAGGAGCCGCAACAATTACAGTGTCCACAATCGCTTCAAAAAAAACGTATATTTCACCTGAGAAAGCTTTAAAAGCAGTTAAAGGTGCTGTAAAACCCGTATATACTGTTAAAGGGTCATGGATTCATATGAAAACGGATTCAGTGGAGAAATTCAACCTTCCATATACCGTTTATGCGGGAGGCTTAACCTGCGAAAAAGAAGGTGATCTTCAGCAGCTTGACTTTATGGTAGATGCAGAAACAGGTACTTTAGTGGAATTACAGGCTCAGTAAAAAAATCGCTGTTTGCAAGAATCATAATAGAAATCCCCGTGCACGAGGCACGGGGATTTTGCTGTCTTATTTGGGTCAATTAAAAAGTAGTATTCGTGTCGTAAACGTTATTTTGCAATTTAAAACGAAGTGTTGAATACTTATTTTTAGTCCATAAGTAGGCAAGAAGTGCTGGACCAACAAGCATTATCGCACTTAGAAAAAGAATGACGCTCATGTGAAGGTGTTCACCAGTAACATCTGCGTGACTATCTTTATATTCTTTCGCTTTTTCAATATCCAATACTTTTGAATCCGGGATGATTGCGTTGGCTTCTGTATCATAGAAAAGGACCTGTGTATGATCTTCAAAGAAAATGTTGTCACGAACTGTTGTAAACTCTACAAGCATCATTGAGACTTTGCTAAATTCCTTATCTGCTGAGCTGTCCACTTCAAGATTTTCCGCGTCTACAACTTTAAGAGAACCTTTGTCATAGTCATAGTGCTCTTCCCCAAGATAACTAGCTACGCCCTTCTTCACTTCATCACTAACATCCGCTTCAGCATGTGCTGCTGTCCCCGCGAAAGGAAATGCGATTAAAAATACAGCAAGAAGTGCAAAAATTCCTTTTTTCATCATTTTTTCCTCCTCTATCAAACAAATTATCCAATTCTTATCATATCATATTCCAACTATTATTCTACTAACATTTTGTAGAAAAGAACATCCAATAGGAGGAAATGACGGACAGATCATCCATCCTAGGTTAGATTACGTTTACCCTTCCCGATTCATTTCATAACAAAAAAAAGAACCGGTATGCACCGGTCCTTACTGAATTACTGGTTTTTTATCGAATTGAGTACTAATTTCTTTTGAGCGTGTAGCTGCATTTTCAACCGCTGCTACAAAAGCTTCTCCGCCACCATTATCATACAACGCTTCAAGACCAGCTTGAGTTGTACCGTTTGGTGAAGTTACTTTTTTTCTTAGTGCAGAAGGCGAATCTTCAGATTGCTCTGCCATCATTCCGGCACCTAGTACCGTTTGAACAGCCATTTTTCGAGCGGTTTCTGTTTCAATTCCACCTTCAATTGCAGCTTTCTCAAGGCTTTCTATCACATAATAAATATAAGCCGGTCCGCTTCCTGCAACGCCTGTAAATACATCCATTTGCTCTTCTTCGATAACAACTGTCTCCCCAATAGAACGTATAAGGGCGCGAGCAATTGTAACCTGCTCATCACTTACATGTTTGCCTGCCGCTAAAGCAGAAATAGATTTCCCAATCATACTTGATGTGTTTGGCATAACGCGGATGACTGGTTGCTCTCCATCCAGTTGCTCCTCGATATAGGAGGATGGTACGCCAGCTAGAACAGATAGGAGAAGTTGATCATTCGTGATAAAGTTCTCAATCCCTTCTAGTGCACGTTCAACATCTTTAGGTTTCATTGCCAGGATTACAACATCAGCCTCACGAACGGCGAATTCTATGCTTTGCGTCGCCAATACGCCGTGGTTTTCCATTAGCTCCTGACGACGTTGTTCATTACTTCTGTTTGTCATAATAATACGTTCAGGTTCAATAGTACCTGACTCAATCATTCCTGCAGCCATTGCCTCTGCCATTGAACCCGCTCCGATAAACGTTACGGTTTTATTTTCTAGCATGATTGCCTCCTTTGGATTTCCGAAAAATCATCTACGGTCATTTATACTAACACTGCATCCTTAGACCTTCAACCTTTTAGACACAAGAAATGAGCATAAGCGCAAGATACCTAGTGAAAACGTTATCATTCGAATCTCAATGTAAACTGTATGAATGAAATGGACATATATCGGTTCTCACGCTCTCTCATCCCCTCTCATCGAAACTATACTTTTAACAAAAAGTGGGAAATTCAGCCACTACATCAAATTCACAACTTTGTACCGTTCTTTAATAATCAAGAAAAAAGAGACTCCCATTCGGAGCCTCTTTCACTTATTATGCTTGTACTTGTGGCTTTGATTTTTTTAGTATACCAACCATCAAAGCTGTGATAATTGTACCAATGACGATAGCAAGGATATAGAGAAGAATGTGTGTTAACGAGATATTGTTTACAGACCAGAGAACAAATGCTCCGCCGTGCGGTGCTGGTAAAGCTATATTAAACAACATTGTTAATGCGCCTGCTACAGATGATCCAACAATAATGGAAGGAATCACTCGTCCCGGATCTGCTGCTGCAAATGGAATTGCGCCTTCCGTGATGAAAGAAGCCCCCATCACATAAGCTACTTTGCCTGCTTCACGCTCAGTTTTGTTGAAGCGATTTTTAAATAGCGTTGTTGCAAGAGCAAGCCCAAGTGGTGGCGTCATACCGCCCGCCATGATTGCTGCATGATACGTTAGATTACCTGCATCAATCATCGCAATACCGAATGTAAAGGCTGCCTTATTAATTGGACCACCCATATCAACCGCCATCATACCACCAAGAATTAAGCCTAGTAGAAGTTTGTTTGTCGTACCCATTCCGCTCAACCAATTTTCTAGCCCAGTGTTTAAAGCCCCTACAGGTTCAATCACGACATACATCATAATGATTCCTGTGATAAAGATACCAAACAAAGGATATAGAAGAACCGGCTTTAACCCCTCTAGGGACTGTGGGAGTCCAGAGAAAAGCTTTTTCAAAAGAAGAACAGCGTAACCAGCAAGGAAACCTGCAATAAGTCCACCTAGAAAACCTGCACCGTTCGTAGAAGCCATTAAGCCACCAACAAGACCTGGAGCAAGACCAGGACGATCGGCAATACTCATTGCGATAAACCCTGCAAGGACTGGAATCATAAGAGCAAAGGCATTTCCACCGCCAATTGTGCTAAGTGCTGCTGCAAATGCATTGTAACTTGGATCATCTGGATCGGCAGCATTAATGCCAAAGATAAATGAAAGGGCTATCAGAATACCGCCACCAACTACGAGCGGAAGCATATTCGAAACACCGTTCATCAAGTGCTTGTAGAAAGCTGATTGCTTTCCTTTTCTTTCGTTTTTCTTCTCACTGATTTGATCTTCGTATGATCCAGATGCTTTATAGACTGGCGCATCGCCATTTGCTGCCTGCTTTAATAAGTCTGCAGGCTTCCGAATTGCCTCCGCAACAGGAACTTCAATTACTTTCTTCCCTTTGAACCGATCCATTTCTACTTTTGTATCTGCTGCAACAATAATACCTGGTGCCTTTTCAATCTCTTCATCAGTTAGACGATTTTTCACGCCCCCTGATCCATTTGTTTCAACCTTGACACTATAGCCCATTTCAGATGCTTTCGCTTTCAGTGCATCCGCAGCCATATAAGTGTGTGCAATTCCAGTAGGGCATGCTGTAACAGCTAATATTTTTCCAGTAACTTCAGTTGTTTCTTCTACTTCATCTTCATCAGCATTTTCTTCTTCTTTCTGATCAAATGCTTGCAAAACCTCTTCTTCCGTTCTTGCTTCAAGAAGTCCTTTACGGAATTCGTTATCCATTAAAAATGAAGATAGTCTTGATAGTGCTTCTAAATGCGTTTGATTCGCTCCTTCAGTAGCAGCAATCATAAAGAACAAGTGCGCCGGCTGACCGTCAAGAGACTGATAATCGATACCCGCATTAGAACGTCCAAACACAATTGCAGGCGACTTTACGGCAGCTGTTTTGGCATGAGGAATGGCTATTCCTTCTCCAATCCCAGTCGTACTCTCTTTCTCACGCGCATGAATCGCTTTTTTAAACGCGTTAAGGTCCTGCAATTTGCCTGCTTTCTCTAGTTTTTCAGACAGCTCATTAATAACACGATCTTTCGAATCCGCTTCAAGGTTCAGAATCATTGTCTCTTTTGTTAATAATTCTGTGATTCTCATATTCCCCGACCTCCCATATCATCATAAGGCTTAACCGTAATTTGTTTTCTTAACTCTTGAACTTCTTCTGCTGTACAGAAACCAGTTGAAAATGCGCTCGCGCTTCCTGCTGCGATCCCCGATTGGAATGCTTCTTTCAAGTTTTCAGTTTCGATGTATTTACTAAGAAAACCAGCTACTACTGAATCCCCTGCTCCAACTGAATTCTGTACTTTACCGATTGGGACATTACCAAACAGAACATCTTCAGCTGTAATCAATACAGCTCCATCCCCTGCCAATGAAACAATCACGTTCTTTGCGCCCATTTCTTGAACTTTCTTACCGTATTTGACCGCCTCCGCTACTGAAGTAATGTCAACATCAAATAAATCGCCTAGTTCATGGTGGTTCGGTTTTACTAAAAACGGTTTTGCTCTTACTACTTCCTTTAACGCTTTTCCTTTAGTATCAACAATCGCCTGTACGCCATCTGGGAGTGCCTGGAGGATTCGAGAATAGATCGCTTGATCAACACTCGAAGGAACGCTCCCTGCCATAACAACAACTTCCCCTGCAACAGTTTGTGAAAGTTGAGTAAATAATTGCTCAATATCACTTTCTGTTATTACTGGAGATAAACCATTAATTTCTGTTTCTTCTCCATTTTTTAACTTAATGTTAATTCGCGTATCACCATTTACATGAATAAAGTTAGAATGAAGAGCTTCCTCTTTCAGCGATTGTTCAATGAACTGACCCGTAAATCCGCCAACAAACCCTAATGCTGTGGATTCATGTCCAAGGCGTTTTAGAACTTTCGTCACATTAACACCTTTTCCCCCTGCGATTTTCATCTCTTCGTCTACCGTATTAACGAGTCCAGTTTTAAGGTTCTCCAGTCGTACAATATAGTCGACTGATGGATTTAACGTAATTGTATAGATCATATCTTCACCACTTCTACTGTTGTATGTTTGCTCACCTGATCATAATTTGTTTCAGGATGCTCATTTGTAATAATCGTACACGCTTCAATATCTGCGACTTTACTAAAAGCTGCTTCACCAATTTTCGAATAATCAGCTAGAATATAGGCATCGCGTGAAAGTTTAATCGCTGCTCGTTTAATGATGGCTTCATCCGGATCTGCCGTTGTATAGCCTAACGATTCATGAATACCATTGATCCCGATAAAACACTTATCGAAACGATATGTTTCAATGCTTTCAAGTGCCTTAGCTCCTATCATCGCACCTGTTCTTGATTTAAACTTTCCACCAATAACATAAGTTGTTATACCTTCTGCTAGAAGGCTTTCAATGACCTGGTAGCCATTTGTCACAACAATGACTTGTTTATGTTGTAAGAACGGAGCCATCTTCTGAGTGGTTGTCCCTGCATCAAGAAAAATGCAGTCACCGTCTTTAACCAATTCAGCTGCATAAGATGCAATTCTCTCTTTTTCTGACATGTTCTGCGTGGATTTTTCACCAAGTGATGGTTCAGTTCCCTTTGAACGAAAAAGTGATGCTCCCCCATGAATTCGTTTTAACTGATTTTCTTCTTCGAGTTGCACAAGATCACGACGAATGGTGGAAACAGATGCCCCGGTTGCTTCACTTAACTCATGAACAGTTGCTGTTTCCTTTTCTTTAAGAACTTGTAAAATGATGAAATGACGTTCAGCATTTAACAAATCATCACCTACTTTCTACTCACAGTATAATGAAAGCACTTTCATAAGTCAATCATTTTCGTTCAATTTTATTCAAAAACATTCAAAAGTGTTCAAATGCAATCAAATAACTTAGCGCTTCAACAGCTCATTTATAGTTTTTCCATTCATCTAGACTCAAAAAAGAAGACTGCCCGTTCGGCAGTCTTCCTTAAAATCAGCTATTCCGTTTTACTTCATGCGTTATTTCAAAAGAATCGTTCCATTTAAGAGCACGGTAATGAGCATCGTGATAAAAAATAAACCAGGCGTCTTGAGATAAAGCATCAGAAATCCACTTTTCTTTCGCATAAATGGAGGTCATTGGATAATCATCATATGCAAGAACCCAAAGAGGGTTTTTATGAGCGTGAGTTGGCATGAGGTCTGCCATGTGGATGAGATACTCGTCCCCTTCTTTCAGCGTGATAATCGCATGACCATCACTATGCCCACCAGTATGATGCAAATTTAAACCAGGAAGCACTTCATAGGTTTCTTTAAATGTTTGGACCTGATGTTGAATCACTTCCCAGTTCTCTTTCCAATATGTATTTTTTGAACGAATGTTAGGTTCTCTCATTTCGTTCCATTCTACTTCTGAGGCATAAATAACGGCATTTGGAAAAGTGGACTTATAGCCATTTCCATCCCGTTCAGTTAAGCCACTTGCATGATCAAAATGCAGATGAGTCATAAGGATTATGTCAATATCCTCCACTGATAACGATAGCTCTTCAAGAGAATCATGGATCTCAGACTCTTCCTCAACACCATAGTTCCTTCTTTGCTTCTCGGTCAACTTGCCTTTCCCAATCCCTGATTCAATTAAAATCTTCTTCCCTTGCCATTGAAGCAACAGCGGATCCGTTCGAAGCTCGATTTGGTTTATCTCATTTACAGGGTATTTCTTGCTCCAGAGCGGTTTTGGTACAACTCCAAACATCGCGCCACCATCCATATGAGTAACCCCACCTCTAAGCCACGTAATTGATAGTGTACCTACTTGTAACTGTTCCATTACAAAACCCCCTTCTACGATTATGTCTATCTTCTCACTAAAAGAAATCGCTTTCAATGACAATCAAAAAAAGAGTCGCGCTAAGCGACTCAAATTCTGAATTTTGCTTCACACCGATAAATCCGGCTTCCTTTTGATGAAAACTTTTCTTCATACTCCGTCATAACATTATCTTCCATACCACTTTGATGCAAATCAAGGCTTACATGATTTAACGTCATGCCGTATGCAGAGAAACTGTGAAGGGAATATTCAAATAAGCCCTGATTATCTGTCTTAAAATGAACTTCGCCTTTCTGGCTCATCACAACACGATACAAATCCAGAAACGTTTTATAGGTAAGTCTTCTTTTTTCATGGCGATTTTTTGGCCAAGGATCTGAAAAATTCAAATAAATGCGGCTAACTTCATTTTCTTCAAAAAGCGATTGAAGATCCTGTGCGTTTTCATTCAGCAAGCGGACATTCGGTACATCTTCTACGATTAACTTTTCTAAAGCTGACACCATAACACTTGACGATAATTCTAACCCAATGTAATTCACATCAGGGTTCTGTTTCGCCATGCCAATAATAAATTGCCCTTTCCCCGTTCCAACTTCTAGATGAATGGGGTTATTATTTTGAAAGACGTCTTTCCAGCTCCCTTTTCTTTCGGAAGGGGTGGTAGGTACGAATTGTGGGTGATCTGCAAACATTTCTTCTGCCCAGGGTTTATTGCGTTGACGCATATGTTCACTTCCTTATAGTCTAATTACCGTTTTCACACAATCGACATTTTACCATGAAATCATAAGAATAGAAAGGTGGAGGAAAGGGTATGAAATAGTAGTCAAATTGTAAAAAATAACGTGGTGAAACTTCCATCATATCAGTTATGATATGAAGAGAGAGGAGGGTGAAGAATTGGAACACTTTCTTATCATGTGGGCACCATGGATTGTAATCATTGTTTCCATTGTTGCGCTTTTCGGCTGGGGTGCAAAAGGTGATACAAAATAATGAAGCATATGTAAAACACGGAGAAATCCGTGTTTTTTCGTATAGCGATAAGCATAATTCCTCCTTACATGCACACGCTACTTAGTAGTACAAATAAGGAGGAAAATTCATGCCACTCTCACATCGAGATCAGCTTTTTATTCTGGCTGACATTCTTAAGAACCATCATATCGATTGCACAGGAACATCTTCAGAATGTGAGCAAGTTCAGCGTTTGGCAACAGCTTTACAGCAAAACGAAGGTGTTGCGCCAGAGATTAAGCAGGTACTTGGTCAAATTCAACAATATAGCGCTACTGGAGCAACAGAATCCAATTTATTAAACCATATAGAAACCCACCAGCCTCATCTTAGCCAGTGGGTTGATACTATTGATCGGTATCAATAAGTCGATAGTGGTTTAAATTTTCCAGATCTTTTTTCCAGAATTCAACTTCTCCGTTTAATCCTTTGAGATCGTACCAATAGATGGACAAGAGCGTCTGCGCTACCACATACCAGTACATGCGGTGGCGCAGGCTTTCTGTATTTTCCAATCCATAATGAGTGAGCCATTCTTCCCACTCCTCTTTTGGAAGGTACCAGTATAGCAGCATTCCGATATCTAACGCAGGATCTGCCACAACTGCTCCGTCCCAATCAATCAAATATAGATTCCCTTCCTCACTAAACATCCAATTATTATGATTGACATCACAATGACATACAACCTTTTCCACGTTCTCAAGATCATTTTTATTAGCAGCCAGGTAAGAAAGGGCTCGAATCACTTCAACGTCTCTGCGATGATGATTCTCAAACTTTTGTAATAAATCTTGATAAATGACGTCTGGTGAAAGAGGTTTTTTCCCGAGACGATTAAGCATCCTTCGAAGTTCTGAAGAACGATGAATTTTATAAAGCATTTGTGCCACTCGCGGCTGCTTCATTTCATGGGACTTCAGTTCCCTCCCCGGCAACCACTTTTGGGCTGTAATAACGTCTCCATTCTCAAGTCGCTTGGTCCAGAGAAGTTTCGGTACAATTCCTTCCGCCGACAAAACAGCCAGAAAAGGCGAGGAGTTCCGTTTTAGGAATAATTTCTCGTCTCCATATTGAGCTAAGTATGCTTCGCCTGTCGCTCCGCCAGCGGGCGTAACCTGCCAGCCTTCGCCTAAAATGTTATCCAACAATTTCACCTTCGATTTCCGTTAGTTTGTAGATTCTGGAAGTTTTGCGTTTTTAGCGGTTTTTTCTCCGGACCTAGCTAAAAACCGTCTACGAATAAAAAATTATAACACACGTTGACGAAATCTTCATGTGTTAATCATTTGTTATTAAAATAATTGTGTTAAATGGCGCTACTGAGAGCAATTTATCTGTTGTTTTTCTAATCGGTTCAACGCTTGCTACTTCTCCATCGGCAAGAATCCATTTCTCACCATCACCGATATCGATAATATCGTCATGGAAGCCGCCGTTATGAATGACGACAATGGATTCAGACGAGTGCTGTTGATGAATGCGATAAGCAAGAATTGGACCTGGAGAATCGATAAAGGAAATGCGATTCATCTCATGTCGTTCAGCCATTCGAAACGCCTCAAAATGTTTTCTAATTGAAATTAACCCTCGAATATACTTGACGTTTGCTTGAACAGCTCTCATTCTTTGCCAATCAAAGCGATTAATTTTATCAGGAGATTTATAGCTATCTTCTACTCCATTTTTTGTGCGGAAAAATTCCTGTCCCGCATGAATGAATGGGATCCCCTGCGAAAGAATGGTGATCGCCGTCGCGAGACGATGCATACGCTGTTTGACATCCTCGCTTACTCCTGGATGGCTCCGATTCAGGCGATCCCAAAGTGTATGGTTATCATGACATTCTACATAATTAATGGACTGAGATGCTGTAATGAATTTATCCTCAACACTCCCCATTATACACTTCTTTACCTCTTCTTTAACTGAAAAGTTTCCATTTGCAAAGCCAGTGGAGCGTGTATCAAATAACTTCCCTTTAACAGAATCACGGAAATGGTCGTTAAAATAGCCGATTCTAGGGGTTTCTCGAGCATTGCCACTCATTGCTTTTCGATGGTCAGGTAGAATGGTGTTCATATGCCAGCCTTCACCAAACACAAGAATCGTTGGATCTATGCAATCAAGAGCATAGCGTACTTCGTTCATGGTTTCTTTATCATGAATTCCCATTAAGTCGAAGCGAAAGCCATCAATGCCATATTCTTTTGCCCAGTAAACAACCGAATCGACAATTAATTTCCTCATCATTCTTCTTTCAGAAGCTGTATCGTTTCCTACACCCGTTCCATTCGAAGGTTTTCCACCATGATCAAACCGAAAATAGTAACCAGGTACAACCTTTTCTAATGGAGAAGCATGAAGTTGATAGACGTGATTAAACACGACGTCCATAATGACCCTTAAACCTTTTTCATGAAGCTTCTGAATCATTTCCTTCACTTCTCGAATACGCGTATACGGTTCATGAGAGTTTAGTGAATAGCTACCTTCTGGAACAAAATAATGAATTGGATCATATCCCCAATTATAGGATGGAGGGACTTTCATTTCATCGACACTGCCGAAATCCTGAATAGGAAGAAGTTCAACGTGTGTAACCCCGAGCCATTTAATATAGTTAATCCCTGCTGGAATGCCATCTTTATCAGGCGGTTCTTCTGTAAAAGCCTTATACTTCCCTCTATTTTTCAATCCACTTTTTGCTTGAACACTAAAGTCTCTAACGTGTAATTCGTATATGATCGCGTCAGAAGGCTTCGCAAAAGAAGGTTTACTGAAAGGATTCCACCCCTCCGGATTCGTATGGGAAGGATTGATCACCATTCCAAATTTGCAGTTTGAAGTAGCTGCTCTTGCATAAGGATCAATGGTTTCTCGACATTCACCATTAACATTCACGCTGTAAGTATAGAGCGCCCCTTCTGAAACATCAGCTGATGATCCTTCAAACACACCGCGCTCTTGCTTCAACATTGGCAATTCTTTTATTTTTTGGAACGTGTCATTATAGATGTTAACAATAACATCTGTTGCTGTTGGTGCCCAAACTCGGAATACCGTCCCATTTTCAGTTAATAGGGCTCCTAATTCACCATCATAATAATAGCGGTCATCAAACATATCTGTTCTTACAACTTTTCCTGTAAAAACAAGACTGGTCTCACCACTTGAGTGAATGAGGTAGTAATTATTCCCGGGCATGTACTCACGATCGACCTGTAATGAAATTAATCTCTTCTTACCCATTTTTGAGTTTTCTTTTACTTCAATCGGAATGTCTAAATGGCCATCAGTAAGGGTGTAGGCATCCTTAACATCTAACGAGATATTAGCCATTACCGTAATGGTATGAAAGTCATCCCAATATGCTGTAAAAGCCTGGCTCACTTTTTTGTATGCAGAATAATCTCGTATCATATGAATCCCATCCTTTGCGGAGATGCTTACAACCTTTTTCCATTACCTATCTTATTTTCAAAAATTCATTTTGACATTTGTTTCATAAAAAAATTCAAGAAATCCATTTTAATAAGAGCGGTCCAAGGATCGAAACGCACAGGGCGCATAAACTTAAACCTATTGAACTTATTGCAGCTTCTCGCTCGCCATATTCGAGTGCCTTTGCTGTACCTATCGCATGCGATGCACCACCGAAAGCCATACCGATTCCAAGAAAGTTCGATATGCCCAGAAGCTGGAATAACCAAGGACCAGTTACTGCTCCACCTATTCCTGCAATCATTACGAATATAACGGCAAATGCTGGTTCTCCACCAGTCATGCTAGCTACTTCCATCGCTACTGGAGTCGTTACGTTTTTAGAAATAATTGTCGACACAATCATTTCGTTGTATCCACTCACGACCGCTAACCAATATCCCGACAATATCCCTAGAAGACTTGCTGTTAAAACCGTTGCAAAAATTTCAACTTTAAACTTATTTAATAATTTCCTCTGCTTATATAGTGGAAAAGCAAGTGCGACGATAGCAGGACCTAGCAACGCGTCAATCCATTGACCTCCACTAAAATAGGTGTCATACGAAACATCAAATGACGTTAAAACCACTACAAGAACCACCGTACACGTTAATACAGGAATCATAAAAGGGTACGGTAATAACTGATAGAGTCGGCGGAACACAACGTATAACAATAATGTGATAAATAGCCAAAAAAACATTTGCAGTAGCATCATCTATCCCACTCCTTTCGATTAGCAAGAAACTGGCCAAGTAGCCCCGTCGCCCCCATTACGATCCACGTACTGACGAGGACGATTGGAACTAACCAGAGACTCTTCCCGCTAAAGAAGTCGAGATGTTGCATGATACCGACTGTGACTGGTACGAATAATAACGGTAAATGATTTAATAATGCTGATGCCCCCTGAGAAATCCATCGAATCGGAATCCATTTTAGATAAAGCCCGATTAGAAGAATTAGCATCCCTACGACACTCCCTGGAACAGGAAGTGTTAATGTTGTTTGAAGATAGCCCCCCACAAGATAAAACCCAAACAAAAGACCAATTTGTAATAACATGATAAGGTATTTATTAATGCGTAAACTCATAAGCCGCAACACCTTTATACCTTGGGGTTTCATCGGGTGCTACTCGATATAACTTCACACTCGATACTTCCTGACTTTCACGTTTAAGTGTTGGCCAGTTAGGTTTTATTTCTTTAGTAGGGTCATACCATTTCTTTGCAAGTGTCACGTGTGGGGAGTATTCCCTTTCTTTAAGTGAAAATCCTGCAAATTGACACATTTGGATTACTTCTTGATGGAGCTTTTCCAATTGGTTCGTTCTTATCACATCTGCATAAAGCACACGTGGTCGACTTTCGGAACCAAAATAATGTAAACCTTCCACTTCTAATTTAAAAGGTTGCATGACCTTTGCTACCCTTTGTAAACCTTCATGTAAATCTGACAGCTGCCTTTCATCCGCTCCGCCTAAAAAAGCCACCGTAATATGAAAATCTTCAGGATAAACGATATGCTTAAAAAATCCTAAATGAGTCTTCATTTGAATCTCTTGAAGTGTCTTTCTAAGATGTGGTTGGATGGGGAGGGCAATAAAGTAATGAGTATTCAACATGTCCACTCCTTCTATCCTTTTTCTATTCTATCAAACAATCTGAATAATCTTTTATTTTTTTACTCATAAGCTTGATTTTATTACGAAAGATTTATCTTTTGTTATAATGGGGAACAGTATTAGAAAATATCGTTTAATGGGAGTGATCATCTCCTCACTTTCTATACTGACCAATAAATTAGAAAATGACCCTTAACTTGTATGAAAAGGATGTGCTTACATGATCTATGAAAATATGGCCGATCTTATTGGAGATACGCCACTACTCAAATTAAATCGAGTCCCGAATCCAAATGGCGCAAAAATATATGCAAAGCTAGAATACTTTAACCCAAGTCGGAGCGTAAAGGATCGCGCAGCGTATAATATGATTGTTAAAGCAGAAGAAGATGGCTTACTTAAAGCAGGCTCCACAATTATTGAGCCAACTTCGGGCAATACCGGCATTGGACTTGCCATGAACGCCGCTGCAAAAGGGTATCCTGCTATTATTGTCATGCCTGATAACGCAACACAAGAACGCATTAAACTTCTTAAAGCATACGGTGCGAAAGTTGTTCTCACGCCATCTTCTGAGAAAATGCCTGGTGCAATTAACAAAGCAAAAGAAATTGCCGAAACCATTAAAGATAGCTTTATTCCAATGCAATTCGAAAATGCTGCAAATCCAGATGCCCATCGCACTTCAACAGCGCTTGAAATTGTAGAAGCAATGAAGCAACTCGGCGTCACTCCTGCTGCCTTTATTTCAACAGCCGGAACGGGCGGAACTGTAACCGGGACAGGTGAAGTTTTAAAAGAACATTTCCCCGATCTTACTGTGCACGTGGTTGAACCTGAGGGATCTCCCGTTTTATCTGGCGGTAAACCTGGAAAACACAAGCTCGTAGGGACAAGCCCAGGATTCATACCTGATATCCTGAACACCTCAGTCTATGATGAAATTATCAAAATTACTGATGAGCAAGCTTATGAAGTGACGCGTAAATTAGCTAGGGAAGAAGGATTACTTGTGGGTCCATCTTCAGGGGCTGCCGTCTTTGCGGCCATGCAAGTTGCTGAGCGTTTATCACCCAACCAAGTTGTTGTTACAATGACATGTGATTCTGGCGAACGTTATTTATCAAGTGATTTATTCAGTTCTCTATAGAATTTCCAAAAGACAGCACATTTGAATTGTAACTAGTCAGCGCCATGCCGCTACCGGCATGGCGCTCATTCTATTATTTTGCGAGTTCATAAATCGCTTCAGCATATATCGCTGCCGCTTTTAATAAATCCTCGATGTCCACATATTCATCTTTTTGATGTGCTAATTGAGGCTTTCCTTCAAAAAGGGCTCCAAATGCCACTCCTGCTTTTAGTGAGCGGGCATACGTTCCTCCACCTATTGATAGAAGCTTTGCTTCTTTGCCTGTTTGCTTTTCATAAACGTGTTGAAGCTTCTGAATAAGCTCATGATCCTGTGGCACATGATGCGGTGTCATATGATCAATCACTTTCATCTCCACTGACATTGGAGCGGTTACCTTTTCAAACGTTTGTTTCACATTATCAAACTGACACGTTACTGGGTATCGAAGATTAATGCCAATTCGTCCCTGTTGGCTCGCTTGATAGTCGAAAGTACCTGCATTCATCGTCAGTGATCCTGTAATGCTATCTTTGAAAGAGACGCCAAGGCGCTCCCCAGTAAAATCATCCTGTAACCATTTGGTGATAAAGTTAATGTAGGCAGATCCGTTTTGATCAAGAGACAGTCCTTCCAAAAATTCCGCTAAACGAAACGCCGCATTTACACCTTCATGAGGGGCAGAGCCATGAACGGATACACCTTGTATTTCCAGCGTTAATTGCTTATCCAGCGTCGCTTTCCCTTTAAGGTTTTTATCATTTAAAAATAGCTCGAATTCCTTTTTGACGTCAAGTAATTGGTCTTCACTACTCTGACATTTTGCTATTGCATGATCTGGAACCATATTCAAACGCTGTCCAGAATGAAAAGAATAAAGAAGGAAAGCTTCCTTTTTTTCTTCATTCACAGGAAAAATCCATTCAAAGTCTGCAATCCCTTTTTCAGCGTGAATAATCGGGAAAACCGCATCAGGTGCAAAGCCCATTGTTGGCATTTCTTCATGGTTAAAATAGGTATCGACACATCGCCATGAGCTTTCTTCATCTGTACCAACAATCATTCGAACTCTTTTTGAAAGCGCTGGATAAAGTTCCTTGACGATATTCATTGCCCAGTAAGCCGCAATCGTCGGCCCCTTGTCATCAATCGCTCCTCTTGCATACATCTTTCCTTCTCGAACATCCGGAGTAAAGGGAGGGGTTGTCCAATCATTCCCCGCTGGAACAACATCAACGTGGCACAAAATACCGATTATATCTTCACCCTGGCCAAACTCTAAATGTCCTGCAACCTGTTCCACATTTTTTGTTTGATAGCCATCACGCTTCCCTATATTAAGCATATAATCAAGCGCCTTTTTCACTTCAGAACCGAAGGGAGCATCCTCTGTACGATTCTCTTCATCTAAAATACTCTCTATTCTCAATAGACCTTCTAAGTCATTAATTAACGCTTCTTTTCGACTAAGCACTTCTTCCTTCCAATTCACATCATTCAATTTTACTTCACCCCTTTTATTCTTTCATAAACTTCGTGATCACAAATGACAAAGAGTTTTGCATTCTCCGGAATCGATTCATCCAGTCGTCGATTAATATCCATCCGATCTCCATCGGCTATGAGCGTAGCTCCTTGTTGCAGTAGGCTCTGAAAAGCATCCCGATATGTATCCCACTCTTGCTGCACACCGATTTCATATAAATTATCTCCATGGCCCCTACTTAACAGCTGCGAGTACACACCTGATATTCCCTTTGTAAAAGCGGACCGTACAGCCATTCGGGATACAGCTTCATGTGAAAGAACGAACTCATCAACCTGAACATGTGTAAAATTCTTTATATGCTCCTCCTTCATTACTTCTACCGTTGTATGAATATCGGTTGAAAGTCGTTCAATTGAACTAGCAATGATGAGTGACTTTCCATCTGCGAGAAGAGCATCATGTATCGTATCATCGGAAAAGATAAGAACCGCTTTCGCATTCATAATATCAGCTTTGTTAAGTGTTGCTTCTTCTGCAGCATCACCTTGTATATAGTGAATATTCTCTTCGATTAATGGAGCTTTTTCTAATTTGTCAATAATGACAATCTCGCACTGATCAGAATCCATAATTTCCGAGACCGCGTAAGCAGCTTTTTGCGACCACCCAATAATGACGATATGATTGTAACCTTGATAGGGCATTTTGCCTTCCTCCTTTCGCTTTTTAATCTCTGAAAACCCATCAACAAACTTTCCAATAACAACACCAATTAAGCCAATACCGACAATATAAAGAAACATCGCATACATTCTTCCGGCAATCGTGATCGGGAAGTAATCTCCATACCCTACTGTCGTTACCGTTGTCATCACCCACCAGAGAGAATCAAATAGAGATGGAAACGTCTCTGGTTCAATGAGCCGCATGATTACTGTACTAGCGACTACTAGAATGAAAGCCACAGCTAGCATAAATCGATTGTTTAATTTAATGGCATTTTTTAGAAAGATCCGAAAAAGCACGTAAATCTCCCTCCTCTCATCGTAATCGTACTTTAAGAATAGCAAAGGAATGTTCGTTAAGGAAGATTAAGCCAAACGAAATGAAATTTTTTGCCGAAATAACAGAATTATTGTAAAATAAACTTTAAAGAGGGGGTGTAAGTTGGCCCAAAAGAGGGAAATGGCAGTAGGAGTGGAATTAAATTATAATGCCAATCAATCGCTTATCTTATGAAAGTGGTACGACCTATTCGTCAATACACCAAGTTGGGGAACCCAACACATCCAGAAATCACTTCCAGTCTTAATCGGAGCAAATAGCCAAACTTTCATGAAAAATCGAAGGAAGATGTAGAAATTAAGTATATCTTAACGTTTCCTTCATATGGTTTTAATAGTTACGTTTTATGCTAGGGATAAGGCATTGATTACATGTTAGGGAGTGGTTCTTTGAGTATTACTTCAACTGATCGTATGATGACCCGTATCAAGTCCATCTATTTATTTATTAGCAAGCATGGTACTGTCAGCACAAATGAGTTAGTTGAAGAGTTTGGGATTACCCAGCGAACAGTTCAAAGAGATTTAAATGTACTGGCCTACAATGAATTAGTCAAAAGCCCAAACCGAGGATTCTGGACAACAACAAGCAAGAGAGTTAAAGTTGGATAATGTAAATAATATGCTACACCGGGCTTCTCGTCGATACACTGTGACGAAAGCCTTTATTTAGTTTAAAAAAGCCCCGCTTTGATAAAGCAGGGCTTTTCTAATGTTACGCTTTTTTTATTCTATGTTGATCGTCTGTAGGTACAATAATTTTATCGTGCTGATACTTCACTGTTTCATCCACTTTTAAGAATGGATGATCACTGGAAAGAAAATTGGATAAAAAGCCTTCTGAAAGCTCAAATCCCTTGATCCTACCACTTTTGTCAATTACAATTTCTTTCACCTTGCCAAGTTCTTCTCCGCTTTCTGTTAAAACTTGAGCTTTATTTAACGATTTATAAGAACATTGATCAGCTAAAACAGTCGCTTGAATTTCATCCTGACTTTCACGAAGCGAATAGACATCATTTTGCCAGGATAATTGACTAAATGAAACAATCATTGTTTCATTTGCATCTCGTTCTTTACGATCATCGTCTGTGACTGGATAATTATCAGGTGTAAATTGTCCTCCTGAAGCTTGAATAGAGTGAAGCATTTCATCTGCGTGATGATCAGGAATGGCATCTTTCTCGTTGGATATCTCTTTTTTCTCAACCTCAACATATGTTGCTTGCCGAAGCGTCTGATCAAAGTAAACTTGTTTCACAATCAATTCAGCAGATGATTCATTTTTAAACTTATGACCTTGAATTTCTTTTCCAACCTTAATCATTAAAAAATCCTCTCCTTCACAACTAACTACTTATGCTATTCCCCAAGTCAGTCGTAAGGAAACAACCCATTACTTCTGTAGAATGGTTACCTCTTCCTCAGTTAACTCTCTGTATTCCCCAGGTTCCAAGTCACGATCAAGATGAATATCTCCCATCTGAATGCGCTTCAAATAAACGACTTTCTTGCCTACCGCTTCAAACATACGCTTTACTTGATGAAATTTCCCTTCATGAATTGTAAGCTCAATTTCGGATTCTTCAGCAGCACTTAAAATCGTTAACTCTCCAGGCTTTGTTTCATATCCATCATCAAGAGTGACGCCTTTTTCAAAAGCACGAACATCTTCTTCTGATACAACACCGCTAATTTTGGCATAATAAGTTTTCGGAACATGGTGTTTTGGTGACGTTAAATGATGAGCTAGTTTACCATCATTCGTGATGATTAATAATCCTTCGGTATCTTTATCTAATCGCCCTACTGGAAATGGTTCGAAAACTTGATCCTCAGGAATGAGTATGTCAATGACAGTTTCTTCTTCATCTTCCGTTGCTGAAATGACCCCAGCCGGTTTGTTCATCATAAGGTAAATGAATTCCCGATATTCTACGGTTTCTTCATAAACTGTTACGTGATTTTCTTCAGGATCGATATGTTGCTTCGCATCCTTAATCACCTCTTCATCAACACGAACCACGCCTGTTTTCAAAAGTTTTTTTACTTCTTTCCTCGTGCCGTAGCCCATATTCGCTAATAATTTATCTAAACGCATTTCAACCTCTCCTTTTCCATATTTTTTCCACTATTTATTTGTTTTTTTAGCATACTTTTTGGTTAGTAAGGGTATGTAAACGATAAATGCCAAAATGCACGTTTGGAGTGAATCGTATGACTGTGAAAGTTGGACTTTTAGCAACAGCACGCAAAAAAAGTAATAAATCTGCACCTGTGACGGAATTTTACCAAAGTCCTTTATTTCAAAAAACGTTAGAATACGCATCTCAGCATTATGACCGCATGTATTTCTATAATGCCAAAGATGGACTTTTATTACCAGAAGACATCATGGACCCCTATGACGTCTCAATTAAAACATTCTCCCATCATCAACGAGAAGAATGGGCTCAAAAAGTTATTGAGCAATTCTCTCAACATGAGACTTCTACGGATATTCTCGTGTGTTTACACGGTGGCTCCGTTTATCGAAAACACCTTGAGCCTCAGCTTAACCGATTCAACTATGTGTATGAAGTGCCATTAAAAGGACTTGGGATCGGAGAGCAACTCAGTTGGTATCAGAAAAACTCAGTATAACACGGGACACATGCCCAGCAACACTGCCCAGCCTTTACATACACTATCAAGTACCTATAAAAGGAGGCGTTGTGTATGTATGATTATGATCGGCAGCAAGGGCAGCAGTTTCAAATGTACCCTGGCTTTCCAGGTTATCCAGGACAGCCAGGATATCCCGGCCAACCAGGATATCCTGGAAATATCGAACAACAGCTCAGACAGATTGAGCGCCAGCTACGACGACAGGATCGGAGAATTACAAGAATTGAGAGACAGATCGGGATACGTGATGAGGACTACGGCTATTAGCCTTATCGATTATTCCACTCATAAAAAATGAAGGCCTCAAGGGGCCTTCATTTTTTAACGTCTTTTTAGAAATGAGAATCGTTCACCTAAAATTAATCCCGCTAGATTGGAACGATACGATAGCCATAGAAATACAATTCCTCCCACCGTAACGCCAATTAGTAAATTGATGATCGAATACAACATGCTTCCGCCTTCACTTGTCGAAAGGTATAAATCAGGCATAACCGATTCCAATGGAAGAATGGCTAATTTGGAAGCAGCTGCCATGATTACGACGAAAATTCCAATAAGGAGTAACCTTCTTGAGAGGAATCCAAACTCGTAATCTGTATATTTCTTAATTACAGCGATTGTAATAATAACCGACGTTAGTAAACCAATATTTGTCGCAAGAATAGATCCTTTCCCCTCAAACATTGTGACAAAGGGATAAGTTAGTCCAGCTTTAAGGACAAGACCAGCGAGTAAACTATAGACGGCAAACTTCTGTTTATTAATTCCCTGTAAAATCGCAGCTGTTACAGAAAAGAGGGCAAATAATATAGCCGTAGGCGCATACCACATTAATAACCAGCTACCAAGATCTTGATTTACCGTCGGATAAAGAACTCTAAAAATCGGTTCAGATAAAACGGCTAACCCTATTGCAGCCGGAGTCGTCAAGAATAATAAAATTTGGAACGTTTGCGTTAGCTGATTTTGCAATGATCCTTCACGATTAGCTGTAAATGATTTCGTAATAGCTGGTATAATCGTCATTGAAAGAGCAGTAGCAAGTGATACTGGGATCATAATTAACTTATGAGCAAGGCCCGTGATAATCGCAAACACTTCTTCATATGCAGGTTTATCGTAACCAATACTCTTCAATGCTGGATTAATGAGTAACGTATCAATTTGCAAATATAAAGGAATCGCCAAACCGACTACAACAAACGGAAGAGCATACGTAATGATTTCTTTATACATATCTTTTAAGGATACTTCATGATCTACCGTACTTTCAGCAAGGTGTCGATCTAGCGTTGGCTTTCGCTTTCTGTAATACCAGAAAACAACAAGCAATCCGCCAACCGCCCCAACAAATGCACCAAAAGTGGCGTAGGTAGCGGCCGTCGCTTCATCCCCATCCATAAATTTAATGATAATAACACTGGAAACAAGGATAAATACAATACGGAAAATTTGTTCAACGACTTGTGAAACAGCTGTTGGTCCCATCGATTGTAGCCCCTGGAAAAACCCGCGCGTTAAGCTCATGATTGGCACAATTAATAGCGCCATACTCACGACCCTAATAACCAATGTAACATCGGCAATTGTATTCCCTTCTTTCCCCTCATCAATTACAATACGCGCAATTGGTTCGGCTAAAAGGAAAAGGGCTAAAAATGCTACAAATCCAGTAAGCGCCATTAAAAGAAGTCCCGACTTAAAAAGTCTTCTTCCCGTTCGGTAATCTCCAAGCGTGTGATATTTCGAAACAAACTTCGAGACAGCAAGCGGAATCCCCACCGTGGACAGGCTAAGCATTATCGTATATGGAGTATAAGCATATTGATAAAGGGCTACACCCTGCGTACCAACAAGAGCTGTAAAAGGAAACATATAAATCATACCAATTATTCTAGAAAAAAGGGTAGCTGCTGATAACAGCATCGTCCCTCTAATCACATTTGAATCAGACATTTCTCCATCTCCTACTTCTAACCATTCAACTAGATCCATTCGTCATCTATCAACAATTTTCAACAGTTCTATAAATACACTTCTCCATTTTAAGCTATTTAGCTAGTAACAACAAATATAAATTTTTGTGAAACTTTATTAAGGTGAGTGAATTATGGTATGTTTGAGTGTAGCAAAATGAGAGAGGTGTAAGTATGAACTATGATGTCATTGTGATTGGCGGAGGTCCGTCCGGACTCATGGCGTCTGTATCAGCGGCTGAACATGGAGCAAAAGTGCTTCTCGTTGATAAAGGGAATAAGCTTGGACGAAAGCTAGCGATTTCTGGAGGCGGTCGTTGTAACGTAACAAACCGACTTCCACTTGATGAACTAATCAAATTCATTCCAGGAAACGGAAAATTCTTATACAGCGCATTTAACATTTTTGATAATGAAGACATTATCACATTCTTTGAAGACCTTGGTATTAAGTTAAAAGAAGAAGATCATGGCAGAATGTTCCCCGTCACTGATGATGCAAAGTCTGTTGTGAATGCACTACTAGATAAAGTACGACACTTAAATGTGACAATACAAGTCAATACCCCAGTTGAGAAAGTTCTTTATGAAGATGGGGCCGTTTCAGGTGTAAGACTTAAAACTAAAGAAGACATTCACTCATCCAACGTGGTTATTGCAGTTGGAGGGAAATCTGTCCCTCATACGGGTTCAACCGGCGATGGTTATGCATGGGCGGAAGAAGGTGGTCATACGATTACAGATCTATACCCCACTGAAGTCCCCCTTACTTCTAATGAAGCTTTTATTACAAATAAGGAACTGCAGGGCTTATCGCTTAGAGATGTTGCGCTTTCTGTTCTTAACCCAAAGGGCAAGGTGATTAAAACACATCGATGGGACATGATTTTTACACATATTGGACTTTCTGGCCCTGCCGTTCTTCGTTGCAGTCAATACGTTGTGAAAGCAATGAAAAAATTCAATGCGCAGTACATTCCCCTGCAAATTGATGCCGTACCCGATCAAAACGAAGAAGAATTGTTTCGTGAGCATATGAAGCTCGCAAAAGAAGAGCCTAAAAAAGCGATTAAAAACATCTGGAAAAGCAAAGTACCAGAGCGATACATGCTCTTCTTATTTACTAAAGCAGACATTTCACCTGACACGACGTATGCTCACTTATCGAAGGAGAAAGTGCGTGAATACGTACGTTTATTAAAGCAATTCCAAGTGGCGATCGATGGTACGCTTCCAATTGATAAAGCTTTCGTAACGGGTGGGGGAGTATCTCTCAAAGAAATACATCCGAAAGAAATGGCTTCAAAATTCACCACAGGTCTTTACTTCTGTGGAGAAGTGCTCGATATCCACGGTTATACCGGCGGCTACAACATCACTTCCGCCTTTGTAACAGGGTATACAGCAGGAAAAAGCGCTGCTGAAAGAAATAAAACTTCTGCTATTTAAGTTGATCATAATTCGAATCACCAACCAAAAGAGAGGGATCGTCCTATGGACGATCCCTCTCTTTCTTTTATCGTTTGTTTCGGTTTCTTCCGCTATTTCGATTTCGATTGTTCGAAGAAACAGTCTTACGAGAAGAATGACTGGATCTACTTCTTTGATCATTTCTTCTTTCTTCATTACGCTCTTCACCGTCTGGCAGTGCACCTTCAACGGTTTTTCTAGCAAGTTTCTTACCGATACCTTTTTCAATCATTTGAATAAATGATTGATCCTTGGCAGCTATGAACGTATACGATGCACCATCTCCACCAGCACGCCCCGTTCGACCAATCCGGTGGATATAACTTTCTGTATCTTGAGGAATGTCGTAGTTAAAAACGTGCGTTACACCTTCAATATCAAGCCCTCGCGCTGCCACATCTGTGGCAACAAGAAGCTGAATTTTCGCATCACGGAATCGTTTGATTACACTTTCTCGTTTCGACTGAGATAAATCACCATGAAGCTCATCGGATAAATATCCTTTTGCTTTCAAATCACCATTTAATTTACTAACCCTTCGCTTCGTACGACAGAAAATAATTCCGAGGAACGGACGAACTTCGTCAATTGTTTCAGTAAGGGAGCCAAATTTTCGTCGGTCTGTTGTTTCAATCACAAATTGTTCAATTTCCTCAACCGTTTTCCCTTTCTCTTTCCCTCTAATTTTCTCAGGGGAGCGCATAAACCGCTTGGCAAGTTGTTTAATATCACTCGACATCGTAGCTGAGAACAAGGCGGTTAGACGGCTTTCAGGCGTTTCATTTATAATATCTTCTACTTCTCTAAGAAAACCTATATGAAGCATTTGATCGGCTTCATCTAACACAAGATAAGAAGTATGAGATAAATCAATAGTTTCTCTTCGAACATGATCTAACAGGCGTCCAGGCGTTGCGACAACAATGTGTACTTGCTTATTAAGATGCTTGATCTGTCTTTCTACATCCTGACCACCATAAACAGCTAGAACATTGACGTCATCTCGCTCTTCAACTAACTTCATCAATTCTGAAGTAATCTGGATGGCAAGCTCACGAGTTGGAGTCACAATGAGAGCCTGTACTTCTGGTGCTTCTGTGTCTATTTTCTCAAGAATTGGCAGCAAGAAAGCGAATGTTTTTCCCGTACCCGTCTGCGCCTGGGCAATGACGTCTTTTCCCTGTAACATTACGGGAATCGTTTCTCTTTGAATGTCTGTTGGGGTATCGATGCCCTGAGCTTCAAGTTGCTTAATGAGACGAGAGTCCAGTCCCAATGTAGTAAATTCGTTCAAATTAGTCACCTCATGTTTAGTATATCAATAATTTGTATCTTCTTTCAGACCTGCTTTTATTCTCTCGCTCCGAACATAACGAAGTCAAAAGAAATTCCATTATGAAATGAAACCTTAAAAAAAAGCTATCTCATTAACGACTGCTAAAGTGCGGTCGAGTGAGACAGCTTTAACTAATTTATGCTTGATAACTCCCCATTACTTTTGAAACATAATTTTGTGTTTCTTGGAACGGAGGTATTCCACCGTACCGATCAACATTTCCCGGTCCGGCATTATAAGCGGCTAATGCAAGCTCAGTGTTTCCATTGTATTTATTAATCATTTGTTTAATGTACTTTACGCCGCCTTCAATGTTTTGTCCAGGGTCAAAAGGATCTTTTACTCCTAATGAAGCGGCAGTGGCAGGCATTAATTGCATTAACCCCATAGCCCCAGCTCCACTCACGCTATCTGACTTATAGCCTGATTCTTGTTTAATAATGGAATGAATCAGCTTAGGATCGACGTCATATTTCACCGATAATTCTTCAATATAGCCATCGATTTCAAGCGATGAAGACGAATAAGAAGGGTTAGACGAGATTGGAATTTGGGATGGCGCAGATAATTCCACCGGGATTGAAGTAAGTGTTGATTCCGGAATGGTTTGCACAGGATTCTGATTAGAGAGAGCTTGTTCAAGCATATCAGTAAAGGAAAAAGTGGTCGTCTGCTTCGCTGTGTTTCCTATCTGCAATTGTTGAAGTGCCTGTAAGTCCATCATAGCACGTATTAAATCTGCCTTCATTTCAACACCCCGGTCTAGTCTTTTCCATCATTATACCAGATTGAAGGCAGTAATAGATTTCTTTAAGCAATCTATTTGGAACATGGGGAAAAAAGTGCTATGATTTATTAAACACATCAACTTACTTGGATTAACACTTCAGGAAAACGTCTTTTAGAGACCAACTCCAAAAGACGTTTTCATTACGAAACGGTCATGTAATAAATAGGTTGCTTGCGCTGTTTCATCAGGATCTTCACTGCGAGCCTTGCTGCTTTTCGATCCTCGGCAAGAACGATAATCTCTTTATCACACACTTCATTTTCTTTCGTCTGTCTTCCTAAATAAGAAAGCGGAATATTCTTTGCTTTTTCATAAGGCGTACGGTGCGAAAGAATATAATCTCTCACATCAATGAGACAGTATTTATCATCATCAAACCGTTCTATATGAATCGGCTTCATATAAGAATAAGGATAAACCACTCTCCATAATCCTAAAGTCAAGGCAGCCATTACTGCACCAGCCATTCCCCATATCGCCATTCAAACTCTCTCCTTTTTAGCAGGGTTATTTTAGTTTACCCTCCCATTTCATCATACCGCCAACCATATTTCTTACTTCATAACCAGCTTCTTGCATATATTCGCAAGCACGCTCACTACGACGTCCAGAGCGACAAATCATAATATGCTCTTCTTCTTTGTTTATTTCATCAAGTCGTTCAGGAAGAGTACCAAGACGAATGTGCTTCGCTTCAGGGATCATACCTTCCTCTACTTCCTCGTCCTCACGTACATCAATTAACGAAACGTTTTTTCCATCATTGATTAGCTTTTCAACCTCTTCAGGTGTTACTGTCTTAATTTCATTACTCATAAAAAACATACCCCTTTCGTACAGTTCTCATATGATTTTTCAATTATATTCACTTTAACAAATTCAATCGTACATGATTTGTTTGTTCAATACAAGAAATCTCTCTTCACTTCATCTTACTAATATTCTCAAATAAAGGAAAAGGTTATGCAAAATGTTGTTCAATCATTTTCAGCAAAATTTCCATAGTTAAAACCCTCTCCATCAATTGAAGAGGGTTAGTTGTTAATTAGCTACGATATTCACTAACTTACCTGGAACAGCAATAACTTTGCGAAGTGTTTTGCCATCAAGCTGACCTTTAATCTTCTCATGCTCTAACGCAATTTCCTGCATTTCATCACGAGTGGCTTCTGTAGGAATAGAAATTTTAGCACGA